>JAHIME010000029.1 GCA_018896595.1 Patescibacteria group bacterium
GAATTTCTAAAACATCGCCTTTTTTAATAGTTTCGCCGCGCTTTTTAAGCGGCCCGGGCGCTTGCGGGGCGGTCAGACCGCCCATTGCCATATCGCGCAATTTATATAAACCCGTTTCTCCGCTAATCGGTATGGCTTTTTCGCGGACTAATTTAAATCCATTCCATTCTTTAGGATTGTGCGAGGCGGTAATTATTAAGCCGCCGCCATAGTTAAAATAAGCGACGGCGAAATAAAATGTCGGAGTTGAGGCAAGGCCGATGTCAACCGCATTGGCTCCGGCTTCAGTTATGCCCTTGATCAGCGGCTGCTTAAGCCGCGGCGACGACAATCGCATGTCTTCGGCAACAACAATATTTAATTCGCCTGCTTTGCCGTCTTGGCGCCTAAACTCAACATAAGCCTTGCCCAAGCGATAAGCGGTTTCTTCATCCAAATCTTGGCCGTAAACACCGCGGATATCGTATGCTTTGAAAATGTCAGGATTGGTTTGCATAGTACAAAATTTAACTCTTTCTAAAATACAGCCAGATTCCGCCTAATCCCCACCATACGGCGACAAGGCAAAACAGCCAGCCGATATACGGCAGGGAGCAGATTATCCAGACAGCCGCGATACCTATAACCATCGCCCAAATCATAGACTCTTTTTGTTTTGGCAAAAATCTGCCAAGCAAACCGCGGCCGACCAAAATACCGACTAAAATCTTGCTGATTAACAAGGCGATCAGCCACACTCCCATTAAAATAAAAGCCAGAGGCAAGCCGATTAAAGTTATCAATAACAGTATTGCCGCGATCGGCGTTAAAGACATAATAACAGCTCCCCAGCCGATTGAAACGCCGGCTTTGTCTAACATTTTATCGGTCAATTTTTTAATTTCATCGCGCCATAAACTGATTAGAACCAAGCCAATTACCAAAGCGGAAAAAATAGAATACAATCTGCCCCAGGCCCAGCCAAGTGTTTTTTGCTTTTTAGTGATTGAAATTTTAGGCAGATTATGAGTAACAGCGCCGGCAATGCTCGCGCCTTCCGCAATGGAGGCTTCATTTTTATCGGTGTAAGTTACACTGCCGTTGATTATCGCCTCATCGGCGATTATTAAGCCGCTGTCTTTTTTGTTTTGATTGTCTATCCTAAGATTGACATTTTTGCCGACTTCGCCCGCTATTGTGGCATTTGCCGCGCCGCCATGCAGATCGCGGCCGATTTTCCCCCTGATTTCCGCTGTCGCGGCGCCTACAAGCATATCCCAGCCCACTTCGGCGGATTTCCCCAAGTAAACGCCGGCGCCGAATGCCATAACATTGCGCGCGATACGACCGTTAATATTAACATTGTTGCTCGCCGCGCGGACGCTGCCATTAACTGCGCCGTTGATGTTGATTGACTGTCCGGCGCAAATAACATCTCCTTCAACGGTTCCGTTGATGTTGATTGACTGTCCGGCGCAGATGACATCGCCCGTTACCGCGCCGTCAATCGTGATGGTTGAACCGGCGGCGAATAAATTTCCTTCAATGGTTTCGCCTTGAGCCACATAGACCGAATTATCGGTTTTTACCGTAAAAGCATGGACTGTTGCCGGCGCAACTAACAGAAGCGCAAAGCAAGTAATAATCAGAAGTCTTGTTTTTGTCATAAATTTATGGTTAAGTATTAATAATATACTTATTTTATCATACTTTATGCAAAAAGCAATAAGAGAGCTGTTAAAATTAAATATAAAAACAAGCGATGATTTGATGATGGCTAAGAGAAAAATCGCCAAAAAATATGGCATTGGGATTTTACGGAATTCAGATATTTTAAAGGAATTAAATAACGCGGGAACGGAACATGCTCCGCTTCTGCGAAATATTTTGCGCAAGCGCGCTGTCCGGACGATGTCAGGCATCGCGCCGGTTGCGGTTTTAACCATGCCTTATCCCTGCCCGGGCAAGTGCGCTTACTGCCCGACTGAAAAAAATGTGCCGCAAAGCTATTTGTCCAACGAACCGGCGGTAATGCGGGCGATTCGCTGCGGTTATGATCCTTACTTGCAGACACAAATGCGTTTAAGCGCTTTGGAAGCAAATGGCCATAAACCGGAAAAAATTGAGTTGATTGTTATCGGAGGAACATGGTCGGTTTTGCCGGATAATTATAAATATTGGTTCATAGCACAATGTTTTAAAGCGGCAAATGATTTTCGTTCTGTCATTCTGAGGGCGCAGCCCGAAGAATCTCAGGTTAATCAATATAAAATACCTAATATGGTGAATACCAAATCTGCGCCAACTAACCAGAGATCCTTCGCTGCGCTCAGGATGACAACATTAATAAAAGAGTTAACCGGGGAACAGAAGAGAAATGAAAAAGCTAAATATAAAATTATCGGGCTGACGCTTGAAACAAGGCCGGATTATATTAATAAAGAAGAATTATTGCAAATGCGGGAGCTGGGATGCACCCGGGTTGAATTAGGCGTGCAGGCGATTGACGATAAAATATTAAAATTAAACAAGCGCGGCCACGGCGTTGATGAAATCGCGCGCGCTACCGAGTTGCTGAAAAATTACGGCTTTAAAGTTACTTATCACATAATGCCCGGACTGCCCGGAGCAACGCCGGCCAAAGATTTAAAAATGTTTAAGCGATTATTTTCCGATGAGCGATTCCAGCCGGACCAGATTAAATTTTACCCCACGGTAGTTACGCGCGGCAGTTTGTTGTATAAATGGTGGAAGGCCGGCAAATACAAGCCGTACAGCGACAAAATTTTGCGCAAATTAATTATAGATTGCAAAAAATACGTGCCCGAGTATGTGCGAATCATCAGATTAATACGGGATATTCCAAGAGAATCAATTGTCGCCGGCAATATAATTACCAATCTGCGGCAGGTTATAAAAGACGCGGGCGCGGAATGCAAATGCATCAGATGCCGGGAAGCGCGCGAGCACAAGTTTAAAGTTAAAAGTTTAAAGTTAAAAGTTATTAAATATAAAGCGTCGGGCGGTCAAGAATATTTTATCAGTTTTGAAAGCAAGAACGGAAAAATTCTTTATGGGTTTTGCAGATTAAGGACACAAAACATGCCTGCCCCGCTGCGCGGCGCGCGGCCGGGGGAACACAAAACATGGAACAAGCTTAATTTTTTTAATAACACAGCGTTGATTAGGGAATTGCATGTTTATGGCGAGTTGGTGCCGGTTGGTGAAAATAAAAAAATTCAACACTCCGGATTGGGCAAAAAATTAATGGCCGAGGCGGAAAAAATCGCGCGCGAGAACGGATATAAAAAAATAGCCGTGATATCGGGTATTGGCGCGCGAAATTATTACAGGAAACTGGGGTATAGGTTAAGCGAAAGTTATATGATGAAAGCGGACGCGACGCAACAGCGGCGCGTACGCGATCTTGATTAATTTTTACGACATTTAATGTCGTCATCGGCTGGCGCGCGAATCCTTGACAAGGCGGAGGCCAATTGTTAAAATGAAAACATAATTTTTAATAAAAAAATAAAAAAGGAGGGAGAAAATTATGACAAAAATAATCATAGCATCAGGTCCGGTAATAGTTGAAAATGGCAAGGTTCTTTTAAATAAGCATGGCGATACGGCTTTCTGGAAGTTTTGTGGCGGAAGGGTAGAGGATTTTTCAACTGATTTAATTGATAATGCTAAAAGGGAAGTTAAAGAGGAAATGGGCATTGGAATAAACATTTTAAACGAAGAGCCGTTTATAACCTTTACCAGGAAAGAAACGTCGGAAGAAACAATAGATATTATTTTGGTGCACTTTTTAGCCGAGCGAATTGGTGAAATTAAACAGGGAGAAGATATTAGAGAATGGAAATGGGTTGATATTAATAATTTACCCGAAGATTTAGGGCCGAATATTATACCCGCGTTAAAACACTTTGGATTTTTAAAATAAAACTATTGAGGAGGACGATATGCCAAGATACGGCACCAACGTTGAGGTGATATTGGCGGATATGGAAACCGATCCGGAACTGGATAAATATCGCTTTCAATCTTCGTTCTTTCACCCCCAAAAAGAAGAATTATTTAAAACCGGCTTGCCCGCGAATTTACGGGCAAAAAACCTGAAGAGGAAAAATAAAAAAAGAAAGGGGGGATAAAAATGTTTTATGCGCACATCTCTCTCGACTTCATCTTGCAGAGTTTAGTTGAGTTATATAGTCGGCGAATTATTATTCAAGATGAATCGAGAAAAAAAGATGAGTGTATGAGCATCGCAAACCCGTCTTGGCCACAGGAAGAGGGCTCCTGGTTAGGTTAAAAAACAAGACGGAACAAGGTAGGGGGCTGACGCCAAGGTCAGCCCCTTTTTTATTTTATTTGAAATAAAAATTTATTTTGACAGATTGGTTTAATTATCATATTATAAAAACATATTAACTGTTTAATAATAATATAATTTTATGTTAAATTATCAAAATTTATTAAAACAAGACCCTGAAATAATGGATGCGGTAAGGCGCGAGACGCAGAGGCAAAGCCAGGGCATGGAGCTGATCGCTTCGGAAAATTACGTATCGCGGGCGGTGCTGGAAGCGATGGCGACTGTTTTGACCAATAAATACAGCGAAGGATATCCGGGCAAGAGATATTACGGCGGCCAGGAATACGTGGATGTTGTGGAAAGCATAGCCATTGAACGAGCGAAAAAATTGTTTAATGCCGAACATGTCAATGTCCAGCCGCTTTCCGGTTCGCCGGCTAACGCGGCTGTTTATTTCGCTTTTATAAAACCGGGCGACAAAGTGCTCGGGCTTAAGCTTGACCATGGCGGACATTTGTCGCACGGGCATCCGGTTAATTTTTCCGGCATGCTTTATAATTTTGTCCAATACGAGGTTGGCGAAGAAACAGAACGGATTGATATGGAAAAAGTAAGAGAAATCGCTTTGCGGGAAAAGCCGAAAATGATTGTTGCCGGCTTTAGCGCGTATTCGCGGGAGATTGAATGGCAGAAATTCAAAGAAATTGCCGATGAAATCGGCGCTTATACCTTTGCCGATATCGCCCATACGGCCGGCTTGATCGCCGCCGGAGAAATGGATAATCCAACGCCGATTTTTGATGTTGTTTCAACAACAACGCATAAAACCTTGCGCGGCCCGAGAGGCGCGATTATTATGTGCAAAGAAAAATACGCCAAGCAGATTGACCGCGCTGTTTTTCCGGGCATGCAGGGCGGTCCGCATGAGCATATTATCGCGGCCAAAGCGGTCGCGTTCAAAGAAGCTTTGCAAGACGACTTTAAAGAATATGCCAAACAGGTAATAAAAAATGCGAAAACTTTGGCCGGAGAATTTATAAATATGGGATATCGCGTAATTTCAGGCGGCACGGACAACCATTTAATGGTAGTTGATATGGCTTTAAAGGAATTGTCAGGCAAAGACGCGGAAATTATTTTGGATAAAGTCGGAATTTCCGTCAGCCGTTCCACGATACCAAACGACCCCAATCCGCCGATGAATCCGTCCGGCGTCCGCTTCGGCGCGCCGGCGATTACGACTCGCGGAATGAAAGAGGAAGAAATCAAGAAAATCGCGGTTTGGATAAATAGCGCGATTGAGAATAAAGACGAACCGGAGATGCTGGAGAGAATAAGGGAACAGGTGAAGGAGATGTGTTTGGAGTATCCGATACCGAGCGTGTAAAATATTTAACAACGCGCATTATAAATAATAATTATACTTTAAATAAGTATGTATTAAAAGTTGGTAAGAACAACGGGTTGTTGTGATTAAAAACATGTTTATATCGTTCCTTCCTCTTGGATAAGAGGAAGGGCAGGATGGAGTTTGACGGCGCGCCAAATTTAAGAATTACAATAAAATTTATATATAGAATAATTTTGTAAAAAAGGCTAACTCAGTAAATAAACTTTTTCTACGCTTCACGCTGGGTTCTACTCCACCCCGTCCCTCCTCTTAACAAAGAGGAGGGGGACGAGAGAAAACTGTTTTTTTATTAACTAAATGTTTAGTGCGTTAAAAATTTATGGTTAAATTAATCAACGGCAAAGCTTTAGCCGAAAAAATTAAAGACAAAATCGTTAAGGATATATTGGAATTGAATGGAGGATTAAAGGTCGCGGCCAAGCGCCCTGATTTGGCTATTATTTTAATGGGCGAGCGCGAAGATTCCAAACTGTACGTCAGCTTGAAAGAAAAGGAAGCGAAAAAAGTCGGCATTGACACGCATTTATATGAATGCCCGGAAAATATAAACGAACGCGAGGTATTGGATATGATTGAATGCCTGAATAATGATGGCGCGATTGACGCGATTTTAATACAGCTGCCTTTGCCAACCGGTTTTGACACTGATGCGATTATCCGCGCGATTGATCCGAAAAAAGACGTTGACGGTTTTCATCCCGATAATCTGGCAATACTTTTTAAAACATGCGACCACGGCCGTGTAATGCCGCCGATTTTTGAAGCAATCTTGGAAATGCTTAAAAGTATAAAGTATGAATTAAAAGGCAAGCAAGTTTGCGTCATCTCCAATTCGGAAATCTTCGGCAAAGCGTTATCGCGAATTTTGGAATGCAGGCAGGCGAAAGCCGCGGCAATACGCGCCGATGACACGGACTTAAAAAATAAAACAAGCCAAGCCGATTTACTGATAACGGCCGTTGGCAAACCAAAGTTTATCAAGAAAGACATGATTAAAAAAGGCGCGGTGGTGATTGATATCGGCATAACAAAAAAAGACGGCAAGGTCCGCGGCGATGTTGATTTTGAAGACGTGAAAAACAAAGCGAGTTTTATTACTCCAGTACCCGGCGGAGTCGGACCGATGACGATCGCCATGGCGCTTAAGAATACGTTGGAGCTGTACAGGAGAAAGTATAATTAGACGCCAAAAAACAGACGGCAAATAATAAAAAAATAAGGAGATGAATCAAAAATACCCGTGTCCAATTGGATATAGGGTCTTTATTTTGTTCGGCGTTTTTGTTTACAAAAAAATCGAACAAAAGACCGAAGTCAAAATTCGGGTAAAAGGAAGCCCGACTTTATATTTTAAGCGGTCGCAACACTCTAAAAATTTATAAAATTTATTTTCCGAATATTTTTAAAGTTTAAAAAATTATTTTGACAAAAACGAATTTTTGTTTTAAGGGACTGTCGCAAATTAAATTGCCGTTAGGCAATTAAAAAAGCGGCCGCAAGGCCGCTAGTTATGCACATTTTACCATAGAAAAAAGATTAATTTTGTGCTAAAATTAAGATATAAATAACTAATTTTTAAGCAAAATTC
>JAHIME010000030.1 GCA_018896595.1 Patescibacteria group bacterium
AGCCACATTTTATTTTCTTTAATCAGCGGAAAAATTTCCTTGTAAGTAATTGCGTTCATACTGCCGATAATCACAAACATTTTGTTGTAATCAAAAAGCTGTTTAACATATTCGCGAAACAGACTGAATGGCGGATTGGTTACCACAATGTCGGATTGTTTAAGCAGACTTACGCATTCATCACTGCGAAAATCGCCATCGCCCTCCAATGGCGCCCATTCGTTATGCTTATTCTCCTTTAACTGTTGGGCAATATCCTGCAAATCAAAATCGCCGTCGCCGTCTATGTCGCGCGCTTCATTGATAATAAATTTGTTGGCGGTTACCTTTGGACGACCTTTTGATTTTATGAGAGTTTTATCATCACCAAATAAACTCAACTGCGTGTTGGCTACTGGCGATGGCTTGTAGCTGGTGGTGATAAGCCGTTTCAATCCAATCTTGTTGAAATTAAGCGCGAAATAGCGAAAAAAATTGCTTTCAAACGGATCGTCGCAATTGCAATACACCGCCTTGCCGCGGAATACATCGGGGTTGAATTCCAGATACGCTGCAATCTCTTTTTGAATATCGCCATACTGAGTATAAAACTCATCGTTTTTTGCCCTTTTTGCGTTTGTAAGATTGCTGTTTGCCATAATTTGTTTAATTGGATGATTAATGAAAAAAAAATTTTAAAATTTTTTAAAACAATTGGTGGGCGATAGCCCAAAAAAGAAAAGGAATATTTCGGCATAACTCGTTATTATACAAACTTGTTAAAATTTCCTTAAAACTTCTTATTACAAATAGATTAGAGAAAAAAATTGATTGCTATTATCATTACTCTACCATTTTCCCCCTAATTTTTCAATAACTCCAAAATCTGCTAAAATATAAGCATGACTGAAGAAAATAAAACAATTCAAACGGAAAATAAACCCTCCGCGGATGAAGCTATATTAAATGCCGATCAAGCAGAACAAGCCCAACACCCTGCTGTTAATCCGCCCGCGCCGCCCGCGCCTGCTCAAAATGAAAATAATGAAGCCGAATTATTTATGACTAAATTCTATAATAAATTAGCAGAACTAAGAATTATTGCCAACCAAAAAAAGAGAGAAAATATGCAAAAAAATCTGAATAACATAATGGAATATGCCAGAGAAACGCAAAAAATAACTAACAATGATGTGGAGAGAATAACTAAGGTCAAACACACGCAATCATCCAAATATCTGAAAATGCTTGTTAAACAAGGCCTTTTGGTTAAATTCGGCAAAACAAAAAATACTTTCTATAAACCAATAAAACAATAATCGTATGCTTTAATGTAAAACATACGATTATTAAATGCCTTATTAATTTTTTTAACCGGAGAAATGCTTGACTTTAACAGCTCTTTTTTAGACTGCTTTCGCAAAAATAAAATCGCTTCTTGAAGCTCGTGGAATTTGCTTTTCGCTTCCAGAAGACGCTTTTCGTTTATAGCATAACCGCTAAGCAGGTATTGCTTTAGGATTTTCGTTGCCCACTTGCGAAAATGAATGGCGCGCGGAGAATTGGCGCGATAACCAACCGCTAAAATAACATCCAAGCCGTAAAAATCCACCGGTTTGTCGGAAGTTGGAATGTGCATTTTTTGCACATTGCTTTTTTTGTCAACCTCTTTGTCGGCAAAAATTTTGTTGATATGCTTGGTTATTACCGATCTTTCTTTGCCAAATAATAGGGCGATTTCATTTTGTCTAAGCCATACCGATTCATTTTCAAAACGCACCTTCAATTCCACCTCATTTTGAGGAGTTTTGTAAATTACTATTTCTCCTTTTTTGAAATCTTTTTTTGTCATAATTTACTTCCAAGAAGATAATTTTCCTGAAGCATTTTATCTGCGCAATAATCACGGTTTGCCGCCGATATTACTCAACAACCTTCCTCTTATGAGTAATTAAATAATAGACAGAGATAAAAATCACAGTGGTTAAAATGCCTGAAAAATTGCAGACCAGATCATTGGATGTATCCGTTCCCGGGCCCACGCGGTTGGTAAGGAAAAAAACATCTTCCAAATATTCTTCAATTTCATAAAGCGCCGACAAGCTCATGGCGCTGGTCGCCGCCAAAAACAAAGACAATTTCAGCCGGCCGGTTTTTAACAGCAAGCTGAATTTAAACTTGTCAATCCAGAAAGCGCTGATAACCGTGAATAAAGTAAAGCAAATTACCGCGCTGACGAAAAAATGGACTGCCTGGTCCCACCATGTATATTTTCCGTAGAAATAAAAAAAATCTCCGGCGGCGTCCAAGCTCAGCCCGGCCGCCACGATCAGCCAGATTGACCAATGCAAATAATCGCCTTTCAGTTGTTTGTATTTATACGCGGTAAACTCCAGCAAAGCGAATAAAACAACAGCGGTGATTACCAGGCCAAGCCAGGTGTATTGCAGGTTGAATTGCAAGATTTTTACAACATTCAGCGATTCAAAAATAATCAAGCCGGCAAAAAGCAGGCGGGCGAAGTTGATAACGATTAAATCCGCTTTTTCCTGCCGGTGGTTAAAAATATTCATAATTTTTTTGTAAAATTAACTTATTCCACTTTAATCGCCTGCGTCGGGCAGCTTTCCGCCGCGTTCTTGGCGCAAGCGATATTTTCCTGGCTTATAACCTCCGACTTCCCTTCTTCGTTGATTTTAAACGCATCGGAGCAAATAGACGCGCAGGCGCCGCAGCCGATGCAAAGATTTTTGTCCACTGTGATTGGCATAAAATTCTTATTAGTTTATTAATTTATTAATTTGCTATTCATTCTATATTTAAAACAATACATTACTTTCCCGCCGGCAATGTAAAACAGAATTTACTCCCCTTGCCCCCGCCCTCGCTC
>JAHIME010000031.1 GCA_018896595.1 Patescibacteria group bacterium
ACGCGCGCCAGAAAAATTCAAAGATTCCTGTCCCAGCCGTTCCATGTCGCGGAAACATTTACCGGCCATCCGGGCAAATATGTTAAATTAGCCGACACAATCCGCGGATTTAAAGAAATTCTTGACGGCAAGCATGACGGCAAGGGAGAGGGGGAATTTTATATGAAGGGTGGCATAGAGGAGGTTGCGAAGAAATAAAATCAGCTATTTTTAAATCTTATGTCAAATAAAATAATCAATTTTGAAATAGTAACTCCCGAGCGAGTCGTGCTTAAAGAAGAAGTTGCGCAGGTTACCGCGCCGACAAAGCAGGGCGAAATTACAGTATTGCCTAATCATATTCCGCTGGTGGCTTCATTGATGCCGGGCGTGATTGAGGTGGTTAAAACCGACGGAACAAGGGAAGTTATGTCAATTTCCGGCGGCTTTATAGAAGTTTTAAAAGATAAAGTTGTCATATTGGCCGATACTGCCGAGCGCGCCGAAGAAATTGACGTGAAAAGAGTTGAAGAAGCGCGCCGCATGGCCGAGCAAACCATTAAAGAAATGAGAAAGTATGACCAGAAATCCTTTACCGATGTGAGCGCCAGAATCGCCAAAGAACTGGCGAGAACCAAGGCGGTTAAGAGATGGAAGAGAATTAAGAAAATTGATTAACTCCCGCAAAGAACCCTTGACAAGACATTAATGGTTCGTTAAAATACAATAATGCGAGCGATTAGCACTTAATGGTTGAGAGTGCCAATTTTTAATAATATAAAACTAATTATTTTTAAATCCAACATGTTTCATGCTTTATGTTGCATGTTGCGGGAAAACAATATGAAATTAAAACCATTGCATGATCATGTTATCGTTAAAGCGATAATAGAAGACGAAGTGACAAAATCAGGCATTGTTTTGCCTGACACGGTTGACAAAGAAAAGCCGGAAAAGGGCGAGGTGATCGCCATCGGGCCGGGCAAGCTGATGGAGAACGGCCAGAGAGCTCTTATGAGCGTAAAAATCGGCGACAAAGTGATGTTTAAAAAATATTCTCCGGATGAGATAAAGGTGGATGAAGAAGAATATTTGGTGATTAGCGAGGGGGATATAATAGCGATACTTGAGTAATTTTTTAATTTCCAATTTTCAATTTTCATTGAATTTTCAATTTTCAATTTACAATGCGAGTTTGAAAATTAATTCATTGGAAATTGATTGGAAATTGATAATTGCAAATTGAAAATTTTTCATCTTTAATAAATAAATAAAAATTTTTTCATAATATGTTTCATGTTTTATGTTTCATGTTATGTAATAAGAAAATATGGCAAAACAAATAATTTTTGACGAAAAGGCGAGAACCGCCTTGAAAAGGGGGGTTGATAAATTAGCTAACGCGGTTAAGATTACTCTTGGCCCTAAAGGACGAAATGTGGTGATTGAAAAAAGTTACGGCGCGCCGCAAATTACCAAGGACGGCGTTACGGTAGCCAAAGAAATTGAGTTGGAAGACAAATTTGAAAATGTCGGCGCGGAAATCATCAAGGAAGTCGCTTCAAAAACCAACGACGTGGCAGGCGATGGAACCACCACCGCCACGATTTTAGCCCAAGCCATTATCGCCGAGGGGCTTAAACTTGTTTCATCCGGCATAAGCCCGATAGAAATCAGGCGCGGCATAGAAAAGAAAGTGGCTTCAATCGTCGCTAAACTGAAAGAGATGAGCAAGCAGATTTCCACCAAAGAGGAAATCGCCCAAGTCGCTTCAATCAGCGCCAATGACAAGGAAATCGGCGAAAAAATTGCCGAGGCGTTTGACAAGGTTGGCAAAGACGCGCCCATTACCGTTGAGGAGGGCCAGTCTTTCGGAGTTGAAGTTGAAGTGGTTGAAGGCATGCAGTTTGACAAGGGCTACGCGTCGCCTTATATGATTACTAACACCGAATCAATGAAAGCCGAGTTTGAAGACCCGTATATTTTAATCACTGATAAAAAAATCGCGTCAATCCAGGAGATTCTGCCATTATTGGAAAAAGTCGCCCAATCGGGCAAAAAGGATTTAGTGATAATCGCCGATGAGATTGAGGGCGAAGCGCTGGCAACTTTCGTGGTCAATAAACTGCGCGGCACTTTCAATGTTTTAGGCATTAAGGCGCCCGGTTTCGGCGACCGCAGGAAAGCGATGCTGGAAGATATCGCCGTGTTGACCGGCGGCAAAGTAATCACCGAGGAAGCGGGCTTAAAATTGGAAAAGGCTGAAATCAGCGATTTGGGGCAAGCCCGCAAAGTAGTGTCCACTAAAGATGATTCCACTATTGTTGAAGGCAAGGGGGAAGAGAAAAAAATTAAAGACAGAATCGCCCAGATCAAGAAAGAGCTGGATATGTCTGACAGCGATTTTGACAAGGAAAAACTGCAAGAGCGCGTGGCTAAATTATCCGGCGGCGTAGCGGTTATTAAAGTCGGCGCCGCCACCGAGACGGAAATGAAGGAAAAAAAGGACCGCATTGAAGACGCTTTGAACGCTACCAGAGCCGCGGTGGAAGAAGGAGTCGTGCCCGGCGGAGGCTTGGCCTTGGCTTTGGCCGGCAACGCTTTTGAAGAATTGACTGACAAAAAAGAAGACGCTCCGGGAGCTAAAATTATTGATTTGGCGATATTGGAGCCGATTAAGCAGATTGCCGCTAACGCGGGCAAAGACGGCTCATTGGTTTTGTATAATATTATCAGGGAAAATAAGCAAGGCAGGATCAATATCGGCTATAATGCCGCCACTGACAAGTTTGAAGATATGATTGAGGCCGGCATTGTTGACCCGACAAAGGTGGTCCGCTCGGCTTTGGAAAACGCCGCAAGCGCCGCGGCTATGTTTTTAACTGTTGAAGCCGTAATTACCGACAAGCCGGAAGAAAAAGGCCATGAGCATGGCGGCATGGGCGGCGGAATGGGCGGAGGAATGGGCATGATGTAAAGACGCAAATTAGCGTAGATTTAAGGCGTATTTTATACAGATACACATTTTTATTTAGACACTCAATGTTTTTAAGAGGCATTGGGTGTCTTTGTTATTTGCTTGACTTTTTTGCGTTTTCTGCTAATTTATAGGGTCTGTCGCCAAAAGGCGACTTTGATAAAAATTTAACAAAAATTAATCAATTATCATTAACTTTGGTTAACTATTGTTAACTTTTTATCATTTTCATCTAT
>JAHIME010000032.1 GCA_018896595.1 Patescibacteria group bacterium
ACACACGCTTCTCCGTTCCAACCCCTTTAATTATAAAAAAACAAAAATAAAAACAAAATGACAAACGCAAACATAAACACCCATGCCAATGGCTTTGAATTTCATTATATTGGCTGGAAATACTACAATCAAGTGAAAAAGAAAGCAATGGAGCAGGAGTTCAGCTGGTCTGGACTCGTATTAAGCTTGTCCATTGCTTTTTTTATTGTCGTATCCTGCGCCCTGGCCTTAAACATAATTTACCAATCTATTAACAACGGCTCTGCTTATAACCAACGGCTGGACAATAAAATTTACCGCCTGGAAAGCTTTAATCAAAATATGGGAAATTATTCGCAAAAAGCCTGAATATTAACTTATGTTAATATAAATCGTTCTTTAAAAACCAAATTTGAGCCGTATTTATTACGCTACTTTACAAAAAGATAAAAGTTGTTAATTAATACAGCTCATAGTAAAATTTCACAGAGCGCGAGCTTTGTGAAAAAAACAAAAAGTTATAAAAACGCCTCGGCGACCTTTCGCTCGGGGCGTTTTAACTACATTTATCCGCATTTATATTCACAACAGCCGACGAGTTTTCGCCGGCTGCTTTTTTATTTTGGCAAATTATTGTATAATATAATAGTAATAAAAATTATGTTTTTAGAAAAACTTGAAATACAAGGATTTAAATCATTTGCCAATAAAAACACTTTGGTTTTTCCCGGCATGCTTGATAAAAGCAGGCGCGGCATTACCGCTATTGTCGGCCCTAACGGCTCCGGCAAATCCAATATCGCCGATTCCGTGCGCTGGGCCTTGGGCGAGCAAAGCATGAAAACTTTGCGCGGCAAAAAAAGCGAAGATATTATTTTTTCCGGCTCGGATAAAAAAAGCAGGATGGGAATGGCCGAAGTGTCGTTGTTTTTAAACAACGAGGACAGGAAAGCGCCGCTTGACTACCCGCAAGTGGTTTTAACCCGCCGCTTGTACCGCAGCGGCGACAGCGAATATTTGATTAACAACAGCCGCGTCAGGCTGTACGACACGCAGATGTTTCTGGCTAAGGCCAACTTCGGGCAAAAAACATACAGCGTAATCGGACAAGGCATGGTTGAGGGCTTTTTAAACACCTCGCTGGCTGAACGCAAGGAATTTTTTGACGAGGCAACCGGAGTTAAACAATTTCAAATCAAGCGCGATGAATCGCTCAACAGATTGCGAAGCAGCCATGAAAACCTTAACCAGGCGCAAATGCTCCTGGCCGAAATAGAGCCGCGGCTTAAAAGCTTGACTAAGCAGGTGAATAAGCTGCAAAAAGGAGGAGAGATTAAATCGGAGCTGAGAGAACTGCAGCTTAATTACTACGGAAAAATGTGGAATGAAATCAACGATAAATTCAATGAACGCAACAAGCATTTTCTTCAAATTGAAAAAATAAAAACAGAAAAGGAAAAAAAATTGGACGGCTTGAACCGCGAGCTTAATAAGATGGCGGCGCAAGAAAAAAATACGCAGGAATTCAATCAATGGCAAAAAGAATTATCGGAAGCGCAAAACAAAAAGGATTCCATAACCAAACAATTAGCCCGCGTTGAAGCGCAGTTAGAAATAAAATTGGAAGCCGGCGGCCAGTTTGACTTATCATGGCTCGTCAATAAACAAAACGAATTGGGGCGGGAGATTGCCAACATCAAAGAAGAAATTAATTTGACAAACAACAATATTAATCCTGAAAAAAATAAAATAATAATTCTGCAAAACGAAAAAAACGGCATTGACGATAAAATTAGCGGCTTAAACAAGGAATTAGCCCTCCAAAGCTCCGGCGCGGCCGGCGATGGCGATAAAAAATTAAACGAACGGCTGAAGCTGATATTGGCCGACCTGAGCAAAGCTGAAGAAGAATCCGATTTGAATAAAATAAAAACCGCTTTGAAAGAAATCAAAAAAAACTTGGAAAAAATTTTAAATTCATCGGAAGATCATGAAAAAAAAGAAAAGTTTAACGCGATTCAAGCCGAAATAATAAATTTGGCTGAAAAAAAAGAGGAAATTACCGCTAAAATCAATGAAAGCAATTTAAAAATCGCCGCCTATGGAGAGCGGTTGAAGCTGCTTGAAGAAAAAGGAAATAATCTGCGAAACGAACTTAACTCTGTTGAAACCAAGTTAAAGCAATACAAAAATAATCTCGGCCCGCGAGAAATAAACGAAAATAGCGCGAAGTTAAAAAATGAATTAAGCCAAATTGGCGATAAAATCGCGGAACTGAAAGAAAAAACAGGCGCTTACGCGCGGAAAGAGGAAGAGAAAAAAAGCCGCTTGTTCACTTTGCAAAAAGACATGCAAATCCTGCAAAACGAAATTAACGATCAGAGCGGCCGGCTCAATGAAACAAAAATCAGTTCAACCAGATATGAAACCAAGCTGGAAAATTTGGAAATTGAAATAAGGCACAACTTCGGCGGCTTGAACGAAATCAAGCAATGCAAGCCGGAGGGAGAGATTAATTATGAAGCCGTTTCCGAGAAAATAAACCAGATGAAAAGACAGCTTGATTTAATCGGCGGCATTGATCCGGAAATTGAAAAAGAATATGTTGAAACCAAAAAACGATTTGATTTTTTATTCGGCCAAGTTGAAGATTTAACCAAGGCGATCAACTCGCTTAAAGAAATAATCAAGGAGCTTGATATCAGCATAAAAGAAAAATTTGATAAAGAATTTAAGCTGATATCGGATAAATTTGAAGAATATTTTAAAATCCTTTTCAGCGGCGGCCGCGCTAAAATAATTAAAGTCATGGATGATGAAGCAACGGAAGAGGATAAAAACGCCGAGCAGGGCGGGCAATCCTCCGCTAACGGCAGCGATGAAAAAACCAAACTGACTTTGGATATTAATAAAATAAAATTCCTGCAAAAACATAACGCCACCGGACTGGCCGGCATTGAAATTCAAGCCACGCCGCCGGGCAAAAAAATAAAATCCGTTTCAATGCTCTCGGGCGGAGAGCGGGCTTTAACGGCAATCGCTTTAATCTGCGCCATCATCAGCGCCAACCCGTCGCCCTTTGTGGTCTTGGACGAGGTTGACGCGGCTCTGGACGAAGCCAACTCCGAACGGTTGGCTAAAATATTGGAAGATCTCTCGCATAAAACCCAATTCATCGTCATAACCCACAATCGCGCCTCAATGCGGCGCGCCAATGTCTTATACGGCATTACCATGGGAGACGACGGGGTAAGCAAGTTGTTAAGCATCAAGCTGGAAGAAGCAAAAGCTAAATAAAAAATTCCCGCATATGAGTTCAAAAATATTTTCAGCCGCTGTTGTCGGCTTAGACGCCGAATTGGTGGAAGTTGAAGCCGACACCAGCTGCGGCCAGCTTGGCTCTTTTGTTATTGTCGGACTGCCTGACGCGGCGGTTTCGGAATCAAGGGAAAGAGTCAGGGGAGCGATAAAAAATTCCGGCTTTAAATTCCCCTCAAGAAAAATTATTGTCAACTTGGCTCCGGCGGATTTAAAAAAACAAGGTCCGAGCTATGATCTGCCGATCGCGATTAGTATACTTAAGACCACTAACAGACTCCATATAGCCGGCAATTTGGAAGAAATGCTGTTTATCGGCGAACTGGCGCTAAACGGCCGTTTAAGGCCGATTAACGGCACTTTGCCCATCGCTTTGGCGGCGCGCCTGCGGGGCATAAAAACGATTTTTGTGCCGACCGGCAACGCGACTGAAGCAAAACTCGTTAAGGAACTGGAAGTTGTGCCAATAGCTGATTTGGCTGAATTGGCGAATCATCTGCGGGGCGGAAAATTAATCAAACCGATTGAATCCGTCGATTTTAATTTTTCCAATGTAACAATACTTTCCGACATGTCGCATATCAAAGGGCAGGAGCATGTTAAAAGAGCCATGGAAATCTCCGCCGCCGGCGCCCACAATATGCTGATGAGCGGCCCTCCCGGTTCCGGCAAAACATTAATCGCCAGAACCATGCCCTCAATTCTGCCCGATCTGACCATGGAGGAGGCGTTGGAATTGACAAAAATCTACAGCGTAGCCGGACTGCTTCCTGCCGATGTCCCATTAATGGCCAGCCGGCCTTTCCGCTCCCCGCATCACACGGCTTCGGGCGTAGCATTAGTCGGCGGCGGAACATGGCCCAAACCGGGAGAAATCTCTCTCGCCCACAGAGGCGTTTTATTCCTGGATGAATTCGGCGAATTTCCCCGCCAAGCTTTGGAAAATATGCGCCAGCCGCTGGAAGACGGGCTGATTCACATCAGCCGCGCCGCCGGCAACCTCTGCTTTCCGGCTAAATTTATTCTTGTCGCCGCCATGAATCCCTGCCCTTGCGGCTTTTTGGGAGACAACGAAAAAAGCTGCGCTTGCTCGGCTGCTCAAGTGATTAATTATAGAAAAAAAATATCCGGCCCGATCCTTGACCGCATTGATTTGCACATAGAAGTCCCGCGAATTAAGTTTGAAAAATTGTCGTCGGACGCTCCGGCCGAAGAGTCGCGAACAATAAAAAACCGCGTGCAAACAGCCAGAACCGCCCAACGGAAAAGATTTGAAAATACGCCTTTCATAACCAATTCGGAAATGTCTTCCGAGGCCGTCAAGCAATTCTGCCGAATTGACGGCGCTTCAACAAATTTGCTGCGCAACGCAGTTAACCAGATGCGCTTGTCCGCCCGGGCGTACTTTCGCATTTTGAAGCTGGCACGCACCATCGCTGATCTGGCCGAAGAAGAAAGCATCCTGACGCGGCATCTGGCCGAAGCTTTGCAGTATAGGCCGAAAGTGGAATAGATTAATTATTGGTTTTCATTGAAAAAAAATTTATGCTATAATTATAAATAGCTAAAATTTCTAATTATTTATCAGCTTATGCATAAAAAACTAAAACTCATCTTTCTCATCCTGATTATCGTCTTTCTCCCTGCTTTCGGCCTTAAATGCCAGCCGAAAGAAGTCCAGAAAGCCATGGAGCCGATTACTTTAAACTATTGGCGGGTTTGGGACGGGCCGGACGCTTTCGCGGAAATTATTGAAAAATACAGCCAAATCCACCCTAATATAACAATCAAATACCGCAAATTAAACTACGATGAATATGAAAAAGAACTGCTGGAAGCCTGGGCGGAAGACAGAGGCCCGGATATATTTTCCGTTCATAACACCTGGCTGAAAAAATACCAAAATAAAATAGAGCCCCTGCCGGCGGAAATTACCATGGCTTATCCGATTACGCAAGGAACCATTAAAAAAGAAACCATAACCGAGATGCGCACAAACAAAAGCTTGGGCCTGAAAAAGCTGAAAGATGAATTTGTTGACGCGGTTTACGATGACGCGGTAATTAAAGTTAAAAACGAAAAATCCGGCGCGATGGAAGAAAAAATTTTCGCGCTTCCTCTTTCCGTTGATACTTTAGCCATGTATTATAACAAAGAATTATTAAATAACTCCGGCATTATTGAACCGCCGGCTTACTGGGATAAGGAATTCCAGCAGGATGTCAAGAAATTAACCAAGCAAAACGCCAAAGGCCAGATAATCCAGCCGGGCGTCGCTTTGGGCGGAAGCGCGAACATTGAACGCTACAGCGATATTTTATCCGTATTAATGATGCAGAACGGCGCGGTAATGATGGATGAATACGGCGCGGTAACGTTTAATCAAGTCCCGCCTAATTTAAAAAGCCAGGGCTATAATCCGGGCTTGGAGGCCTTGCTCTTTTACACGGATTTCGCCAATCCTGCCAAAGAAGTCTATTGCTGGAATAAAACTTTGGATAATTCTCTTGATATGTTCAGCCGCGGCAATCTGGCTTTGATGTTCGGCTATTCCTACCATTTGCCGCAAATTAACGCGCGCGCCTCAAAATTAAACTTTTCCATAGCCAAACTGCCGCAAATCAAGGGAAATTCACAAACCGTCAACTTCGCTAATTATTGGATGGAAACCGTTTCCAAAAAAATTCTTACCAACCCGGAAAATTTAAAAAAAGGCGCGGATTACGCCGCGTTAAAAAAAGACGCGGCCTGGGATTTTGTCCAGTTCGCGGCCAAGGCTGAAAATGTAAAAAGTTATCTGCAAAAAACAAGAACACCAACCGCTTTGCGCTCTTTGGTGAATGAGCAATTGGACGATATTGACATCGGCGTCTTCGCCGAGCAGGTCTTAACCGCCAAAAGCTGGTATCGGGGAGCTGATTATAACGCGGCGGAAAAAATTATCGGGGAGATGATTGACGGCGCAGTTTTAGGCCAAGATGAAATAGGAAATATAATTGACACCGGCGCCAAGAAAGTCCAACAAACAATTAAGTAAAAATATGAAAAAATATTTAAAATTTATAATCCCTTTCTCTATTGCCGCGATTATTATATTATTTTTCGCCATTAACATTAATATTGTCCAAGCCGTAAACACCTGCCCTACTCAATTTCCGGGCTACCAGTGCATGGACAAATCGCAAGGTACTGATTGCAAAGCCGGATATTGTCTTGACAACCCCGATGTTAATTTCCAATGTTGCAAACAAAAAACTTCCGCGGGTACAGGCATCCTGCCGGCTGGCGCGGAAAAAGGCGATTATACATTAAACGATTTTATCCAATTAGCGGTTAATATATCCAAATGGCTTTTGGGCATTACCGGCTCTCTGGCTTTGCTGGCTTTTATTTACGGCGGGGTTGTATTTTTAATCTCGGCCGGCAACACTGAAATGGTGGCAAGGGGGAAAAAAATAATAATAGGAGCGGTAATCGGCTTGGTAATAGTTTTTGCCAGCTACACGATAATAAGTTTTGTCTTTACAGCTTTTGAAGTCCCGGGAGGGGGAAATTGGGCGACTTCCGGCTGGTTTAAATAATAACTAAAATTAATTTAAAGTAAAGGAATTTCAATATTACCATTCGCATGTCACGCATTTGTAGTTGCGGGTTCGCGAAGCGAATAACTTATGACTCCGTTTAAATCCAATAAAATAAGCTTAAACAACGAAAATATTTCCGAACAATTGCGCGCCGCGCGAAAGGCGAAAAACTTAAAACTTGCGGATATCGCCAAAAAATTAAACATCAGCCGCAAATATCTTGAAGCTCTGGAAAAAGACGAATACGATAAGCTGCCGCCCGGCGTTTACGGCAAGAACTTCTTGCGCGAATACGCTGTTTTTTTAGGGCTGGATTATGGCGAGCTGGCAAAAATTTTTACGGCTGAAAATCAAATCAAGCAACATGGCGGGCGGCAAGAGCTTTTTTCCAAGCAGGTGGTTAAAGGCCGCAACTTTATGGCCGCTCCGAAAATAATTAAAAGCGCTGTTATCATCGCCGCCGCCTCCGTCTGTTTTATTTATCTCGGTTATCGTTTGGAAAAAATCGTTTCCCCTCCTGATCTGTCAATTTATAACCCGATGGAAAATTTGATTACTGAAAAAAATTCTCTGCAGGTAGTCGGCAAAACGGAAAAAGAAGCGCAAATTATCATCAACGGCGAACTGGTTTTAAGCAACACCGCGGGAGACTTTAATAAAACAATAAATTTAAAAAACGGAATTAACATCATTACCATAACCGCCAGCAACAAATACGGCCGTGACAATACAATTGTCAAGCAGGTGCTGGTAAAATAATATTTGCAATACGGCAAAAAATACTTTATTATAATAAACATTCACTAACTATAATTATAACTATATGACACAAGACAACCAAAACAGCGAGAAAAAAAATAAAAACATTATTGATGAAAAAATGCAAGCGGCGATGACGGCGGTTGAACAAATAAAGCAAAGGTTCGGCGAAGGCGCCATAATGAAATTCGGCGAAGCTATGAAAGTTGACGTTGACGCCGTCCCGACCGGCTGCTTGTCGCTTGATATTGCTTTAGGCATTGGCGGGGTGCCCAGAGGAAGAATTATTGAAATTTTCGGTCCCGAGGCCTCGGGCAAAACCACCTTGGCCCAGCACATTGTGGCTGAAGTGCAAAAACTGGGCGGAATCGCCGCTTTCGTTGACGCCGAGCACGCGCTTGACCCCGATTACGCGGCAACAATAGGCATCAACGTGAAAGAAATGCTTATTTCCCAGCCGGATACGGGCGAGCAAGCGCTGGAAATCGTGGAAACTTTAGTGCGTTCCAACGCGGTTGATGTAGTGGTTATTGACAGCGTAGCGGCGCTGGTGCCGCGGAAAGAAATTGAGGGTGAGATGGGCGACCAGCATATGGGCTTGCAAGCCCGCTTGATGAGCCAGGCTCTGCGCAAGCTTACCGGCATTGTTTCCAAGACTAAAACAGTGGTAATATTCATCAACCAAATCAGAATTAAAATCGGAGTATTTTTCGGCAATCCGGAAACCACCACCGGCGGCACAGCTTTGAAATTTTATTCTTCCGTTAGAATGGAGGTAAGGCGCGCCGCGCAAATCAAGCAAGGCGACAGGATCATCGGCAATCGTGTTAAATGCAAGGTGGTAAAAAACAAGGTGGCCGCCCCATTCAGAACTTGCGAATTTGACATTATGTACAATGAAGGCATTTCCATATCCGGGGATTTATTAGACACCGGAGTGCAATATGGAGTAGTTTCCAAGTCCGGCAATTCTTATTCTTTCGGCGACATAAAATTAGGCGTAGGCAGGGAAAATGCCAAAAAATTTCTGCGCGCCGACAAAAAATTAATGAAAGAAATAAGAAATAAAATATTAAGCGAAGTCAAGGCGAGAGAAGTGGAAGAATAGGATACTTTAGATTTTTGATTTTAAATTTTAGATTTAAATAATAAAAAACCTCCGAACTTATTGGGAGGTTTTTTATTAAATAACTTGATTTTTATTATATAAATCAAAAATCACAAATCTGAAATTAAAAATCTCTATGCCCGCTCCGCGTACTCTCCCGTATCGGTATTAATTCTTATCACATCGCCTTCATTGATAAACATAGGAACATTTATTTTGGCGCCGGTTTCCAGCTCAACCGTTTTCGTCACGCTGCCGGCCGAATTGCCTTTTACTCCCGGAGGAGCTGAAATAACTTTTAATTCCACTTTTACCGGCAAGGAAACGGCTACCGGATTATTGTTAAAATACAAAACATCAACATCAACGGCTTCTTTTAAAAATTTTAATTTATCCCCGATCTCCTCAACCGGCAAACTGAACTGCTCATAGCTTTCATTGTCCATAAAATAAGCCTCATTTTCATTTTTATACATAAAATTAGCTTTCTTTTTCTCGGTTTCAGCTTCCTCGGCTTTATCATTGCCTTGAAAAGTTTTTTCAAGCAAACTGCCGTTGATCAGATTTTTCAATTTGGTTTTTAAAACAGCTCCTCCCCGCCCCATCTTATGATGATCGGTTTTTATTATTACATAAGGGCTGCCGTTCACCTGAATAATTTTCCCTATTTTAATCTCATTAATGCTTAACATATTTATCTGCTTACAAACGGCAAAAGCGCCATTACGCGCGATCGCTTGACGGCTATGGCTAATTTGCGCTGATGCTTGGAGCAAGTTCCTGTCCGCTTTTTAGGTAAAATCTTGCCGTAAGAATTAATAAAACGGTGCAGGGTATGCCCGTCTTTGTAGTCAACTTCTCTGATATTATTAACGCAAAAATGGCATTGTTTTTCTTTTTTTATCGCATTTTCCATAATGATATAATCCGAATACTACAAATTATATGCGAATACCGCAAATTGCGAATAATGCGAATGGGATAATTCGCATAAAAATCATTTGTAGCATTTGCATATAATTTGTAGATTCGCATTATTTATATTAAAACGGTATGTTCTCCACCTTTATCTCTTCCTCGGCCGGGCTTGTTTCATCGCCGCCAAAAACCGGCTCGTTAACATCAATTACCGGCTCGCTTGATATTGAGGTCTGCTCTTCAGGCGAAAAATTTCCCATAGGGGCTGACGGCCGTTCCGTTGGCGCGGCCGCAGCGGCTCCCGCGCGATCCAGCATAATCATATTTTCGGCAACAATTTCGGTGCGGTAGCGCTTAACGCCGTCCTGTCCAACCCAGTCGCGGGTCTGCAAGCGGCCTTCAATATAAATTTTTGAGCCTTTGCGCAAATACTGGCCGCAAATTTCCGCCAATCTCCCCCACGCCGCCACATTATGAAATTCAACCCTTTCCTGTTTTTGGCCCGCCTGGTCTTTCCAAATAAAATTCGTCGCTACGGCAAATGAAGCGACTGTTTGGCCGGAAGGCGTATTTCTCACTTCCGGATCGCGGGTTAAATTGCCGATAATCATCGCTTTGTTTAAATTCATAAATTTGGCAATAAGCAATCCGAGCACTCGGAATCGCTTATATATTTAATTATAATAAATCCTCCGACTTTAAAATTTCATCCAGCTTTTCGTCCAAATCTTTTAAGTCTGTTTTGCCCTTAATTTTTTCTTTTTCCGCTATTTTGTCCTTTTCTTCCTCTTCTTCCCTTTTGGCGGCGATTTTTTCAGCAATCTTTTTTTCTTGCTCAATTTCTTCTTTGGTTTTTATTTTTTTCTTAACGATTTGATGGCGCAAAATTTCGCTTGCCAGCCGCAGCGCCCTGTCAATCTTGGCTAATTTTTCGCCGGCAACGTCAAATTCAACTAACTTATAGTAGCCATGATGAAAATGCCCGATCGGATAAGCAAAGCGCTTTTTGCCCCAATCTTCGGTATGCGTAATGCTGCCGCTGTTGTCTTCAATCGTCTTGTGAACCATTTCAACGATTGGAACCAACTCATCTTCGCTGAATTTATTGGAGATGATATACAATAATTCATAATGAGGAATTTCCGATGATTTTACTTTAGACATAAAATTACTATAAAAAAATCCCTAAGATATTCTCATAAACTCCATTAAATCAAATGGAGCAAATATTAGGGATCGCGGAGAATACCTTCCCCGGCAAGCCGGGGTCGCTCTATTATAACTATAAAGCTTGGGAAAGGTTATTTTTAAAATTGTATTTATACTCTATCACAAGATTAAAAAAATTGCAAGAGCCGAGTTTTTATGCTAATTTTATAGCATGATGATTCAATCAGTATTAATATTCGTATTTCTTTGCCTGCTTACAACGGCGGTTGCCAGCGGCTCGCTCGCTCCCTGGGTGCCCAGCCGCAAGAAAGATTTAATAAGAATTTTCAAGCTGGCTGATTTAAAGCCCGGCGAAATTTTTTACGACTTGGGCTGCGGCGACGGCCGACTAACGGTTTGCGCCGCGAAAAATTTTAAGGCGCGGGCGATCGGCATTGAATTGGCCTTGCCTTTATTTTTCGCCTGCGCAATCAAAAAACTTTTCAACCGAAACGAATTATTAAAATTCAAGCTGAAAAATTTGTTTAAAGAAAACTTGGCGGAAGCCGATGTTGTCTATATTTTCGCGCAATCGCCCGGCAAACTTAAGGGCAAAATAAAACAAAAGCTGGAAAATGAATTAAAGCCGGGATCAAGAGTTATAACTTACGCTTTTCCGGTGGAAGGATGGCGGCCGGAAATTATTGACAAGCCGAGCGACCAAGACGTGGCTGTTTATTTATATAAATTTTAATCTATGAAATATTTTTTTGTTTTAGGCACCAACCCGACATTATCAATAGCCGAACTTTCGGCGGTATTTGGCTTGAACAATAAAAACACCGAATGCCCGACTGGACGGC
>JAHIME010000033.1 GCA_018896595.1 Patescibacteria group bacterium
CTCGCCCAAGGCCCAGCGCACGGAATCGGCGATATTGGATTTGCCGGAGCCGTTAGGGCCGACAATAGCGGTAATGCCGTGCCTGCTTTTATCAAGCATGCCGGGAAAAACCAAAGTATTTTTGTTGGCGAATGATTTGAATCCTTGTATTTCAAGTTTTTCTAAAAACATAATAATTGTAAAATTTAAAAACGTAATCCAAATTACTATTATATTATACAATAATTTGTTGAAATAAAAAAGCAGCCGGCGAAAACTCGTCGGCTGTTGTGAAGATAAATGCGGATAAATATAGTTAAAACGCCCCGGATGGAAAACCATTGGGGCGTTTTTGTTACTTTTGGTTTTTAAAGAACGATTTATATTTTCATTATATCACACATCGCATAAAAAATCAACCCCCTTCGCTATTGACTATTGACTGAATTTATTGTAAAGTTTAACAATAAGTTAAATAATTCAATAAAAATACATGAACATAACCGAATTAGCCAGAATTTTAAAAATACCGACTCAAGAGCTGCGCGACAAATTGCCCGAGCTTGGTTTTGATATCGGCCAAAAAGCGATAAAAGTTGACGATAGGACCGCCAATAAGGTTATCAGCCAATGGCCGGTTTTAATTAAGCGCTTGGAAGCTCAGCGGCAGAAAGAAAAGGAAGAAAAAGAGCCGGAAGCGGAACAAGCCCAAGTTAAAAAAGAGATTAAAATTCCTCATTTTATTACCGTCAGAAATTTTGCCGAGATTTCCGGCATTCCGGTTAATAAAATCTTGGCTGAATTGATGAAAAGCGGCATATTCAGCTCGCTTAACGAAAGAATAGATTTTGAAACAGCGGCAATTGTCGGCGCTGATTTGGGAATAGAGGCCGTATTGGATGAAAAAGCCGGCGGGCAAATTGAAGGCAATGAAAATAAGCTGAAAGAACTGCTTGGCAGGGAAAAAATATCCGATATGAAGCCACGGCCTCCGGTTATCGTGGTAATGGGCCATGTTGACCATGGAAAAACAAAGCTTTTGGACGCGATCCGCAGAACCGATGTTGTCGCCGGCGAAGCGGGCGGCATCACCCAGCATATCGGCGCTTACCAAGTTACCCGCAGAAACAAGCTGATTACTTTTATTGATACTCCGGGCCATGAAGCTTTTACCGCCATGCGTTCCCGCGGAGCCAAAATCGCCGATATCGCCGTTTTGGTGGTGGCGGCTGACGACGGAGTCAAGCCGCAGACAATTGAAGCCCACCATATTATTGAGGCGGTCAAACTGCCGTTTATCGTGGCAATCAACAAAATTGACAAGCCGGAAGCCAATATTGACAAAACCAAGCAGGAATTATCCAATCAGCTTAAAATCACGCCTGAAGATTGGGGCGGCAAAACTATTTGCGCGCAGATTTCAGCCAAAGAAAACATCGGCATAGAAGACTTATTGGATATGATTATTTTAACCGCGGAAATGGAAGAGGATAAAATAAAAGCTAATCCCGGCGCGAAAGCCGTAGGCACTGTTATTGAATCGCATATCAATAAAGGCGAAGGCCCTGTCGCCACCGTTTTGGTGCAAAACGGCACTCTTAGAGTCGGCGACATGCTTTGTTTTGACGGAAAAATGTACGGCAAGGTAAGGGCGCTTAAAGATTATCGCGGGCAAAGCATAAATGAGGCCGTTCCCGCGGCGCCGGTTAAAATAATCGGTCTTAAGATCGCTCCCGAAGTCGGCGATGTCCTTGAAGTGGGGTTGGGCGAAAGAGTAAAAGCCAACAAAATGCAAACCGGCCGGCAAGAGCGCTTTGTTAAAAAAGCCGAAGAAAAAGAAGAGGATAAAAAAGTCAAAAAAATAAACTTAATTATAAAAAGCGATGTTTTGGGCAGCGGGGAAGCGATTGAGGGGTCGCTGGCCAAGATTGATTTGCCGGAAATTAAAATAAGCATCATTAAAAAGGGGCTGGGCAACATTACCGAAGGCGATATTGTCCAGGCCGAAACTAATCAAGCGCAAATAATCGGCTTTAACGTAAAAATGCCGCCACCGGTTGAAAACCTGGCGCGCGATAAGAATGTAAGCGTTAAAATCTATAACATAATTTATGAATTAATCAATGACATGAAAGCGCAAATACAGGCGCTGGTTGAGCCGGAAACAAAACGGGTTGATTCGGGCAGATTAAAAGTGCTGGCGGTTTTCAGGACGGAACCAAGCAGCCAGGTCATAGGAGGCAAAGTGATTGAAGGCCGCGTTGAAGCGGGCGGTTTGGTTGAAGTTCTGCGCGACAAGCAAATTATCGGCGCGGGCAAATTGGCCAAGCTGCAATCAGGCAAACAGGACGTGAATGAGGTTGAAATAAACCAAGAATGCGGCATCCAATACGAAGGCAAGCCGGTCATTAAAGAAGGGGATATTCTGCAGTTTTATAAAGAAGAAAAAGTGTATAAAAAGATTTAAAAAATTATGCCTCGTCGGATTGACCAATTAAACGAATTATTCAAAGGCGAATTGGCGAACCTCATTATTCGCGAAATGCCGATGAAGGATGCTTTGATTACAATCAGCTATGTTGATTGCTCCCCTGATTTACAGCACGCGAAAATCGGTTTTTCCGTTTTGCCGCATGAAAGAAACGGGAGCGCGTTAAAAGCTTTAAGAAAACATTCGGTGCTGTTCGCCAAAATATTAAAAAAGAAATTAAAGCTTCATCATATTCCGAAATTTAACTGGGTTATTGACGAAACGGAAAAGAAAGCGGCAGAGCTTGATAAAATTTTTGAGCAGATAAAGTCATAATATGGAAAATATTTACCATCAAATATACAATCAGATTAAAATATCAAAAAATATTCTTCTCGTCACCCATGATGCTCCGGACGGCGACGCATTGGCATCTGCTTGCCTTATGATTGAGCTGATGGAATCGCTGGCCAAGCCGCATATCGCTTACTGCTATGATGAGCCGCCGCGCCAATTTAATTTTTTGCCTCACATTGAAAAAATAATTTCTGATAAAAATTTTAATTTCGCCGAGTTTGATTTGATTATCGCGCTTGATTGCGGCGGCATAAACAGGACCAAGCTCGCGGACGAAATAAGCGGCCGGGCAAAAAACCAATCCATTATTGATATAGACCACCATCCGAAATTGGACGATTACGCCGATTTGGAGCTAAGGGATCCGCGCGCCGCCGCTACCACGGAAGTCCTTTATAATTTTTTAAAGGCGAACCGGATAAAAATCAACAAGAACATCGCCAATTGCGTCTTGACGGGCATTTTAACCGATACCGCCAATTTTCTTTATCCTTCCACTTCCCAGCAAACCGTTGAGATCGCGTCGGAAATGCTGGTCAAGGGAGCCAAGATGCCGCAAATTATGGAAAATACCTGGCGCAATAAAAGCTTGAATTCCATGAAATTGTGGGGAAAGGCGATGTCGCGCTTGAAAATTAACTCTGAATATAATTTCGCCTCCTCAATTTTAACTTTGGAAGAGATAGCGGAAAGTGGAGCCGATGAGGAAGAGCTTGAAGGTATCGCCGGCTTTATCAGCAATCTTGATAACGTTAAAGGCATTATTTTTTTGCGCGAACAGCCGAACGGCGTTGTTAAAGGAAGTTTGCGCACCTCGCGCCGCGATATTGACGTTTCTCTTTTAGCCCGGCAGCTTAACGGCGGCGGCCATGCCAAGGCCTCGGGGTTTAAAATAGAGGGGAGATTGGAAGAAACGAGAAGCGGGTGGAAAATAATATAATTGACATTAAAAATTAATTTATATACAATTTTATTATAATTAATTTTCAATTTATAATTTTCAATTTTCAATGAATTTTCAATTTATAATTTTAAATTTTGAATTGTAATTTTGAATTTTGAACTTTGAATTTTGAACTTGCAACATATGTCTCTAATACCAACAGTCATTGAAAAATCAGGCCAAGTTGAGCGGGCCTACGATATTTATTCACGTTTGCTCAAAGACAGGATTATTTTTTTAGGCGAACCGGTTACCGACCATGTCGCCAATATTGTTATCGCCCAATTCTTGTTTTTAGACGCGGAACATAAGGACAAAGACATTAAATTTTATATCAACACGCCGGGCGGCTCGGTTACCGCCGGCATGGCGATCTATGATACCATGCAGTATGTTAAAAGCGATGTCTCCACCATCTGCGTCGGCATGGCCGCGTCAATGGGAGCGGTTTTGCTCGCCGCCGGCGCCAAGGGCAAAAGATTCTCTTTGCCGAATTCCGAGATTTTAATCCACCAGGTAATGGGCGGGTTTGAGGGCCAGGCCACCGACATTAAAATCAGGTCGGAGCATATCTTAAAAATAAAAGACAAATTAAACAGAATATTGGCCCTGCATACCGGCCAGACAGTCGCCGCCATTGAAAAAGACACTGACCGCGACCGCTTTATGTCAGCCGAGGAAGCCAAGAAGTACGGGATTGTTGATAAGATTATTACGAAGTAATACCGATTTTTTAATTAATTCACATAAAAAACGAGTTATATGCAATAATAAAAAGCCACCTTTCCGCCCGAGGCGGATTGGCAATTTATTTTTTGGGTCGACGGATAACTCAATTAGATATTTAATCATTATAATAATAAATCTATGAAGAATTTCGAACAACCAACACAACCAAACAAAATAAGTTATTACGATTACGAAGATGAAAATATTCTGAAAGCAGTACAGCAGTTTGAAGCAAGTCTCTCTAATGATCCTGAGGAATTAATTGAAACACGTAAAGATCTTGAAAAACAAGAAAATATCCTTGCACAAACAAAAAATAAAGATGAACGTCATGCGTGTTTAGATAAAATGCATGCTATAAATAGAAAATTAAACAAACTAGGGTACGAAGAAAAATAAATTGCCAAAATTATTTATTCAATAGACGGAAAGCCTGGCTGATTTGGCCGGGTTTTCTTAAACTAAATTGATGGATAATGCCCAAAATCAAAATAATCAAATCGCCCTATTTAAAGGTAAAAGGATTAGGAAAACTATTTATAAGAAAGAATGGTGGTTTTCGGTTGTGGATGTGGTGCAAGCCCTTGTTGATCAAGCAGATGATTATACGGCGAGAAAATATTGGAATAAACTCGCCCAGCGCTTAAGAGAAGAAGGAAGCGAAGTGGTGATAAATTGTCACCAGTTGAAATTATTAGCTCCTGACGGAAAAATGCGAGAAACAGACTGCGCTAACACAGAGGGCATGTTCCGCATTATCCAGTCAATTCCCTCGCCCAAAGCCGAGCCGCTCAAGCGCTGGCTGGCAAAAGTCGGCTATGAGCGCATTCAGGAAATTGAAAATCCCGAGCTGGCAACGAAAAGAACAAAAATGCTTTATAAGCTCAAGGGCTATCCGGAGGATTGGATTGAAAAAAGAATGCGCGGAATAGCAGTTCGCGAGGAATTAACTGACGAATGGCAGAAACGCGGGGCTCAAGAGCAGAAAGATTTTGAAATTCTGACAGCGGAAATTTCCAAAGCGACATTCGGCATCACGCCAAGCCAATATAAAAAAGTTAAGGGCATAAAGCAAGAAAATCTGCGCGACCACATGGACGATTTTGAACTTATTTTAACTATGCTTGGCGAAAGGACAACGACTGAAATTCACCGCACAAAAGATTCTCAAGGCGTGCCTAAATTAAAAGACGATGCCAGGGTCGGCGGCCAGATTGCAGGCACGGCCAGAAAACAGATTGAAAGGAAATTGGGACGATCAATAATATCAAATAATAATTTTCTGCAAAATAGAAAAAAATTAAAAAAATAAATTTATTCCATAATACACGCTCTTGCCAAATCCGAAGAGTTGTGATAGCATAAAAATGTAATTAAATTAATAAAGATTTTACTGTTGGAGCCGGAATGAAAAAGCGAATATTTTTAATTGAATTAGTAAAAAAATGGACTTAAATAACAAATTTTCTCTAAAAAATTCAATCAATATTAAGCTCAAAATAGCGATTTTGGGCAATTTGTTATTTGTTTAATCGGCAAACCTCCAACAGTAGAATATAAATTTTATGCAATACATAATTTACGGTATTCTGGCTGCGGGCGGTTTTTTTATCGGCTATTTGGCGCGAAAGCAATTGGCGTTAACCCAAATTAACAGCGCCGAAGCCAAGGCGAAGAAAATTTTAACCGATACCAAAGCCAAACAGCAGGAATTATTGCTTGAGGCCCGGGACAAGGCTTTAAAAATTATTGATGAAGCCAAACAGGAAGATGGAAAACGACGGCAAGAAACAAACAATCTGCAAGCCAGATTGGAAAAACGGGAAACCGCTTTTTCGCAAAAACTGCTGGAACTGCAGGACAGGCAGCAGCAGCTTTATGACAAAGTCGGCAAAGTTGAGGAAGTTAAAGAAAAAATAAAACAGATAAAAGAAGAGCAATTGGCCAAGCTGGAGCAAATTGCCGGCATGAACAAAGAAGAAGCGAAAGAAGTGCTGTTCAAAAATGTTGAATCGCAGACTAAAGACGACTTAATAATCCGCATTAACAAGCTGGAAAAAGAAGCCAGCGAAGTTTTGGATGAAAAAGCGCGCGATTTGATGGCGGGGGCGATGCAAAGATTGGCGTCAACTTATACGGCGGAAATCACGACTACCACCGTGGATTTGCCGAGCGATGAAATGAAAGGGCGGATTATCGGCCGCGAAGGCAGAAATATCAAAGCGATTGAGCAATTAACCGGCGTGGAAATAATCGTTGACGACACGCCTAACGCCATCACTATTTCCGGCTTTTCTCCAATCAGGCGCCATGTGGCTAAAAGAGCGCTTGACCATTTAATCAAGGACGGCAGAATCCATCCCACTAAAATTGAAGACGCCATTGAACAGGCCAAAAAGGAGCTGGCTTTGGACATTAAAAAAGCCGGAGAGGAAGCTATGTACGAAGTCGGCGTAACCGGTTTTGACCCCAAATTGGTTCAAATTTTAGGCCGGCTTAAATACCGCACCAGCTACGGCCAGAACGCTCTCAGGCATTCAATTGAAGTGGCGCATTTGTCAGCGCTTTTGGCCGAGGAGCTGGGCGCTGATGTTACTATTGCCAAAAAGGGAGGACTGCTGCATGATATCGGCAAGGCGGTTGACCACGAAGTGCAGGGAACTCATCCTGAAATCGGCGGCAATATCGCCAAAAAATTTAATTTGCCGGAAGAAATAATCGCTCCCATAAAAACTCACCATGATGATCGGCCGGAAGGAATTATTTCCGTCATTGTCAAGGTGGCTGACGCGCTTTCATCGGCCAGGCCCGGAGCCAGGCATGACACTTTTGAACAATATATCCAGCGTTTGGAAGAACTGGAAAAGATCGCCTCTTCTTTTGCCGGCGTTGAAAAATCTTACGCTATTCAAGCGGGCCGCGAGGTTAGGATTTTTGTCACCCCCGAAGAAATTGACGACTTGGCCGCCCATAATCTTGCCCGCGACATAGCCCAAAAAATTGAACAGGAATTGAAATATCCGGGCGAAATCAAGGTTAATGTGATTAGGGAAATGAGGGTGACGGAATACGCGAGATAAATTATAATTTTATGTTAAAAATACTATTCATCGGCGACATCGTCGGCAAAATCGGCCGCGAAACGATTAAAAAAATACTACCCGGGCTTAAAGAGGATCTTAAGCCGGATTTAACAATCGCCAACGGGGAAAATCTTGCCCATGGCAAGGGCGTTAGCCTAAGCGCTTTGGAAGAGATGATGGGGGCCGGCATTAATTGGTTTACCAACGGCGACCATACTTTTAGCAGGGAAAAACAAATTGAAGCGATTTATAGCGGCGAGCCGCCGATTTTACGGCCCGCCAATTATTCCAGCGGCGTTCCCGGCAAGGGGTGCGCGGTAATTAAAGCGGGAAAACATAAAATTCTTCTGATTAATTTAATAGGCAGGGTATTTATGAAAATGGATTATGACTGCCCTTTTAGAAAATTAGATGAGATTTTAGCCAACCCTGATTTGGCAAAAGAAAATTTGTCTGCTATAATTATTGATATGCACGCCGAGGCGACTTCGGAAAAGATCGCTTTGAAACATTACGCGGACGGAAGGGTAAGCGCTCTTCTGGGGACGCATACCCATGTTATGACAGCCGATAGCCAAATAACCGAAAAGGGCGCCGGCTATATTACGGATGTCGGCATGACAGGACTTGCCGACGGAGTAATAGGCATTGATAAAGAAAATATCATTAAAAGTTTTTTGACGCAGATTAAATATACCCATGAGCTGCCGGAAAAAGGCAAAACGATTTTAAGCGCGATTTTAGTAACAATTAATCCAAAAACTGCCAAAGCCGTAGCGGTAAAGCCGATTATAAGGTTTGCGGAAATTTAATAATTAATTCTAATAATATGCCCTACATTAAAACAATAAGTATGGGCCAAAATTTATGAATAAAGCATCTCTTATTGAAAGAATTGCCGCTGAAACGGCGGTTACCAAGAAAATAGCCGAAAATATGCTGGAAGCCTTGGTAAAAATTATTATCGGCGAACTTAAAGCTGGCAATGAGGTGACAATTACCGGCTTCGGCACTTTTATGGCGAAATCGCGCCATGCCAGAGGCGGCGTCAATCCGCAAAGGCCGACAGAAAGGATTCAAATTCCGGAAGTGACAGTGGCTAAATTTAAAACCGGCAAAACCCTCAAAGACGCGTTAAAGGGAAAATAATTTCCACCATTTGAAATTCCAAAAACAAAAAAACAATCCGCCCCGGGCGGATTGTTTTTATTGGCGGTGGACCAGACAGGACTTGAACCCGCCACCTCCTGCGTGCAAAGCAGGCGCTCTACCGGATGAGCTACTGGCCCAATTTTATTTTGCCGGCGCGCTATACTTTAACAAAGGCGATAAAACCCACTGCAAGAATTCGCCGATTAAATTCGTTGTAATCAAAATGCCGATAAAAATAATAAATAAGCCGACTAATTTGTAGCCCAGCCGCGAGCCGCCTTCCGTGCCCAAATGCTGTTCAAACCAGCCGATTCTGCCGAAAGCGTTAAGCAATTTTTCCGATTTTATCACTATCAATGTCCCAACAGCGATCATTATTAAGCCGAGAATAATACGCATAATGTTATTATTTTATGTAATTCAACGGATTATACTTTCTGCCGTTGATTATCACTTCAAAATGCAGATGCGGGCCGGTAGACCAGCCGGTTGAACCCATGGCGGCGATTGATTGGCCCTTGTTTACCGCCTCCCCCTTGCCGACATAAACTTTTGACAAATGGGCATATCTGGTTTTTTTGCCGCCGCCGTGGTCTATGACAATCTGGTTGCCATAGCCCGTGCCCCAGCCGACATATTCTATAACGCCGGCATCGGCCGCGTAAATCGGCGTGCCTAATTTATTGGCGATATCAACTCCGTAATGGCGCCATGAATAGTATTGGGTGATGCGATAGCCCTGGGTCGGCCAATTCATCTTGTTGCCGCTGACCGGAGCCGCTCCCGAGGGGCTTACCAAATCTTTGATAGCCGATATGCCCGTATAGCTGGGCGCGGGCGCGCTTGCGTAATATATTTTTTTGCCGCCGGGAATAATCAGTTTCTCGCCGACAGTTAGCTTGCTTGCGTCGGCTATTTTGTTGATTTCAATGATGTTATCTTCTCCAATATTATATTTTACGGCGATTTTTCCCAAATTTTCGCCTTTTGCAATCTTATGGGTGATGCCGGATACGGGCAGAATGGCCAATTCATCGCCGGGCCTGATTATGCTGTAGGCGCTTAAATTATTTTCCCATAAAACAGTGTTAACGCTAATGTCCAATTCCATCGCGATTGTGCTTATTGTGTCGCCCGGTTGAACCGTGTAATTGACAACCCCGTCCCTTTGGCGCTTAATTTTGCTTGTCGCGGCAATTCCCGGCTTAACGAGCGCGCTTCCGCCTTGAGTTAAGCCGGTTATTTCTTCAGCCGGCTCAGCTTCGTTAATTGATTTTATTTCAGCCGTTGGCTGGCTTTTAACGCTGGACAAGCTGTCCAAGTAAGTTTGCTGGACCGGCGATATCTCAAATTCTTCATCAAAGTATTCTTCGATCAATTCGTCGTTTTCGCCGAATTCGCTTGACACCAATTCGGATAAAAATGTTTTGCCCGCCAATTCTTCCGGGGAAACGGCCTGGGTTTTGCTCGTGAAATTAAAGCTGGTTATTAAAATTGTCAGCGCGATAACCGTGAAATGAACCAATTTTTGGCTGATTAAAACGGCAAGCAGCCTGTCTTTACGGCCGCTTGTCCAGCCCAATTTTTTAATAAAATAATACAACAGCCGATACGCTTTGACGATTATCTTATAAAAAACAAAGCGCAATAAAATCCGCGCCGGCTTCCATATTATATTAATAAAAAAAGCGGCTATTAACCTCTTTAGAAAAATTATTAATTTTACCAAACATATCAGTATATTTACCGATATGTTTTTAAATTTTTTGGATATATGGTTTCGTTTAAAACTTAATATAGCTTTAATAACCGGCAACAATATAATAACATTTAAAAACGCATCGGTCAAGCAGTTGATGTTTTATTTGTTTATGTTATAATAGAAGCATAAAAATTTTAAACTTAACCCAAACTCTTATGGAATCTATCGTTGATGAAATCCTGCAACTAGTTAAGAAAAAAATGATTGAGCAAAGCGGTTATGACCGCGATGCCTACAAGCAATTAGTTGAGGAAACAATTGAATATTTTCGCGAGAGGGGAAAGCTTACCGATGATGACAATGATGAGTTTATTGAAGACCAGCTGATGGATATGTGGGAAATTGTCAGCGATGAATTCGCGAGAAAAAAATATTAAATAAAATATGTTTAGCCAGCTTTTTGTCAACAGTTTGATTGCCGGAGCGATATACGGCTTAGTAGCTTCCGGCTTTTCTTTAATTTATTCAACCTGCAAGTTTGTTCATTTCGCCCATGGCGCGACAATCGCTTTCAGCGCCTATTTTTTTTATTTTCTTTTTTCTTTTCTGGGCTTGAATTTTTGGGTGTCAGCAATCCTTGCCGTTGTTTTCGCTTCTTGGCTTGGCTGGCTGATGAATAAAGTCGTTTATAAAAAGCTCCGTAAAAGAAAGGCCGGCAATGTTATTTTACTGATTGCCGGCTTCGCGCTTTTAATCTTTTTTGAGGCGTTGATTTTGATGCTGTTCGGCGCGGATGTTAAAACGATCGGCTATATTAAAATCGCCAAAGGCCTGGAATTTTTAGGGGCGATTATTACTCCTTTGCAGATAGTTATCGTGGCAGTTTCGTTTGTCCTGCTCGTCGCTCTTTTCTTGTTTATGAAAAAAACAAAAACCGGCAAAGCGATGCGGGCGGTGGCCGGCAACAAAGATGCGGCCGAGATTGTCGGGATTTCCGCGGAGAAAATTTATTCCCGAAGTTTTATAATCGGCTCGGCTATCGCCGGCATTGCCGCGATTTTAGTCGGGCTGGAGCAAAACTTGCAGCCGATGATGGGGACTAATTTAATGATTAAGGGCTTTACAGCCGCGATTATCGGCGGAATCGGCTCGGTCCCGGGCGCGATTTTAGGTTCGTTTTTGCTCGGTTTCGCGGAAAATTACGGCATCTGGTTTTTGCCGTCCGGCTATAAAGACGCCATCGCTTTTGTGATTTTATTCATCTTTCTTTTATTCCGGCCTTATGGCATTCTGGGAATTAGAAAGAATTTTCAAAAATGATTTCAGCTTATTTTATCCATTTATTAATTCTTGTCGGGATTTACGCGATTTTGGCCGTTGCTTTGCAGTTGGCAATGGGATTTACCGGCTTGCTTAACCTCGGCCATATCGCTTTTTATTGCGTTGGCGCGTATATTTCCGCTCTGCTTGCTTTAGCCGGCTGGCCTTTTTGGTTTTGTTTTTTGTCGGCCGGAATCGGAGCGATGCTGTTCGGTTTTTTGCTGGCTATTCCGACCAACAAACTTAAGGGCGATTATTTGGCTCTCGCCACGCTCGGATTTTCTTTTGTGATTTACGCGGTTGCTTTAAATTGGACAGGACTAACCCGCGGGCCGCTGGGCTTGCCTGGAATTCCCAAACCAAGTTTGTTCGGCTTTGTTTTTTCCAATAACTTAAGTTTCCTGATTTTAACTTTTATCATCGCCTTAACTTCTTATTTCATCATTAAACAAATCGCCTCGTCTCCTTTTGGCAAGGTTTTGGAGGCGATCAGAGACAATGAATTGGCCGTTAGGGTTTTGGGCAAAAATACTTTTAAAATGAAGAGTTACGCTTTGGGAATCTCGGCTTTTTTCGCCGGCATTGCCGGTTCGCTTTACGCCCATTACATTACTTTTATTGACCCGTCTTCGTTCACTTTGCTTCAATTAATTCCGGTGATAGCGATTGTGATTATCGGCGGCTTGGCGTCGCTTCGGGGAACTGTTATCGCCGCCGTTGTTTTAGTTCTTCTGCCGGAGCCATTGCGCTTTATCGGCTTTCCGTCTTCAATCGTAGGCCCGGCCAGACAGATGATTTACGCCCTGCTTTTAATTTTAATTTTAATTTACAAGCCGAAAGGATTTTACGGCAAAATAGAATTGGAATAAATCCGCGCTAAATTTATGTTAAAAATAGAGGATTTAAACAAATTTTTCGGGGGCATTAAGGCGGTTGACGGCTGTTCTTTTGAGATTAAAGAAAAAACCATTACGGCTTTAATCGGGCCGAACGGTTCGGGCAAGACGACCATTTTTAATTTGATTTCAGGGATTTTAAGGCCAGATTCCGGCAAAATAATGCTTGGCGGTAAAGATATCACTGATAAATCAATAGAAGATATTTCAAATCTTGGCATATCCCGATTGTTCCAACAAACAAGATTATTTAATAATTTAACAGTAAGGGAAAATTTGCTTTTGGCGCTTGATAATGAAGACACGAAATTTTGGTCTGTCTTCGTCCTTCGGGCTTCGGCGGATAAAAAAAATAAGTTTGAGAAAAAAATTCAAGAAATGCTGGAATTGGTCGGGTTGGAAGAATTCGCGGATAAATTAGCCCGAGATTTGAGCTATGGACAGAAAAGATTAATTGAATTAAGCAGGGCGATTTTAAATCCTCATAATTTTTTAATGCTGGACGAGCCGGTTTCCGGAGTGGCGCCGCGATTGCGGGAAAAAATTAAGGAGATTTTAATCGGATTAAAAGAAAAAGGCGAGACCATTCTTTTAATAGAGCATGATATGAATTTCGCTTTTAAGATTTCCGATGATGTGATAGTTTTGGAAAAAGGCAGGGTGATTGCCGAAGGCAAGCCGGATGAAATAAAAAACAACCCTCGAGTTCTGGAAGCGTATTTGGGGAATTGATTTTTTGGGCTGAGGAGGGTAAAATTTAGGTATAATTTATTATTAAATAATTAACAAAAATCTTATGGCAAAAACAACAAAAATCATTGTCGGCGCAATTGTCGCAGTTGTTATTATCGGAGGGATTTGGTACGGGGCGGGCAGAAAGCCGGCGCCGGTTGAAACTGAAAAAGAGCCGATTAAAATCGGGGCGATTTTGCCGTTTACTGGTAAATTAGGATACTATGGAGATTATTACAGTCATGGTCTAAATTTAGCGATTGAAGAAATTAATAATGCCGGTGGTATTAATGGAAAAAAAATTGAAATAATTTATGAAGATAACCAGGGAGACACAAGTCAATCCATTACTGCTTATCAGAAATTATCTCAAACTGATGGCGTTAAAATTTATATAACCACATTATCTGGAGCTACGTTAGCCCTTGCGCCTCTTGTAGAAAATAATCACGACATTCTTTTTAATTTAAATAGCGCCGCTCCAACAATTTCTAAAGCCGGGGATTATACGTTTAGAAATAATATTTTTCCTCTTTCAGAAATTAAAGCATTATCAACTTTTATTAATCAAAAAGATTATAATAAAATCGCATTGCTAATGTTTAATAATGATGCTGGCGTTGAGTATAAAGATTTATTCAGCGAAGAATATATAAGTAATGGCGGGGAAATTGTAGGTTCCGAATTATATGAACAAGGCGCCACGGATTTTAGAACACAGCTGACAAAAATTAAGGCAAAAAATGTTGATGCAATAATTATGTTTGCTTATGCCAATGAGGGGGGCTTAATAATAAAACAAGCTAAAGAAATTGGAGTTACTGCGCCATTTTTTTCATTTTATACATCAGAGGATTCTAAATTAATCGAAGTTGGAGGCTCTGCAACAGAAGGTTTGATTTATACACATTGTTTTAATGAATCTGCCGCCGCTTCTTTTAAAGAAATTTTACAGAAAAAACATGGGACAACCGCAGGTTTGTTTTATTCAGCGACTGCTTATGACACATTAAAAATTTTAGCTAAAACATTAAATAATTGCGATGAAAAAGACACAGTTTGCGTTAAAGCGGACCTATATAATGTAAAAGAATATCCAGGGACTTCTGGGATCACCACAATTAATGCTGATGGAGATACTGAAAAATCTGTATTTCTTAAAACCATCAAAAACGGCCAGTTTGTTCCGTTAGAAAACTAATGTTCCTAAATAGATAAATGCCATATCAGGAGTAAATCGTTATGCTTAAAGTTCAAAATCTAAAAGCCGGGTATAATGGAATGGAAATTCTGCATGGCGTTGATTTGTAAAAATAATCATCGCCGCTTGTTTTTTGTTTCATTTATGATACAATTACAACATAAAATAATGCACATTTATGAATAAACAACAAATCAAAAAACAAATTTTTCAGGCGATTGAAAATAGCGCCTTAAAAGAAGATATTAAAAAAGTTTCTTTGTTCGGGTCATATTTAACCGGCAAGCCAAGAGCAAACAGCGATATTGACATACTTATTGAATTTGAGCCGGGCGCAACGGTTGGATTTTTCAAGCTGGCTAAAATTAAAAGAAGTTTAGAAAGTTCCGTTAAAAAACAAGTTGATTTATTAACCCCGGAAGCTCTTAGTAAATTTTTTAGGGCGGAGGTTATAAATAAAGCTGAAACTCTTTATGAAAAATGATTTTGTTTATCTAAAACATATTTTAGAGTCAATCAAACAAATTGATAATTATTTGCGCGACGTTGATTATAAATCTTTTTCAAAAGACGATATGATGGTTAACGCCACTGTGCGATGTCTGGAGATTATTGGCGAAGCGGTTAATAATCTTAGTAAAGAATTTATAAGCCGCCATGCTGAAATTGATTTTCGCGACATCATTGATATGCGTAATTTTTTAATACACGAATATTTTGGCGTTAACAAAAAAATAGTGTGGGATACCTGCAAGACTGATTTGCCAGGCCTAAAAAAAATTGTTTCGCGTATTTTAAAAAATAACGCTAATAATTAACTTAATCAACAAATTTATGACAAAAAACGCAAAAATCATTATCGGCGCAATCGTCGCCGTTGTTATTATCGGAGGGATTTGGTACGGGGCAGGCAGGAAGCCGGCGCCGATTGAAACTGAAAAAGAGCCGATTAAAATAGGGTTTATTGCTCCTCTTAGCGGAGAGGCGGCGAGCTATGGCGAGTTTGTCGTTAAAGCATTTAAACTAGCCATAGAGGATTATAATAGCACGCACAAAAATTTAAATTTTGAAGTCATTTACGAAGATGGGAAATGTGACGGGAGCCAAGCCGTTACCGCCATAAACAAATTAATTAATGTTGACAAAATAAAATATGTAATTGGTGGTCTTTGTAGCAGTGAGACATTGGCGATGGTACCGGTAGCCGAGAGCAATAAAATCATTCTTTTTTCTCCTGGTTCAGGTAGCCCTGATATTACCAATGCTGGCGATTATATTTTTAGAAACTTAGCTTCAGATGATTATACTGCTAAAGAAATCGCTAAAATTGCGATAAGAAATAACGATAAAGAAATCGGATTAATTACTGAAAATTTAGATTATCCGCAAACCTTAAAAAAAGCTTTTAAAGATTACTATACTTCTCAGGGCGGGATAATAAAGTTAGACGAAACATTTAACCCTGGTGAAACTGATTTCAGGACGATTATTACAAAAGCTAAGTTCCAAAATGTAAATCAACTTTACCTTGTTGCTCAAACTTATAAAACAACCGCTTTGATTCTCAAACAAATGAAAGAGTTAAATTATAATCCAAAGCTTTATACGAACGAGGTGACAGTTAGCGAAGAAGCACTAAAATATTATGATTCTAGCTACAAAGGATTAGTTGAAGGCGCAATATTTACTCAGCCAAAGTTTGATGAAAGCAATCCTATGGCAAGCGATGTTTTGGCAAAATTTAAAGAAAAATATGGCTCAAATGAAGGTCCGATACCACCAGTTTACATTGCGACTTATTACGATTCGGTGTATCTTTTAGGTGAAGCGATAGAGAAAGTCGGGGATAATCCGGATAAAATAAAGGATTATTTTTATACGGTAAAAAATTGGGAGGGTGCGGTTGGTAAATTTAGCTTTGATCAAAACGGTGATGCCGTAACTGATGTTGAAGCAAAAACTGTAAAAAATGGAGAGATTGTTTCTTTTTAGTGATGAAGTATGCTTAAAATAGTTAATCTAAAAGCCGGGTATAATGGAATGGAAATTCTGCATAATGTTGATTTGGAAGTCGGACCTGCGGAAATCGTCGCCTTGATTGGTCCCAATGGCGCCGGCAAATCAACTCTGTTAAAAAGCATTTTTAATCTGGCTGAAATTTATTCCGGCAAAATTATTTTCAAAGACAAGGATGCAACAAAATTGCCGACTCACAGTTTAATTTACGAAGGAATAAGCTATGTGCCGCAGGGAAGGCAGGTTTTTCCCGATTTGACCGTTCGGGAAAATTTGGAAATGGGCGCTTTCAGCTTAAATAATAACGAGTTAATTAAAAGAAACATCGCTGATGTTTTTGATAAATTTCCGTCCTTGAAAGAAAAACAGGATGACTACGCTTTTACTTTATCCGGCGGCCAACAGCAAATACTGGCTATCGGCAGAGCATTAATCCAAGATCCGGAGCTTTTGCTTTTAGACGAGCCGTCTTTGGGCTTGGCGCCAAAGACAAGAAAGGAAATTTTTGAAAAAATCATTAAAATCAAAAACGAAGGCATTTCAATCTTGATGGTTGAGCAAAACGCCAAACAAGCCGTTGCCATAGCGGACAAAACTTATGTTATGGAAAATGGAAAAATTGTTTTTGTTGGCGGAAAAGAAATTCTTGACGATGAAAGGATAAAAAATGTTTATCTGGGCGAATAGCAATTTAAACCTTTATCACTACCGGCAGAACCATGGGCCTGCGCTTGGTTCTGCTGAATAAAAATTGTCCGACATCGTTTCTTATCTTGTTTTTAATATAATCGTCATTGGCCGGAACGCGCGGATCATGCTCTTTCACTATTTTTTTAACTCTCATGCGGGTGCTTTCAATCAGCTCCCTGTTCTCTTTCATATAAACAAAGCCGCGGGAAATAATATCGGGGTTGCCGATGGGTTCGCCTGTTTTTGAATCAATCGTGGCGATAACAACAATCATGCCGTCCTCGGACATAACGCGGCGGTCGCGCAGGACTATATTTGAAACATCGCCGACGCCGAGCCCGTCAACCATAACATAGTCGGTCGGCGCTTTTTCTTCGGTAAGCCGGCCGACGGTTTCCTCGCCGCGCTTTGAAAATTCAATAATTTGCCCGTTGTCAGCCACAAAAATATTTTCTTTCGCTATGCCGACTTGCTCGGCCAGCTCGGCGTGGGCGCGCAGCATATAGTGGCTGCCTTCTATGGGCAGAAAATACTTGGGTTTTAAAAGACGCATCATTAATTTTAAATCTTCCTGCTTGGCATGTCCGCCGGCATGCACATCCATCATGATGTAATGGATAACTTTCGCGCCCTGGCGCACTATCATATCCTTTAAGTTCTGGATGGTTCGCTCGTTGCCCGGAATGATTGAGGAGGAAAAAATAACCGTATCGCCCGGCTTTAAAGAAATAAGGCGGTGCTCCCTGTTGACCACCCGCATTAAAAAAGCGTTGGCTTCGGCTTGGGCGCCTGTGCCTAAAATAATAATTTTATCATCAGGCGATTGCCTGAGCTCGGCGTCGCGGATTAAAATGCGCGGATTAAATTTAAGATAACCGATTTGGTGCGCGATTTCCACATTGCCGTTCATGCTTCTTCCTTGAAGATAAATTTTTCTTCCGTGTTTATGGGCTAAATCAAATATTTTTTGGATGCGGCTTAATTGGGACGCGAAAGTGCCGATAATAATGCGGCCGGTTATTTTTTCAAATAACTTGTCAATCTCATCGCCGATTGACGATTCTGAAATTTGATAGCCCGATTCAGTTGAATCGGTGGAATCGGACATCAAAAAAAGAACCCCTTTGCCGCCGATTTGGGCGATTCTGTTCAAGTCCGCCGGCTTGTCGTTAACCGGCGAATAATCAATTTTAAAATCTCCGGTATGAATAATAACGCCTATCGGAGTATTGACAACAACGGCGAAAGAATCAGGGATAGAATGGTTGACGCGCAAAAATTCAACTTTAAACGCCTTGCCAAGCTGCAAGCTTGAGGTTTCGTTGATTTCAGCGATATTTAATTTAGGGCATTGCCTGAATTCCTCGCAGCGCTTGCGTATCAAGCCGGCGGTTAGTTTTCCCGTAAAAATCGGCGGATTGCCCAGTTGGCCGATTAAATGCGGAATCGCCCCGATGTGGTCGTAATGCCCGTGAGTAATAATCACTCCGCGGATTTTGTCGGCTTTATTTTTTAAATACGAAATATCCGGAATAATATAATCAATGCCGGGCATATCCTCTTCCGGAAACTGCAGTCCCATATCAATAATAATAATATCATCATCGTATTCCATCACGGTCATGTTTCTTCCGACTTCTTCAAGCCCGCCCAAGCACATTATTCTTAATTTATTTTTGGAATCGATGATATGCTCCGGCTTCGCTCGGATGCTTCTGAAAGGCCGGGCAATCGGTTTGACGTTGGTTTTAGTTGTTTGTGTTTTTGTTGTTCTCCCGCCTCGGCTTGAGGCGAGGGGTTTGTACTTTGTAATCATAAGTTTTTATTGTTTTGTTAATTTTTTATAATTATTGGTTTTGTGGGGATGGAGAGATTTGAACTCTCACGACATTGCTGCCACTAGCTCCTGAAGCTAGCGCGTCTACCAATTCCGCCACATCCCCGAAGTTTTATTATCCATTACCAAATTATCTTCCTGCCCGTACTCACATACCAGTCGGCGATATTAGCGAAACGGTCGCGCGGCATCAAGATGATGTTTACCGCGAACCCCTTGATTTTTTTCGCCTGGACGTAAGTGTAGACAGGGCTGTAGAGGAAAAAAGCCGGCGCGTCTTCCGCGATAATTTCCTGAAATTTTTTATATTTCTCCTTGCGGACTTCTATATCATTAGTTAAGCGCGCATCTTCCAGTAATTGGTCAACTTCTTTGTTGCTGTAATTAGTGATATTTAAGCCTCTTTCGTTGATTTGAGACGAGTGCCAAAAAACATAAGGGTCGGGATCGGCGCCGACAACTATGCTGTAAAGCAATACCGTAAAATTTCTAGGCTTAATTATATCATTCTGAATTTGGCTGGCGGCGATAATTTCAACGTTGGTTTTAATGTTAAGCTCTTGCCAAAAATTTTTAATAATTTCCGCTACTTCGTTGTTTTCCTTGTTGTCAACCGTGGTTAAATCAACGGTTAAAAATTCGTTATCTTTACTTCGCCACTTGCCCTTGCCCATGGCTAATTTGGCTTCCGCTTGTTTCTTTTTATTTTCATCATCCGAATTAGCGTCATCTTTCGCTTTGGCAATATCTTCGTCTGTTATTTCCGCCGCGATCCAGCCCGCTTCATCCAGCAATTTAGCCGCGGTTTCTTTGTCGTATTGATATTTTTTTATTTCAGGGTTATACGCGAAACTGTCCGGCAAGATAGGGCTGTCAGCAAGCCGCGCCTCGTCATTTAAGATTTGGCTGATTATTTTGTTTTTATCAATTGCCATTAAGAGCGCTTGGCGCGTTTTTTTATCTTTCAGAGCCGAATCGGATTGTTCGTTAAAAAATAGCGCGGTTAATTGAGGCAGGTTTAATTGGTAATAATTCAAATGGTCTTGCGCTATTATTTCTTCTTTGATTTGCCTCGGCAAATAACTGATGCCGTCAACAAGGCCTTCATTTAAAGCCGCCGCCGCCTCGGAGAAGCCGGGGAAAAATTTAAAGTTTAAATTTTCTATATGCGGCTCCTTATCGTAATAGCTGTCGTTAACGACTAAATTGTAAGATCTGATATTTCCGGATTTGTCCTTGACCAATGATTTGAATTTATATTGGCCGGAGCCGACAGGCTTTAAGTTTAATTCCGCCAGATTCGCCGCGCCGGGCGGGATTTGCTGCCATAAGTTTTGCGGCAAAATTCCAAAAGTTAATAATTCCAAAAAGGCGGCATACGGTTCGCTCAGAGTGAATTCCATAATTTCTTCATCAATCTTTTTAATCTCAACGCCGCCGAAGCTTGCCCTTAAAGGCGATTTATACTGGCTGTCTTTAATGGCGTTAAAGGTGAAAATTATGTCATCAATCGTCAGGTCGCTGCCATCGTGCCATTTTACGTCTTGCCTTATTTTAAAGGTGTAAATTTTATTGTCGCCGCTTATTTTATATTCTTCAGCCAAGTCATTTACCAATTTGCCATTGCCGTCATGCTTGAATAATGACGAAAAGACCAGGCCGGCAATATCATTGTCAACATCGCTTACGTTCGCGTATAGCGGATTTATATATTTCGGCGCCCCTACCAGCCCTTCAGTATATTCTCCTCCGCTGATCGGCACGGTTTGCAGATGGGCTTGCAGAAATCTCGCGCTTAAAAGAAACAGATTAACAATAATCACGGCAAAGCAAATGCCGATAATCCAAATTTCTTGCCGGTTTAAGAATTTTTTAATGTATTTAAGCTGCTTGAAATTCGGCACTCTTGCCTTAGATAATGAAAAAACCAGCTTTTTGTCAAAGTTTACTTGCCCGCTTCGCCGGAGCTTCAGCGAGGCGAGCGAGGCGAGCCCGCGCCCGCTTAAATATTTAGCGAACAAACTAAAATTAGATAAAGTTTTTCTTGCTTTATTTAAAAAATAAATAATTTTGGAATTATTAGATGAGTCCATTTAATCTTATCCTTTATAGATAATACTGGCGAAAGAAATAAGAAAAAATAATATGGCGAGAACAATAGTCGCGATAAACAAAGTTTTTTCAATGCCGCGCTTTGTTTGGTAGACATTGCCGGAGCCGCCGAATATGCCCGAAAGGCCCGCGCCTCTATTTTGCAATAAGATCGCCGCTATCAGCAATACCGCTATAGTCAATTGAACAATTTGTATTATTTTCATAGTGGATAGTGAGAGAAGAGGATGAAATATAATATATCATGAATTTTTTATTTAGTCAAATCATTTTTTTCGCACCGCTCTATTATCTTCGCCAGTATTTTTTTATTGTTCGCCGCTAAATCAGCTAAAATTTTTCGGTCCAACTCTATATTATTCTTTTTTAAAACATTGATAAATTTTGAGTACGGCAAGCCATGCTCTCTGACAAAGGCGTTAATTTGAATTTGCCAAAGCCCGCGATTAGTTCTTTTTTTCTTTTTGCGGCCGACATAAGCATGCGCTCCCGCTTTGGTGGCGGCGGTTTTAGCCAAACGTATTAATTTTTTTCTGCCCCATTTAAAACCTTTGACTTTTTTGAGCAATTTTCTTCGTTTTTTAACATGGGTTGTTCCTCGTTTAACTCTAGACATAAAGAAGTTTAGTTATATGGCATTAATTGTTTAATGGTTTTGACGCTGCCTTTATCGGCATTAACATCGCGGCGTTTGCGCCGCGTAATTACCCCGGATTCTCGGGCGTTAAAGTGGCCCTGCCCCGCTTTTCTACGCTTTACTTTCTTGGTTTTTGTTATGGTAAAACGTTTACTGGTAGCTTTATGCGTTTTAATCTTTGGCATAAAATTATAACTATAAACAAAAAAACAGGCGAAAACCTGATCTCTTGGTTTGTTACTGACCTTTGTTAATTAATATTATACTAAACTTTCCCCCCATTTTTGTCAAGTCTTGCTCAACATCAATATTTAAACCCTCAACTTGCCTTAAGGCGTCCGTAAAGCTATTAATAATTTCAACGGCTTTGCCCGGATGCTGGCGCTCGCGGCCTTTAAGCAATAATTCCAGCTTTAGTTTATTGCCTTTCGCCAAAAATTTCTTGGCCTGTTCAACTCTAAAATCAAAATCGTGCTTGCTGATGCGGACAGACAGCCTTATGCCTTTGGTTTCGGTTTTTTTCTGCTTTGTTTTTTGCTTTTGGACTTGCTTGTCTTTTTCATATTTGAATTGGCCGTAATCCATAATTTTAACGACCGGAGGATAAGCTTTCGGGTTAACTTCCACCAAATCAAAGCCGGCTTCTCTCGCCATGTCTAACGCTTTCTGGGTGTCAACTACGCCGACATTTTCGCCGTTTTCGTCAATTAAAAAAACTTTCGGAATTTTGATTTGTTCGTTAATCCGAAATCTTTTTTCCGGTTTAGGTTGTGCTCTTCTCCAAATTCTGCGCATATTGCATGTTATATGAATTATGAGCGGGCGAGCGGAATCGAACCGCCGTCTCTACCTTGGCAAGGTAATATAATAACCATTATACGACGCCCGCAATCTGGTGCCCGGGGCGGGACTCGAACCCGCACGGATGTTAAGTCCAAGAGATTTTAAGTCTCTCGTGTATACCAGTTTCACCACCCGGGCTAAAAATTATGAAACAGGAGGCGATAAGAAGATTGATAAACAAAAAGAAGCGGTTTTATGCTTCAAAATTATTATAGCAGACAATCAAATTTTTTTCAAGATAAGCATAACTCATAAATAATTAATATATTTCCGGTCAATAAAATTTATAAAGCGGCCTTTGCTCAAAGGCCTGTTGTAATTATCAAAATTGCTGTAAGAAATAAAAATTTTCTTTCTGGCGCGAGTCATGGCGACATAAAAAATTCTTTTTTCTTCTTCCATGCCGCCTTTATCTGTCATAAATTTAGACTCGTTAATTCCTATTAAAAAAACATAATCAAATTCAAGCCCCTTCGCCTGATGCACGGTAATAACGGGAATTTTTCCTTTTTCCAGCCCTAAAAAATTAATATCCTTAACTAAAGATCCGTAATTAATCAACTCCCGAAGCATAACTTCCGGCTGTTTGCTCAAATCATCCTTTTCTTTAAATAAACTGCGCAAAGTTTCCATTGATTTTAAACGGCTTCGGCTTTCCTTATCTTTGCCGTAATATTCTTTTAATCCGGAACTTTCCCAGACATAATCCAAAAAATCAGCCGGCCTTTTTTCCTTGGCGATTTTTTCCCATGAGTTTATCAGGTTGCTTAATTGAATAAACTTTTTTCCGTGCTCTTTGAAAAGAGCGCTTCTTTGCCGGCACCCTGTTTTAAGCTTGCTGACCAATATTTCCAAAAGGCCGACTGTTGCCGAAACATCGTCTTTGGCGTCATGGGTGGCGCCTTCCAGCCCCAATAATTTGGCGATAGATGTTAATTTGTAGCTTTCCGACTCAATAAAGCGCCGAGAGATATCCAACGTGTCGTAATATTCTTTAAATTCAAAAGTTATTTTATTTCTCTTCGCGTTTTCCGTTATCATTGACAAATCAAAATTAATATTATGCCCGGCAACCGCGCCGCCTTTTATGAATTCTTTCAGCTCTTGCAATACCGCTTTTGCTTCCCTGCCGTTTTCTCGCAAAAATTCATCATCAATTCCATGGATCTCGCGCGAATATCCGACCGGAATGCTGTTTTTCAAATAAAAATGAAAGTCTTCGCCTTTGCGGCCGTTAACGACTTCAACCGCGTAAATTTGGATTATATCGTCTTTTAACGCGTTAGTGCCTGTTGTTTCAGTGTCTAAAACAATAATTCTTCCGCTATGCCATTTTTCTATCAAGCCGCTGAAAGGCTCGGGAAAACTGAAATTTTTAAAATTAAGAAAATCAGAAACTTTTAAGCCGACAGGCGCGCCTTTCTCTCTTATATTTTTTAAAGTGGAAATGCCGATATTGCGGGCGGGGCGCATAACAAGGCGGCAGGCGCTTTCAAGGTCAAACTTATTAAAAATTATTTTTAAATAACCGTAAATGTCTTTTACTTCCTGCCTTCTGAAAAAATCATATTTATCAACCGTAATATGGGCGATATTTTTTTCAGCAAAAATATCGGCAACCTGATTGATTAAATAATTGGAGCGCGCCAAAACAGCGATACTGGCGCCTTTTTCATTATTTTTTATATCTTTAATATTATCAATCACCCAGCCTATCTCTTCGCTTAAATTATAGCCGGCAAACAGATCAATGGATTTTTCCTCTTTTTCGTTGTTTAAGCTTTTAATCTCTTTTGTCGCCGGCTTTTCAAAATTAGCCAAAAAAGATTTTATCGCCCCCAGAATATTTTTATTAAAACGGTAGTTTATTTCCAAGTTCAATTCTGAAACCGGCGCGAAATGCTTTTTAAAAAGCTTGGCGATAAAAAAGGGCATGGATCCGCGCCAGCTGTATATTGTCTGGTCCAAGTCTCCTATCAAGGCGATATTTTTATGGATTTTCGCCAATTCTTTTAAAATCAAATATTCGGATAAATGCGTATCCTGAAATTCGTCAAGTTGGATAAATTTATACCTTTCGGCCCATTTGTTTTTTGTTTTTTTGTCCAAATATAAAGCCTCAATGGTTAAAAGCACCAGTTCGTTAAAATCAAGCGCGTTTTGGTCATTTAACGCCTTAATATATTTTCCGCCGATTTCTTTCAATGTTTTATCAAGCGAAAAATCATTAACCGCGCAGCCGATTTCTTGTTCCAATTTATTCAACCTGTAAGAATAAATTTTATCAATCAAATCCATAACTTGCCTTTTGCTGTTTTGGCTGTTCATTGATATTTCAGGATATTCATCTAAAATATTTTTTAAAGTTTCAAACTGTTCAGATTCATCAAACACGACAAAATCAGGGCTTATGCCGATGCTTTTCGCCTCCGCTCTGACAAAAAAAGCGCAAAAGCCGTGAAATGTTTTAATCGTGACGCTGTCGTAAATTTCTTTTTTGCCGATTCGCCTTTTTATTCTTTCCGTCATTTCCTCAACCGCCCGGTTGGTAAAAGTAAGGCATAAAATCTCTTCCGGCTTAATGCCGTTGTCTAATGCCTGAATAACCCTTTCGGCCAAAACCATAGTTTTGCCGGTTCCTACGGGAGCCGACACTAAATACGCGCCGTAAATGTTTTTTATTATTTTTTGCTGAAGTTCGTTAAATTCCATAATTATTATTTTTATCTTTTATTGCCTAATTTAAGAAGTTGTTGCTATAATATTTATAGGTCGGCTGAAGCCGCGAATCTTAAGCTCATACTTAAGATTGCGCTGTTATTTTATCACAAGGTTGATTTTAAGCAAGTTTTGAATAAGTTTGTATAACTTGTTAAATGCAATTCAAAAAATATTTTTCTTAACAAGGAATTTTGGGTTTCCGGGTACCCCACCCTTTAATTCCATTTTTTTTACGCGATAAATATTGACAAAACGGACTCATTTGATAAACTTGTAAATCAAGTTTATTTTAATAATCATAAGCTTGATTCGTTCATTGAAATTTAACTTTCCCCAAAAATCTATAAAAAAGGAGGACATAAAAATGTATGTAATTTGGAATTTGACTCGTGTTTGTCCATGGAATTGTTCGTTTTGCTGTGTTTCCGCTATTTTTGCTAACGACAAAGTTGATGCTGAAATTAAATGCGCCAAAGAGATTTCACATAGGCGGCAGCTTATTTTTGATGAAAAAATTCAAGTTTTGCAAATTTTAGCTTCTCAAGATGTGAAAATTGATTTTTCGGGCGGTGATCCATTGTTCTGCGAAGATGATATTAAAATTCTTGAAAAAGCAGTTTCTATAATACCAGCTGAAAAAATTAATGTGAGTATGACTGGCATTTCATTAAACCAAAGAAAAATTGATATTCTTAAGAAAGTCGGCAAAGTGGAATTTACTTTGGATAATCTTCCTGGAATCATAAATCCGTTAAGACCTAAAGGATATAATATTGCCACAATGGAAGTAATGATGCAATTATTAAAATATGGCGTAAACGCATCAGCCGTCACGACGCTTCATAAATACACCATGTCAAAAGAAAATTTAACTGCTATTTATAAATGGCTTTGCGAAAATAAAGTTAAAACATGGAGTATCTTGAAATTTTATCCAGTTGGCAGAGGTATTAAAACTGAATATCTAACATTATCAAAAAATGTATATCTTGAGATAATGGAATTTCTTAGAGGATTAAAAGGATACACCAATATAGCTTTCCAGCATTCAATGCGTGTTTTAGAGAACGTTTATAAATGTCACGCGGCCGTGGAAACAGTTGGCGTTTTGCCGGATGGAAGAGTTACGGCTTGCGCTTGGGCATTGGATGAAAAATGTAATCCTTTGGAAAATTTTTATATCGGAAAATTACCGGAAGACGATTTTGACGACATGCTAAAAAAAGCTAGGCGAAATATGGGCTACCAAAAAAGACCAGATTTTTGCCGAATAACAAAACAATAGGAGTTACTATTATGCAAACTAAAGAGATAAAAGCAAAAACAATTTTAACTAAAAGCAAGCTCCCCGAAGTTGATTATTGCGTTAATCCATATATTGGATGCGCTC
>JAHIME010000034.1 GCA_018896595.1 Patescibacteria group bacterium
CGGCTGGTATAATTTAACGCTGTCGCCGCCATTATTCAAAGCGATTTTGCTCTCGCTCCTGTATATTGTTAAATATTTTTTTGCTTTAATAATTACGTCCTGAGTATTCGGGATTTCATATTTTTTCTTGCTGTCATCGCCTATCATCCATCCGGTCAAATCAACATCTTTGTCAGACCCGTTATATAATTCTATAAATTCGTTTTCATTATCACTGCCAGCCGGGTTGGGAAAAATTTCTGTAATAACAACATCATCGCTGTAATCATAATTATTTTTTTCATTTTGATTATTCTCTTCGTTGTTTCCCGCGATGTTTTTTATTACATTGCTTTTTCCTTTTGTAGGAACGGTAGTAATCGCGAAATCCTCGGCGTTGTTAAAGCTGTTATGGCCGTCAAATTTACGCGCCACGCTTAAAGGATCATCCGCGGTTGGAGCGTTATTTTTTAAATCTCCATCGTTCCAATCGCCATAAGCGGCTTGGTCTATCAAATTTTTTTTCTCGTCGCGCAAAATAATTATATCGCCGTTATTATTCAAATTGCCTTTGGGCTTTTCAATAACCATAAACTTGCCATCGCCGCTCGCGGCGATAATACCTGCTAAATTTGTTTTTGCCCCGCTTCCTTCTTCAATCGTCCAGCCGTCTAAATCAATTTCTTTCTCGGTTGTATTATGCAGCTCAATCCATTCCATCTCTTCGTCCGCCGGATCGCTTACAAATTCATTGATTACAATGTCGCCTAATTTATTAGCTGTCTGGCTGACATCGCCGCCAGTAGTTGGCGTTGGCGCGGATTCTTGGGTGTTTGTCGGCTGGTCTGCTGGCGGTTGAGGTGAAACGGCTACCACGCTTGAATTCTGCGGGTTGGGATTTTTTTGAATAAAAAAATCGGCATTATTGTTGTTGGTATCAACGAAGGTATTATTTTGGAATTTTCTTTGAATGCTTTTATAAATATTTTGATTAATTATTGGGAAGGCCACTTTTTCAACAAAAATATTTTGAGCTTCTCCCCAACCGACACTATCAATAATTATTCCGGTATTTTCGGCGCCAAAACGAAGAGCAATTCCATTATCAGGGCTAATTGTTTCCGCGGTAGTTACATCAGGAATGGCCGAAATATCCGTATAGTTATTATTAGCCCAAAGATAATATCCGTTTGCCGGAATATAAACATCACTTGTCCATGATTTTATATTCGTATCACTTACTCCGGTTTTTGTTCTTTTAACTAAACGGTATCCTTTTAAATTAATACTAACATCAGTCGGATTATAAAGTTCAATAAAGTCATTTTTAGTTTTGCCGGCACCACCAGTAATCTGCATTTCACTAATAATTATATAATTTATAGCTAAACAACTTTCGCCAAAATAAAAAAATCTTGCCACTGCCAGCAACAAGATTAAAATCATTGTACTTCTTTGTCGTATCATTGTTTCTATTTTATCTAATTTTCTAACTAATTATCTATTGCTGACTCCATAAAGCTGCGACCACTATTGTAGTTTGTGTTTTTGCGGTTTACTCCTGGATTCCCGCTTTCGCGGGAATGACAGAATAGAATTATTCAACGCTCTCATTTTACCATACATCAATAATTTTTCCAAAAAACTTGACTTATATTCCGCTTGTTATAAAATTAAAATATGTTTAATTTATTATAATAAAAACAATATGAGAGAATCTGCAAATTTAAATCAATTTGATCAACAGCCGGCAGAGGAATCAGCCGATGTTAAATTATTAAAAAGAATTAATAATTTGAAAGAAAGAAAAAAAGAAATTGAAAAAACAATAAGCGAAACCAATGATCTTGATAAGCGGGCGATATTAGAATTTGACTTGGAAGATATTAAGAAGCGAATAAGCCAATGTCCTGGTTCAATAAAAGCATACAACAAAAATAGGAGAATAAGTGGGATAGAGAAAATAGCCGGCGAGGAAAATGTCGCGGAAGTGCTTGATTTTAAAAGAGAAAAAAGAGCAAAAAACGAACGCCGAGCCGTTGAAATTGAACCTAAAACTGAAATTCCAAAAGATATAAAAGGTTCAGCAGGCCCTGGATTTTTAGCTGGTTTAAAAGAATTCAGGGAAAGCAGAGGCAATGAACCGCGCCCGCGCGTTTAATTTTAATGACTGTCTACTCCACCCTGCCCCTCCTCTAATCTTAGAGGAGGGGACTAAATAACACCTTAATTAATTCTTGCCCGCCAGCTGTCCGCAAGCCGCGTCAATATCCTGTCCGAAGCGGTATCTTTGCGCCACATTCACCCCGCTTTTTTCCAGAATGTTTTTAAATTCTTTTATTTTTTTAAACGGCGAAGCCGTAAAAACTCCTGTCGGGTTATATGAGATCAAATTTAAAAAATATAATGGCTTTTTCATCAGCTTCGCCAGCTCAAGCGCGCATTCCAGGGTGTCGTTAACATTATCAATCAGCAAATATTCAAACATAACTTTGCGCTTGGTTTTCGCCATATAATCGTCCACCGCTTGCAATACGCGCTCAATCGGATATTTTTTGTTTATCGGCATTATCCGCTCGCGCAATTTATCATTTGGAGCGTGCAGAGATATTGCCAAATTTATTTGCAGATTTTCTTTGGCTAATTTTTTAATGCCCTCAATTATTCCGATTGTTGAGATTGAAATATGCCTGGCGCCGATATTAAGTCCGTCTTCGGCGTTGATAATTTTTATGGCTCTTAATACATTGTCATAATTCAAAAATGGCTCGCCCATGCCCATAAAAACTATGTTGGACACTCTTTTATTTTCCTTTTTTAACAAGCGGGCGAAAAATATAACTTGTTCCACAATTTCAAAATACTCCAAGTTTCTTTTAAAGCCCATCTTGCCGGTGGCGCAAAAAGAACATTTTAGCGGACAGCCGACTTGAGAAGAAACGCAAACCGTGTTTCTGTTATCATTGTGCCGCAGAAGAACGGATTCTATTTTTAATCCGTCTTCCAGCCGGATTAGCGCTTTAGTTGAATCTTTTGCCTTGGAAACAAAAAATTCGTTGTTTATTTTAAGCGGGCATTCTTTATTCAATTCTTGCCTTAAACTTAGCGGCAAAACAGTCGCTTTCGCCCAATCGTCTATCAAGTCTTTAAATATCGCCTCTTTCGCCTGCTTTAATCTGAATTTCGGCCGGCCGGCCAATGTTTCATATAATTTTTCTATATTCATAAAATTAATCAGTGTTTATTATCGTGCCTTTCCAATTTTTGCCTTCTAAATAATTTTTTAAATTATTTAATTTTTTGCCGTTCATAATCATTACTTCCAGCCCAATTTTTTCCGCTTCGCGCGAAGCAACAGGGTCAAACGGCGCGTTAAGCCCGGGGTCCCATTTATTTCCAACCAATTTCCTGAAATTTTTCCAATTTATATTTTTTATTTTTTTTCCGTCTTTATATTTCCGGGGGTCTTTATCATAGACATAATCAATGTTGGATAAATTGATAATCGTTTTGGCGCCGAGCCGCTCGGCCAAAATAACCGCCACATAATCGGTTGACCAGCCGGGCCGCCAGCCGGCCGCCACCATGATTTTTTCGCCTTTGGCAAAATGCGTTTCTAAATCCGCTTTGGTCATCGGGTTTTTATTGACGCGCGGATGGGCGCAGTCGCGGAAAATTGTTTTAATCAAATGCGCGTTCAGGCGGGTGCTGTGCACGCCGAGCCAGTCTTTGTCGTCGTCGGTAAGTTTCACGACTTTATTGGCGGCATCTTGGTAAAGACGGGCGGTCCGGCCGCCGCCGGCCACAATCACAAACCGCCTGCCATTTTTTATTTCATTGATTATAACCTCCCTGAATTTTTTTAAAAATTTCCAGTCAATGCCGGCCGGCGGAGCGATCAATGAGCCGCCGAGGGAAATGATATATGTTTTGTTGTTCCGCATAATAAATGTTTCTAAAAAATCATCCCGCGAATTTTCGCTGATTTTATTGCATCAACTTTATTTAATATCAACCCGCTCCAGAACCTTGAAGCCGTCCATCACCGCGTCGCATAGGAGATCCTCAAGCTGGCTGTGGTCGTTTTTAGTCTGGGCTTTGTAGAGATAGGTATTATAAAGCCGTTTTTTTTCCTGCCTTATGATAGCCGGCGACATGTTGGCCTTTAAAAGCATGGCGCATATTAAAATCCGGCCAACACGGCCGTTGCCGTCAGAAAATGGATGGACTTGCTCAAAACGGCTATGAATTAAAGCCGATAAGGCAATAATATCATCGGTTTTTTGGGCCGCTTCGCTGATGATGGCGGGAATTAAATCCGGGACCTTCATAAAATTGGCAGTCGGCAAATTCACGCCGAGAATTCTAACAGCGTGATTGCGGTATGCTCCGGCATCGGATCTGATGCCGTTCATCAAAATTCCATGAAGCTTTAAAACTAATTCCTCGTCAATACCGCCTTTGCCGGCGGTATGATTAAAAAGATAATTTAAGGCGGTTTGGTGGTTTTTGGCTTCAAGATGCTCGATTAAACTTTTATTCGGCAAAACGGCGTTATCAAAAAGAATAGCCGCTGTATCCGGCTCAGTCAAGGCGCTGCCTTCAATGCGATTGCTGTGATAAGTAAGCTTTAGCAGAAATGTGTCGCGGATGTCCGGGTTGTTCAATATTTTAGCGATAACGCTTTTATATTTTCGGGATTTTTTAGCCAGCGCCTGCTTTTTGGCGGTAAGCTGTTCATCGGGAATTATTTTCTGTCCGGTCGCTTCTAAAAACAGCTCGTCAATAATGGAGAGCATTTTCGGCCGAGGAGAGGATTTGCCGGTCCACCAACTGTTGAAAGCGGCGAAAGACACGCCCAAACGTTCGGCCAATTTAGTCTGGGTCAGGCCGGTCGTTTGTTTGATAATTTGCAGTTTTTCTTGAATAGTCATATACGGGCATATTATCAAACTTTATAAAGTTTGTCAAAATTAGGAAACTTTATAAAGTTTATCGCAAGAGTTATCAGTTGCCCCGTAATGAAACAAAGTTTTTATTACGGGGGTTTGCCTGCCCGCCCTTGGATGGCCTGCCCAGTGAATTTGCTTTAGCAAATTTTTATGGGGGCGGCAAATTTTTTAGGAAATTAAAAAATTAAAAAGAAAAGAGCCCCAAGCAGAATTGGATTCCGCAGGGGGCTCGAGTGTGAGCAATTGTTGTCCGACTCACTTTGGACTGACGGAGAGAAGCGCGGGGTTGAGTACACCACCCCTAGCGTTGGCCTTTTCGCCCTCGTTCCCGATCTGGGTCTTGAGGTTGTGCCAACGACGGAGTTCCTCGCCGTGAATCCACACCTGCGAGAGAATGGACACGGCGCACCCGTACATGAAGCCGGTGATACCCTCGTTGTCCGCCAGAGAAGAAGTTTCCTCGGCGCACGCTTGGAGAGTGTCCCCGTTGGCCATCCGACCCTCCATGAGGCGCGCCCACCGCTCGGCGAAGCTGATGAATCCGCCCCCGTAGCCGTCCGTGTTGGCCGTGACGGTTTTCTTCCAGCCTTCCTCATCTCGGAGCGTCATCTTCTCGGGAACGGTCGCGAGAGCTTCCTTGAGCGTCAAATCATGACGCCGCTGGGCTTCCTTGGC
>JAHIME010000035.1 GCA_018896595.1 Patescibacteria group bacterium
CCCGACGACGCGACAAAGGCGACAGTGAAAGAGCAGTTTAAGGGATTGTACTAACGTTCCCTTCTCTAAGATTAGAGGGTTTGGCGCAAAAGGTATTGATATTTTTAACATAAAGTGTTAAAATTATTATATAAGTTTTAACATTTTACCCCATTAAATAAGGCCGTTTATCTTGTTTAGATATCAATATATAGGCATATTTAACGGGGTGAATTTAAAAATATGCTTTATCCAAGAAAAATAACGCAAGAGCTTAAAAATTGGCTTTTTGAAAAAGAAATTATTATTTTAAATGGTCCCAGACAAGTTGGAAAAACCTCCATCTTAAAATTAATAGAGCAAGAATTAACCGGCGAAAAAATTAAAAAAGAACAAATTTTTTATCTTAATCTGGAAGAAATAAAAATTTTAGACACCTTAAACAATGATCCTGAAAATATCTTTAAATATGTCATTAATCCCGAAGAAAAAAATTATTTTTTTATAGATGAAATTCAGTATTTAGACAACCCTTCTAATTTTTTAAAGCACCTTTACGATAAATACGCGGGTAAAATAAAAATTATCGCCACTGGTTCATCCAGCTTGGAATTAAAAGCAAAATTTCAGGATTCTTTAGCCGGGCGCAAGGTATCGTTCGCGGTTAATCCTTTGGATTTTGAAGAATTCCTGAATTTTAAAAATTTTCCTTACTTGGATTATTTAAAAAAGAAAGAGCTGCCGTTAAACATTAAAAGCGATTTTGACAATAATTTAAGCGAATATTTGGTTTATGGCGGAATGCCGGCGATAACCTTGCAAAAAAATAAAACATTAAAGGAAAAAATGTTAGACGAATACGTAAACGCTTATATTAATAAAGACATTAGGGCGATTGGCAAAATTGAAAATATCGCCTACTTTAACAACTTGATGAAAATTTTAGCTTCTCAGATCGGAAATTTATTAAACATAAACGAGCTAAGCAATACCACCGGAATTTCGCGGAGAGACATAGAAAAATATTTGGATCTTTTAGAATTTACTTTTGTTTTAGACAAAATTTCGCCTTTTAGAAAAAATGCAAGGACTCAAGTTACCAAAATGCCTAAAATTTATTTTTTTGATTTAGGCGTTCGCAACGCTATTTTAGGAAATTTTTTAGATATAGAAAGCAGGCAGGACATTGGATCTCTTTTTGAAAATTTTGTTTTCTTGGAATTAAAAAATAAAGCAAAAAATAAAATATTTTTTTATCGCACCGTTGCTAAAACAGAAATTGATTTTATCATTGAAAAGAAAGCAAAAATTGTATTAATGGAAGCTAAATACAAAAAACTTGCCAAGCCGATTGATACCAGGATTTTACAAAATTTTATGGAACGAGAAAGCAATGCCAAAAAAGCCGCGGTTGTTAATTTGAATTTTAATTATAAAGACGGTTTGGTTGAATATACCGATTACCGATTTATAAACATTTAAAGCGTTGATTGTTGATAAATCCGTTTAATTTTAATTTTTTCGCTTGTTATTCTTTAAAATATGCTCTTGCTATTTTCATTGACATAAGATATAATAATAGTGTCAATGAGAATGACAATATAATAATTTATTCATATCAATATTTAGATGGCTTATAATATACTGGAAAAAATGTACAATCAAAATCCTTGGTGGGAAGATTATAACGCAATCCGGCGGGATTATCATATTAAAGAATTGCAAAAAAATAATTTTGTTTTTTCAAACCAAGATTTTCTTAAACACAGGTTTGCTGACGGCGTATATATAGCAACCGGTCCGCGGCAAATCGGCAAAACCACGCATTTAAAACTTTTGATTCAGAGAATGATTAACAGCCGCAATAAAGAGAACTTTCTTTATTTTAATTGTGATATTTTGGACAGCAAAAAGGATATTGCGGAACTTGTTGAAAAATATCTGCGGAATTTTAGATCCGCTGGAAGAAAATTTATTCTGCTTGACGAGATTACTTCTGTTAAAGACAGCATTTTAGCCATTAAATATTTAATTGACAAAGGCGAGAAGAGCAAAATCACTTATATTCTTACGGGAAGCAGCGCCGTGAATATTAAAAAAACAGGTGAATTTTTGCCCGGCAGGCGCGGTAAAGGAAAAGATTTTTTGTTTTTGCCGGTAAGCTTTTCCGAATTTTTAACTGTTCAATACCCTAAAATCAATATCGCATGGACAGGCAAAGAATCCATAGAAAAATTTTATGCCCGGCTTAACCAAAAAATTTCTTTATCTGCGGAATTAGGCAAGTATTTGGTTTGCGGAGGAATACCGCGCGTTATAAATGATTATTTATTAGATGATAAAAAGATAGATTTGGACAATTTTAACCTTTATCGCGATTGGATTGCGTCCGAGGTGGCTAAAAACGGCAAAAGGGAGCAAATAATTAAAGTTATTCTGCAAAGGATTTTAATTTCAATAAGCAGCGATATTTCTTATAATGCCTTTGCCGCTGATACAGGAATCGGCTCGCACAATACCGTGTATGATTATTTAATGTTTTTAGAAGATGCTTTTATCATAAAGCAGATTTATAACTACAGTTATCAGCAAAAGAAGGTTAATTTCAGAAAAAATAAAAAGATTTATTTAAGGGATCCGTTTTTGTTCTGGCTATTGGGCTGGTGGCTTAACGGCAAATTAGAATCTTACAAAGAAATAACCGAGAATCCCGCGTTAGCGGGCCAGTTGGCGGAAAATTTAACTTTTCTTTATCTTGAATCATTATTTGGAGAAGTTTTCTTTTATAAGGACAGGCGGGAAATTGATTTTATCCATAAAAATTTGGCTTGGGAGTGCAAATATCAAAACAAAGTAGCGCCGTCTGATTTTAAAGAATTATTAAAGTTTTCGGGAAAAAGATTTGTTATTACAAAGGATGAGCTTAAGATTACCAAGGATTACCAATTAATTCCTTTAAAATTGTTTTTACTGCTTAATAAGGAATATTTTGAAAAACATTAACAAATTTACATAACAGCGGATAAACTGTTATAAATCCGCTTGACTTTAATTATTTCATTTGGTATTCTGAAAGGAAAGGAGGGAACTATGTTGTTTTTAGGTCTATTTTATGAAATTAAATACAGTGGTATTTATTAATATTTTATTTATTGGCGGAATCTCGCGTTTTTAAGCGCGAGGTTTTTTTGTCCCTGCGAATTTACAAATTAGTTGCAAATTTACAAATATAAATCATTTAACTTCTTGTTTTTATTTATAGATAGGAGGTTTAGCTATAAATAAGGGCAAATAAATTTATGGGAACATTTTTAAAAAAACAGATCAAGGGGCGCGCGATTAAATTGCCTATGGCAATTTTGATTTGCGCTTTATTGGTCGTGGGGGGGGGCATTGCTTATAAGGCAGTGGCGACGCATACAGCGACAGCGACTACTGTACCTGAATTTGTTGCTGGCGGCTCTACCGTTGGTTATGGATTTAATGTGACGAATAATGGAACGGATTCTGTTTATAAAATTACTATAAGCGTTCAAACCGGATCCGGCTTTTCAATAGACACAGGCACTATTTCTTGTCCTACGGGTTGGACAAAAGATTCTGCATCTTTCAATTCTCAAGCCATCTGTATTACAGATGTGTTTAGCGGAGATATTCTAACTATTGGAAATAGCGTTAATGTTGCTTTTAATGCTACATCACCAACACCTACCGTAGATACGCAATACGCATGGGGTGTTGCGACAAGAGATGTAAATAATGGCTACACATATAATACTGATACAAAAACAACTGTTGATGTGACAGCGCCAACTACAATTGATAATGCAGTAACTGGCTGGGGAAATTCTAACGTTACGGTTACTTTAACTCCGACTGATAATTTTGTGCAAGATGTTCCAGGTTCGGGTGTGACTAATACTTATTATTGTATTTATAATAGTAGGGAAACGGTTTGTACTCCTACTACCTCAGGCGCTTCAATGGAAGTAACCTGCACTGAGGATTCAGTTTGTCAGAAAATAGTCAGATACTATTCAATTGATAATGTAAGCAAAACAGAGGAAGTAAAAACTTCTGCGGTAATTCAAATTGATAAAAAAGAGCCGGTTACAGCGATTGCAGTAGGAGATCCTAAATACGGAACAGGAACTATTTATGTAAAATCCACTACTAATTTTACCTTAACTGCTACTGATGAAGGTTCGGGAGTTGCCTCAACAACATATAAAATAGATGAGGGGGCAATAATTGATTATTCAGTTGCCGGAGCGTTTACTATTTCAACAGCAGGCACTCACACAATCACATATTGGAGTGTTGATAATATTGGAAATACGGAAGCTGTTAACACTTTGACGGTTTTTGTTGACGATACAGAGCCAAGCGTTGGAGGTATTACAATTACTCCAATTTTCGGTAGTTATATTTCTGGAACTTCAAATATTTCAGCGGTAATAACAGAAACAGGTTCAGGAGTGGCGAGTTGTGATTACGCATTAGATGGTTCTACTTGGGTAATCGCGAGAATGACTTATGCTGATGGAATTTGTTCAGTTTCAAATGTAGATACTTCTGCCGCGACTTCAATTAATATGAGAGCGACTGATAATGTTGGGAATGTTGGGACAAGTAGCGCGATTGCTGTAACAGTTGATACGATAAATCCTGCGATTTCTAATGTAGCGATTAGCCCGACAACACCAACCAACGATAATACCCCGACAATTACTTTTAAAGTTGCTGATAGTGGAAGTAATGTTAATGTGTCAACTGTTAAAGTGTCTCATGGCACGGCTGAATATGCGGCTACCTGCACCACTTTGCCTGATTGCTCCGTAACTTTGCCAACACAAGCCGACGGCGCTTATACATTTACAATTTCAGCCAGTGATAATGTTGGCAATTCCGCGAGTGATAGTAGTTTAAGTGGATATGTTATTGATACTGTAAAACCGACCACTTCTGATAACGCGCCAACAGGTTGGCAGAAAACAGATGTTACTATTACCTTAACTCCGACTGACCCAGCTCCAAGTTCTGGAATTGCTTGGACAAAATATTGTACTGATACAGAAAATACTTGTGAACCAACAACAGAAGGAACTAGTTTAACAATTTCAGACGAAGGAACAACTTATTTTAGATACGCTTCAGCTGATTTAGCTGGAAATATTCAAAATACGGTTTCAAGAGTTGTGATGATTGATAAAAGCGTTCCAGCAACTTCTAAAATAACAGCGCCAACAACAGGCAGTCATGTGAAAGATGCAGTTACAATAACTGCTGACGCCGTAGATAATACTAACGGTTCAGGAATAGTAAAAGTTGAGTTTTATTATGGGACAAATTTAATTAACGCAGATTTAGATAATACAGATTCAACTTATTCCGTTGATTGGAATACAACCAATGTTGCTGACAATACAGTTTATTCTTTAACTGCCAAAGCAATTGACCAAGCCGGTAATCCGTTAACATCAACCGCTGTTTCAGTGACAGTTGATAACACACCGCCAACTATTTTAACTTATACGATAGATAGTGAAGCGATTTCTCCAATAAACAATGATGGTATAAAAGATGGGATTAAAATAAAAATAACAACCGACGAAATTTGTGATTTTGTAATTAGAATTGAAAACCAAGATGGAAGTTTGGCGGTTGCAAGTGAATGGGTATCAAATAATACTACTTCTGTAACAAAACCGTCAGATTGTTATTGGAAAGGAACTACTCTTCAATGTCCTAGTTCGCCAGTATATTTATCCGATGGAATTTATAATATAAAAGTAGCTATTACCGATAAAGCTGGAAATTCTATTGATGCACCAATTAAGACAATCACGGTTGATAATTTAAAACCAGTAATAGATTCAGTTATGCCGGCAAATAGTACTTATGTCCAGTCGGCAGTTCCTGAAATTTCAGCGACGCTTTCTGATACTCTTAGCGCAATAGATGACGCGACAATAATAATGACAGTTGATACGGCAGTTATCTCTAGTTCTTACAACAGTACAACAGGAAAGGTTTCTTATGCGGCTTCTTCATTAGGAGAAGGTAGTCACAGTGTGACAGTCATTGTTTCTGATAACGCGGGTAATTTGCATAGTAATTCTTGGTCATTTATTGTAGACACTGACGACCCAGAGACAACTCTTACAGCAAATCCAGTAAGTCCGGATGGAAGTAATAATTGGTATGTTACAGCGCCAACAATAACATTAACTTGTAGTGATACTATAAACGGTTGCTTTAAAACTTACTATAAATGGGGAACATCCGGAACTTATGCAGAATACACAGAAATATTGACTGCTTCAGAAGGCGCTGATACTTTATATTACTACTCAATTGATATGGCTGGAAATGAAGAAACTGCGAATAACCAGGAATTTAAAGTTGATACAACTGATCCGGTAGTTTCAGTACTTGGAAACGCGCCAACAGGATGGGTTGTAGATGACGAGTCTTTAATTCCTACTGTAGGTTGTAAAGACACTTCAGGAAGCGATTGCGACACAAATTCATATAAAATGATGTATTCTTTAATAGAAATTACAAAATGTCCAACAGATCTTAATTTATATTCAAACCCACCAACAAATGTTAATCAACCAATGTGGGTTTGCGCATACGGAAAGGATCTTGCGGGAAATGAAGATTTTTCAGATCCAGTACATTTTAAGTACTCAAATACAATCCAAGCCGCAATAGA
>JAHIME010000036.1 GCA_018896595.1 Patescibacteria group bacterium
GAATCTGGTTTCAAACATGATCGTATAATCGCTGCCCACTTTTCTCGGCGATTGAATGGAAAATATTTGAGGCAGTTTTTCTTTCAATTCTTTGCTCAGTTTTGCCATATTCTTCGCGTAAATTTCTTTTTTAATTTTACCTTCCACATATTCGCGGCGGAGCTTGTCAATTTTTTTCATATGCTCGGTTATGTCAACCGGCGGCATAATCACTCGCTTCGCGCTGCCGCCCATTAAATTTTCTATGCCGTAAAATGTTTCGCCGACAGCCATACCATTAGAATCAATAATAACCTCGTGCAATGACTTGTCATGGTCCGAACCGCGGGATTTAACCAAAATCAACGCCCGTTTCATCTGGCCTTCCAGCTCAATGTATTTCAGAATAATAATGTTGTCGGTCGCGGTGGAAAGATGCGTTTCGGTGATTTGCGAAACATCAAGCAAAGACGCGGTAGTGTTGGTCATAATTGATGTTACGCCCTGGCTTTTTAGATATGTGTTAAGACCGACAGTGAACTCGCGGAACCTGTCTGGCGGATAAATGCGCTCCAATGCTGAAAGAGAATCAATCACAAACCGCTTGACACTCACTTCTTCAATAATATCCCTGATTCTCTTAAAATGCTCTTCGGGCTTCAATTCTTCCGGCACCGAAGTAAAAAGACGCACCAGTCCTTCTTTCACATATTTTCTTAAATCCTGTCCAAAGCTCTCGGCATTGCGAAAGAGCTGTTCGTCTGATTCTTCAAAAGCGATCAGCAGCCCTTTCTCGCCTTTTCGAGCGCCTTCCAGAATAAAATGGAGTCCCAAAACTGTTTTGCCCGCGCCGCTCGCGCCGCTAACCAAAGTGGTGGAAAGCTCATAAACTCCGCCAAAGAACATTTTATCCAGCCCGGGAACGCCAAGAGAAAGTTTTTTATTGGATGATATCTGTCCCTTGTAAGACGGCTTCGGGCGGGGAAATACATTCATGCCATTGGCCAGCACCAAAAGCGGAGTGTCCTGCGTTTCGTGCGATGTTCCGCGAAATTTCAGAATTTCAACCGATCGTTTGCGATCGCCGCGCACCGTATCAAGATAGTTATGCAAGAGCACGACATTGTCAGAAACAAATTCTTCCACGCCAAACCGGGCAATTTGCTCTTTTTCTTCGGTTACGCGCTCAGCAGTTAAAATAGCTGTTACGCCCATCTTCTTTAATCGAGCGGTGATACGGTAAAGCTCGCGCCTGATAATCGCTTGGTCGCTATAGCGGGGAAACAAAGCCGAGATGGAATCAAGCGTTACTCGCTTGGCCTTGATTTTTTTAATGGCGTATAATATGCGCGCCAAAAAGGCGCCCAAATCAAACTCGCCGACTTCTATAGTTTCATCTTCCGAGGGCGAAGCGTCAACAAAAAGAAATTTTCCCTCGTCAATCCATTTCTGCAGATCCCAGCCGAAACTTTTCATATTCCTGATGATGTCTTCGGGGGTTTCTTCAAATGTCACAAACACCGCCGGCTCATTTTTTTCAAGCCCGCCAATCAAAAACTGCATGGCGAAAATAGTCTTGCCAGAACCGGAAGTCCCTGCCAGCAATGTGGTGCGGCCTTTTGGTATGCCGCCGTGCGCGATTTCGTCAAAACCCGCCATCTTTGTCGCGATCTTCTCCAATCCGGTAGTCGTAACATTTTTCCCCGAGCCGATTCCCTCGCTCGGATGCGGTTTGTACCCTGTTTTTTTCTTTTGTTTTGTTGCCATATTATTTATTAATTTATTAATTTTATCAAATTTTACAATTTTATCAAATTTTTTCATTGAATTTTAGCAAGTTATGCCTGCTCAAATTCATTTTGCCAATAACCGTTAATATGTTAAAATGTCTCATATCTTCGTCTTCACTTCCACGATGCCGGTAGTCAGATCAAAATCGGCTGATCGTCCGCAGTTCTCGCCGGTATCAGTGGCAACAACTTTTATTCCCTCTTCTTCCAATTTCTTTTTGGCCGCTTCCACATTTTGAGTTCCGATTGAATTTGGATTTTTGTCAAAAACTTCAAACATACTCGCGCCGCCCACAAGCTTGGCTTCCATCCTTTCTTTAGGCGCTCCCAATTTCGCCAGCTCAACAATCATAGCGTCAATGGCATCCTCAACATATCGCAGGCTCGCGCTGAAATTCGCGGAATCTAACGCCGAACTACGCTGATCCCTTCTGCGTTCTTCCGCGTTAATTTCCGCGTTTTTTTGCGTTGCCGCAGGCAGCATTGAATGAGCCATAGCGCCAATTCGCCCGATGGGATCATAAAGAGTTATCACAACGCACGAGCCGATCCCGCTCGACCGAAGAATATGAGGATTGGTTGCGATTTTCATATCGGACATTGATACCTCTATTATTTTTGAATCAGGTTCAAACATTTTGTTATTCTCAAATTTTTAATTTCTAATTTTGAATTTTGATTGAATTTTTAATGACTGAATTTTGAAACAGCATATTGGGATAAAAACGATTTTCGTTTAAAAATTCATTCATTCGAGTTTGATTCGAAATTCGAAATTCATAATTCGAAATTTACTTATTCCGCCATATCCCGTCCGCCTGATATTTTTTTAAGCGATCCGAGAACTTTCGCGGCCGACTCCGTGTCCAGAAGAAGAACAAAATAAGCTTTGATCTTTTCTGTCGCTGTTGTTGTTGTTGTGCCCATCCCAAAGTCAATTTCAAAAGCAACCGTATCCGAAACTCCTTTTTTTATAAATCCCGCCAGCATAAAATCAATCGTGGCTTTCAGCATATTCGTGGCAATATCGGGAATTGATTCCACCATATTGATCGTCAGATAATCGGAAATCGCCGCCAGAAACGAGCCGGCGATTATATTGCCCGATTCTTTAAGAGCGGACTTGTCAAGCTCGGCTAATTGGGCGGTTGAACCGATTTCTCTTTTGGCTAAAAGGTCGGCTATATTTAAAGCTGATTTTTGCGGATAAACAAGCGCGAGACTGCCATTGACATCGCCTTTGATTTCCATAATAACGGTGGTTACCATATCTTCCGGCGAACCTACAATCTCGGGTATTTTTTCAACGGGCAATGTCCTTACCGCCAGAGCCATCACCTCGGTTTCTTGATTAATTAACTTAGAAAGGGACACCGACGCCTTTTTCGCGCCCTCATGCGCCATTTTTTCAAACGCCGCAATTCCTTCTTTTGTAAGCTGGTTTTTTGTTTCCATGGATTTTGTAAATTAGTAAATTAGTAATTTGTAATTAGTGATATTTGATAAGTCGGGATATTTGAGCTCCCCCTTTGAAAAAAAAAGGGGGGGGTTGGGGGGATTTCCGGGCTTGACTACGGCTATATCATCAAAATAATATTCTTCGCTTATCTTGCGATAAATACAGTTCTATTTGAAATCAATAGATTTATTTTTCTTTTAAGACGCGAGGCGGAAATCCCCCTCGCCCCCTTTGATAAAGGGGGAAATTATTATCTATAATCGTGAATTTCTAAACCAAAGTCGTCACATCCAATATCAGCGCCGGCTTTCCATCTCCGAGAAAAGTCACTCCTTCAAATCCCATTGTTTTTTTTAATATTCCTTTTAACGGCTTGACGACTATGTCTTGCTCGGAAATCATCTCGTCTATTATCAAGCCGACTGAAGAAAAATTCTCCCTTTTGGCGATAACCATTAATTCCGCCTGCTGCTTAAGCTGTAATTCTTCTTCGGTAAGAAACAGCCCTTTTCTTTTTTTCAAACCAAACAATTCATCCATCCTTATTACGGGAATATCCCGGCCTTCAACCACCGCCACCTCTTGATCAAACGCCTTTTTGATATTCTTGGCGGGCACGCGAACCGAACGATCAACCTGCGAAAATGGAAGGGCGAATATTTGATTGGATACCCGCACAAGCAGAGCATGAATAATGGCGAGGGTAAGCGGAAGAATTAGCGTGAAGCTTGTTTTTCCGTCCGCCGACTTCAGAACAACATTTCCGCCGAGCCCTTCAATGACCGTCCTGACGACAGAAAGGCCGATTCCGCGCCCGGATGTTTCGGTAACTTTTTCTTTCGCAAACTATATTCCCGCGGAAAAATAAAATTTGGCGATTAAAAAACAGAGCGATTAAAAATCGCTCTGATATTTTGATATTTTACCCGTTTGCTTTTAGGCTTCGCCAGATTTTTCGGCGAGCGGACGGCGGGACTTTCAGTTATCAATTTCGTCTTTACTCAAGTTTGCTCTTGAAATAAGAAATACACTCATCTTTTATATTATCTAAAGTTTTCTTATTTTCAATATCAGCAAACTGCTCATTTGTGATTTCCTTTCTCTGTTTTTTATCAATTTTTAATTTTTTATTAACCTCTTTACTCACCCGTCTTTTCACCCAAATAAAATTTTCATACATTTTTGTAAAATCTCTACCTTTATACTTTAGATTTAATGTTCTTAGAATATCAGTAGCAATACTTTTTTCTTTCTCATTAAGCAGATTGCGTGAAGCTTTTCTTTTATTGATAGGTTTAATTTTTGTTTTTTTACTAAGAGTAACTTCGTCAAATTTTATACCAAATTTTTCGAAAAAATCCTTTTTCCCTTTTTCCGAAAGTCCGCCTACTGCTTTTTCTATTTTTTCAATTTCGGAAGTCTCATCTTTTACATATTGAGAGGAAAAATCCAAAGTATCATTACCAATTTCTTTGATCCTGATTTCTTGATTTGATTCACCCGTTGTGGAATTTGTAACATCTTCGTCGTCAACAAAACTTTTTTCTTCATCAGCAGATATTTCTTGTTCGCTTTGTTCTAGGGTTTTAATGAACGCCTGATCGTCCTGATCAAACATTTTAAACTCATCAAACCTGCGACTTTGGTTTAATCCCAAATGAGATACAACCCAACAATGTTTTGTATCTTCATTTTTTCGAATTACCCTTCCTATAAATTGAATATATGGATTTAATGATTTATATGGTCGAAAAATGGCTGCAACTCCAAGCTTATTATGGTCAAATCCCTCTCCCAACATTCCAACATGAATTATTACATCTAACTTTCCTTGTCTAAGTTTATTCAGAGTATCATCATTTTTCTTTTTATCTTCTATATGAGAGCTTACCATTCCAACTTTTAAACCAAGTCTTACAAATGCTGGTTTAACAAATTCTCGAGCATGTCGAATACTAATAGCGGATGCAATAATTTGATGAGATGTGCTTGTATATTTTTTTCTAAGTTCATCTAATTTTTCTTTTGCCTTTTTAGCTATTGTATTGCAACAATCTTCTGACATTGCGATTCCTCGTCTAAACCAAGCATCTTCTTTCAGCTGAATAATGTCCTCAAAATTATATATTTTTCCTTTTTCGTCTGTAAAGGAAAGCTCAATTTCTTGCGGGGATATATTACTTATTTTAATATTGCGAATTATTTTGTCATTTATTGCTTCGTAAAAATGGTATGTATATACATTTTTCCCGTCTACTTTTTGCCCATCAGAACGAAACGGAGTGCCAGTTAGTCCAATTATTTTTGCATTTTTGAAAAATTTTATTATTTCTTGATATGTTTTTGCTTTTTGATGATGGGCTTCATCAATTATGATTATATCTATTTCATTTTCTCTACCCTTGAAAAATTTTTCGATGTCAGCTAATTGTTGATAATTCGCAATTATTATCTGATGTTCGTCTACATCAGAACTATTTACAGCACTTTCAAGTCGGAGTGAATATAACTCTATATTTCCCAAATCACTTTCTGAAATAATTCCAAATTTTTTATAAGCATTATCGGTTGGATTTTCGTAAATATCAAAATCAGAATTCAATTGTTTGGATAATTCAACGCTTGGCACTAATACCAAAACTCTTTTCATAGATAAGTTAAAAGGAATTGTTGCAATTAAGGCAGATTTTCCTGCTCCCGTTGGTAATTGTACAAGAATATGTTTTTCGGCTTTGTCATTAGAAAAATGATTTAGTATAGCTTCGTATGCTTCTTTCTGGCATTTTCTTAAGCCGTCTTTATTTATCTCTAAATTAAATGGATGTGTCATATTTTAAATTATAGCGAGCCAAGTGGCGGAATTATACTGTCATTCTCAATCGCATTTCTCGTTGGATTCCATTTCGCCACTCTTACGAATTTATTTTTAAACTTTTTTCCAGAAATAATAAATGCCGGCAAAGATTAGCAACATGCCGGGCAAAATCACAATAAATTTCGAAGGTACTATAAATATTATACCAAAAATTATTTCAATTATACCAAAAAATATACTTAAAATTGCAC
>JAHIME010000037.1 GCA_018896595.1 Patescibacteria group bacterium
GCTATTATTAATCCAATACCGATAATTGAACCGATAAAATAAGCGATTAATATCGCGGCTAAAACATTAGGCCAGCCCAAAGCCAAGCCTAAAAGCAAGCCCAGTCTGATATCTCCTCCGCCGATCCACCTGCCTTTTGAAATTAAAAATTGTATCAAGAAGAAGCTGCTTCCTATTATACCAGAAACTAATAAATTTTGCCAACTAATTCCCAGAAACAAATTTAATATTAAAACAATGGCGCAGGCCGGCAAAGTAACAGCGTCCAAAATTAAATACCAGCGCAGATCATAGATGAAAACAACGATCATCACGCTGATAAAAAATATGTCACGGGCAAAAAATAATAACTGCTTGGAAATTAAAAATTGAAAATTAGAAATTGATTGAAAATTGAAAATTGAAAATTGAAAATTTTGAAAAAAAGCCAGCACAAATAACAAGCCGGCTATTAATTCCACGATTGGATATTGCCAGGAGATTGGCTTGCCGCAATGCCGGCATTTTCCGCGCAACAAAATAAAGCTCAAAACAGGAATATTGTCGTACCAGGCGATCTGTTTCCGGCATTTCGGGCAATACGACCTGTTCCACATGCTTTCATTCTTATGCAGCCGCCAAATCAGGCAATTTAAAAAACTGCCGACGCACAGGCCGAAGAGAAATACAGGAAAGTAATAAATAATAGGCATTATTTGATACATTTTAATTTAAAGTAAATTTCATCATATATATTAAAAAGAAATTGATTTAATAATTTTTTAAAAGGCAATAAATTTCTTAAAATATGCTTCGTGTCTTTAAATTTTTTATGCGCGATTAATTCTTTTTTGATTATTTCAATGTTGGTTTTTGTATAAAAATGATAGGAGTGATTTTTTTCAAAATACTGAAAACTATTCTCGGTAAAAAAATGCTTATGCGTGGGATCGGTAAACGCGCCGCTGCTTTTATAGTATGGAACATATATTTTTATTATCGCTTCATTCTTACAAATGCGATACATCTCTTCCATGACTTTAATCGTATCATCAAGATGCTCCAAAACATTATCCATTAAAATTTCACTGATTGAATTGTTTTTAAAAGGATAAGGAAATTTATTCAAGTCATGGACAACATCAACCGATGAAGTTTTAACGCGATCAACCCCGATAAATCCGGAAATTTTTTGTTCGCCGCATCCTAAATTTAATTTTTTTAACATACTTATTTTAAATTTTTAATTATTATTTTAACAAGTTCATTTTCTGGTTCTAAATTTAATGCTTGTTCCGCGTATTCCAACGCTTTGTCTTTATCTCCTTTCTCCTGATAAAGCAAAGCGATCGCGTAAGGCCAAACATAATCTTTGGGACTTAGCATCATCCCTCTTTTATTATAAAATACGGCTTTATCCAAATCGCCTCTCATATAATAAGTATCGGCTATTTTTTTAAATAAAACGATATCAGTAATATTATTATAGTAAGCCAACCAATAATTTTTTTCCGCTTCTTCGTAATTTTTTTGTTTTAAATAAGCTTCCGCCATTCCTTTATAAATTAAATATTGCTCAAAATTAACCGCGTTTTTATGCAAAACATCTATATTTTTGTCCAATGCGGGCAGACAAGCAAGGGCTTTATTGTAATTGGCAATAACATTATCGTAATCCCCTTTCTTGTAATACATTTTAGCCAATTCTCTGTAAACTTTCGGCATTTCAGGGCTTAATCCAATGGCTTTATTAAAATTTTCTTCCGCTAAATTAAAATAATTATCGTTTTTTTCACGAGCTAAGGCGGTGTAAATCTTTGCTTTGGCCAAATAATCGGCAAATCTTTCGCCTTTAATGTTTTGTTCCATATCTTTTAAAATTTTTTCTCCCTGAATAGTAAAAACCTTGCTGTTAAAACCGCCATACCAATCCGCCAAAACTGCCGCGAAAAAATTTTCATAATAACCGTCGTTAATTTTTTCGTCTTTAATATAACCGTATAATTCATAAGCTTTATAATATTCTTGATTCGCGCTTGCTATTTTTAATTCCCTGAAGTATTGGTCGGCTATTAAATGCTTAATTTCATAATTTGCTTGATAAAAAACCGCCATGGCTATTAAAAATAATAAAATTATTTTAATAAGCGATATAAATAAATTTTTACGATTTGCTCCTGGATTCCCGCTTTCGCGGGAATGACAAAGGGGCGTTTTAGACGATTCGCGTATTTGCCCATAATTTCTATTTATTACAATTATAATCGCGAAATAAAGCCAAAAATAAACATTAGTCGCCACAATAGAAAATCCGAACATTAATGATATTAAATAACTTATTAAAGCCGTCAAAATCAGCCATGACAAAAAAGCTGAATTGTTATTTTTTATATTTTCAATAATTAATTTAAAAAATAAATACAGCAGAGCCAAATAAAATAAAAATCCAACAATTCCCGTTGTAATTAGCGTATCCAAAAATAAATTATGAGCGCGATCCGGAAAATCATTAACCCACCCTGTGCGAGCCCAGTCTTTTTTATAATATTTTACCAATTCTTCGCCTTGATTATCCAGACCGTAGCCGAATAACGGCTTTTTTTTAATTATATCTATGCCGGCTTGCCAAAAAGCCATCCTGGTGGCCGCGCCGGCGCCATTAAAATCAACAATGCTTTTTATTCTGGCTTTAAACATGGCGTTGCAATAAAATAAAAGCGAAAAGCAACTCGCGGCCATAACAATAATCAGCAAAGCCGATCCTAACGCTTTTTTATTTAACAATTTTAACGCAAACTTTTTTTTGGCGAATAAATAAACCAACCCGGAAAAAATTACGCCAAAAAATAAGCCTAACCAGCCGGCTCGGCTATAAGTAAAAAATAAGCAGGCCAGCTGAAAAATTAATAATATCGCCCAACTGAATTTATACAAAAATTTTTTTGGCGAATTAATCAGATACGCGGTTGCGGGAATCGCTAAAAGCAAATATGACGCCAGAAAATTCGGCTGTCCCAAAGTGGAAGTAACTCTATGGGTAATATAAACAGGCTCATTCCAATCAAAAAAATCCAGCCCGGCAATCTGCAATAACCCGTAAACACAGATAAAAAACGAAGACAGCGCAATGGCGATAATAATCCGATAAATTTGTTTATCGCTCTCTAAATTTAAAAGCAAAAGAATAAAAAATAATAAATAATAAAAATGGGTTTCCAATCCTTGAAATCTTGAATATGAGCCGTAATAGCTTAAGCCAATATTTTTAGATAATAATGTCGCGGCAACTAAAGATAATAAAAATAAAAATGGTATTAATAAATACTTGCGCCAAGAAGCCAAGTTTTCACGGCTCTCTCCTGGATTCCCGCTTGCGCGGGAATGACAAAAGGGCAAAATTTTCGGAAAATTTGCAACATTCCAAATTAATTTAAATAACGAAAAAAACAGCAATAATAAAACAAAAATCTTAAATAAAATTATTTTATTCAGCTCAAAAACATCATTGGTCTTAAAAAATACGGCGAAATACAACGGAACAAAAAAAATAACGGCCAGCCAGCCGGCTTCAATGAGCAAATCCAAGATTTTGGTTAATCTTAATCGTTGCATATTCACATTATAGCTTAATTTATCCTCTCCCACAAATCTGCCCCATTTCGTCCCCTCCTCTAAGATTAGAGGAGGGAAAGGGAGGAGTTGAAAGATATATTTAACTCCACCCCAGCCCTCCTCTTAAAAAAGAGGAGGGGGTTACTCCACCCCAGCCCTCCTCTTAAAAAAGAGGAGGGGGGTTACTCCACCCCAGCCCTCCTCTTAAAAAAGAGGAGGGGGGTTACTCCACACTGCCCCTCCTCTTGAACAAGAGGAGGGGGCTATAGACAAATGTAACTATAAAAAACCCCGCTCCGGTAAAACCGGAGCGGGGGAAAATTAAAATCCTTAATAGGATCCTTTTAAGAATTTATTTTACTGAATGCCGGCTGGAGTCGCCTTATGGAGGCCTGCGTCTATGCCTCCGGTAGAGGCGCCTAAACAATAGTCCAATGTATAAGAAGCATTGGTATTTTGCATTGTATAGGTATAATCTCCGGTAGCGCCGCCGCAAAGAGTGCCGTCAGTTGTTGGAGTCGGATTGCCTGGAACAGCATTCATATAAGTAACGAGACTTGTCGCCCCTGTTATAGCGCTTCCCGTAACCACTGTATTCGGATAACCGCCTTCATCATTGTAATACAGTTCCAAAGCGGTTTGAATCTGCTTTACATCAGATACGCGCCTGGCGTCTCTTGCTTTCTGCCTGGCGTTGTTTAACGCCACAACCGCCAAAGTTGACAGCAAACCGATAATCGCGATAACGACCAACAATTCAACCAAAGTAAAACCTTTTTTGTTATTTTTCATGTTTCACCTCCCTTCCATGACTCACGAAAATTAATTTACCCGCTTTATTTGTTTTTAAATTGACAAGCATGGGAATTTTAATATCGTGAAGATTAAATTAATTAATTTACACTTATCCACAATTATAACACAAAAATAATAAAAAATAAATCTAAATCAAAACTGCCCCGCCAAGTTGTACATCGGCATAATCACGGCCGCCACCATTATGCCGACCGCCACTCCGATAATCACCATAATCAACGGCTCCATTAAGGTCATCAAATTGGCAACGGTGTTGGTAACCTCTTTGGCGTAAAAATCAGTAAGCCGTTCCAAAATTAAATCCAGCTTGCCTGTTTTTTCGCCTATGCTCATCATTTGGGAAACCATTTTGGGAATTTCCTTGCTGTTGATAAAAACGCTGGAAATTGAATTTCCGTCTTCCACCTCTTTGATGGTTTCTTCTATCAACCGTTGATAAACCGTGTTACTCACCACCTCCGATGTTATCTTTAAGCTGTTGGAAATAGCCACGCCGCCGACTATCAAAGTATTCAAGGAGCGGGTGAAGCGAACCAAATAAATTTTCTGGAATAATTTGCCGAAAACCGGCAATTTTAATTTTAAAATATCAAGATATTTTCTTCCTTGAGAAGTGGAAATTAGAAATCTAACTCCGAAAATCAGGCCAACGATAATAATTATTAAAAGCCACCAGTAATTTTGCAAAAAACCGGAGGTGCCGATTAAAATCCTGGTGGCAAACGGCAATTCAGCGCCTGTTTCCTGTAAAATTCCTGTTAATTTAGGAATGACAAAAACCATCATGATTATTCCCACCGCGCCCAAGCCGCAAAAAACAAAAGCCGGATAAATCATGGCGCCTTTTATTTTGCTCGTCATATCGTAATCTTTTTCCATTTCATCGGCCAAATAATTTAAAACTTCGTCCAATTTTCCCGAAGTTTCGCCCGACCTTATAACGCTAATGAAAAAATTGGAAAAAACTTGCGGCCTTTTGGCTAAGGCATCGGATAATTTTGATCCGCTGTCAACCTCGTTGGAAACCTCCAAAACAACTGCTTTTAATTTAAGATTATCCGTTTGCTCGGCAACAATCTTTAAGGCCTGAACCATAGCCACATTGGCCGATATCATTACGGCAAATTGCCGCGAAAAAATAACCAAATCCTTTGACTTGATTCTGTTAAACAAGGCGAATCCTTGCTTTGCCCCTTTAAAGACTGATCGCTCCTTGATGGAAACGATTGAGAAACCCCTTTCTCGCAAAGCTTCCGCCGCCATATTTTCGCTTACCGCCTCAACCAATCCTTGTTTGATTTTTCCTTCTCTGTCCAAGGCCTTGTATTTAAAAACAGCCATAGTAACTATGTATTATGTATTATGTATTATGTATTTTATTTTTTATATCTCTCTGCTCTTTATATCTCTCTGCTCTTTATATCTCTCTGCTCTCGCTAATCGCCTGCTGATTCACTTCGCCGGACTTAATCAGCTCTTCAATGGACTTTTCCATGCTGATCATTCCTTCCCTTCTGGAGGTTTGCATTATGCTTTCAAGCTGGTATACTTTGCCCTCCCTGATTAACGATTTAACCGCGGAATTCGCCAGAAGCAATTCAGCGGCCAAAACCATTCCCCCGCCGTGCTTCGGCAATAATTTTTGCACTATAATTCCCATTAAAGCATCGGCCAAATTATAGCGAAACGCCTCGGTTATAAATTCAGTATCAACGGAATTTACTATTTTTTCTATCGCTTTTATTGAGCTGTCAACGTTCATTTCCAATATTACCAAGCAGTTGCCGGCTGATAACTCCAGAATAAGAGGCATGGCGATCGGCAGATCCTGTCGTATCTCGCCGAGGTAAACCATGTCAACATCTTCCATCAGGCAATAATTCAAGCCGTCCGCCACCGATTTCACGTCGCGGCCGATTTGCCTCTGCTCAATAATGCTTTTCTTGCCGACAAACAGATTTTCAATCGGATCTTCCAGGGTTATTACGCGCTTGCCGCTGGTTTTGTTAACCTCTTCAATAAAAGAAGCGGCAGTGGTAGTTTTGCCCGAACCATGAGAGCCGGCGATTAACAAAAGGCCTGAATTAAAATTCGTAAAATTTTGCGCGGCCGGCGGCAATCCCAAATCGGACAAACTTTTTATAACGCCGGGAATATGATGAATGGACATGGCCGGCATATTTTTTTGATAAAAAACATTGATGCGGAAACGAAAATTTCCGCCCAAATCCTTGACCAAAACGGCTTCTTTGTTCTCTTTGAATTCAACCATTTCATCTTTGCTCATAAATGATTCCATAATTTTATTCAACGTCTCGCCGGCGATAATACTCTCGCCTCCCATGGCAACAAGCTGATTGTCAATCCTCATTATGGGCGGATTGCCGACTGTTAAATGCAAATAAGCGGCGTTTTTTTTAGCCGCTTCAACCAATACTCTATTTAAAAAAATTGATGGCACTTCCATAGAAAAATATATTATTTATTTAACACCTTCTTTATCTTATCCATAACCTCGGAGGGCATAAAATGGGCCTTGATTAAATAATCCTGCGCGCCTAAAGCCAATCCCTGCTCAATTTCATTTTTTTGGCTTAAGTTAGTTAATAAAATTACCGGAATTTGATTAGTTTCCTTATTGTTTTTAAGCTCTTTTAAGACTTCAAAGCCGTTCATCTTGGGCAATAAAATATCCAACAAAATTATATCCGGCTTTTCCTCTGCGGCTAAACTTAAACCCTTTTCGCCATCCTCGGCCGCGACAACTTCAAAATTTTCCAGTTCAAATTTAATGGTATACATGCTGATTAAAAATGAATCGTCTTCAACCAATAAGATTTTCTTTTTATTTTGTGTCATATGTTTATGATTTACAAATTATATTTACGCTGAGATTATTCTTAAAATCTCCTCCATGGCGGTAATGCCTTGCAGGACTTTAATAATGCCGTCCTGCTTTAAAGTGATAAAATTCTGGCTCTCTTTAATGTCTTTCATTTTTATAATGCTTTTGCCGTCAATAATCATATTTTGCAGCTTTTCATTTATGTCAAGCACCTCGGCTACGGATAATCTGCCGCTATAGCCGGAATTATTGCACCTGGGGCACCCTTTTCCTTTATAAAACACCAATTTCGCGATGTCAAGCCCCGGAATCATCTCTTTTAAATAATCGCTGGGGATCTCGGCGATCTCCTTTTCAATCTCGTTTAAATAATCCTTGGGGATTTTTGCTTCAACTTTGCAATGCAGGCAGATTTTTCTGCCTAATCTTTGAGCGATTACCGTATTCAATGTTGAGCCTAATAAAAACGGCTCTACTTCCATATCTATTAATCTGGTAATCGCGCCGACCGCATTGATTGTGTGCAGCGTGGATAAAACAAAATGTCCGGTTAAAGCGGAATGAATAGCTAACTCGGCGGTTTCAGCATCCCTGATTTCCCCGACCATAATCACATCCGGATCCTGGCGCAACAAGCTGCGCAAACCGGTGGCAAAAGTATATCCGATCTCGGGCTTGGCTTGCGACTGATTGGCGCCTTTTATCTGGTATTCAATCGGATCTTCCAGCGTGGATATGTTGATTCCTTCCTTATTAATCATGTTTATAATTGAATAAAGAGTGGTTGACTTTCCCGAGCCGGTCGGACCGGTAACTAACAACAAGCCCTCGGTCTTTTTTATGTTCTTCAATATGGTTTTGAGGCCGCTCCCCTGAAAGCCAAGCTGTTCCAGAGTGGGCGCCTCCTTTGACACATCCAAGATTCTCATCACCACCTTTTCCGCGCCAAGCAAAGGAAGGGTGGAAACGCGAAAATCAATTTCCCTGTCTTCAATATTCAATCTGATTCTCCCGTCCTGCGGAATGCGTGTTTCGTCCAATTTCAAATTGGCTATAACTTTGATTCTGGCGATTACGGCATTATGGATATTTTTGGGCAAAATCAGAGAAGTCTGCAAAATGCCGTCAATGCGATAACGGACTCTGGATTCATTTTGCAGCGGCTCAATATGGATATCGCTGGCGCCCCCTTCTACGGCATGGCGGATAATTACCGAAACGATTTTGCTCACCGGCGCGCTTTTGGTAATTTCCGTTGATTCCTTTTCTTCTGTTTTCCCTGTTTTTTTTAATTCTTCTTTTTCTTCCTCGGCTCTTTTTTCCAAGGCGGAAGAAATTTCCTTGCCAAAAGTCTTATATTGCTTATGGGCGGCTTTTAAACTCTGATTAGAAACAAGATAATATTCAACACTCAACTTTTCTTCCTTGGCCAAAAAATCAACCGCTTCCATCGCTTTAAAATTATCCGGGTCAATTACGGCTACTTTAATCGCCTTATCGCTTTTATCAAAACAAACAATCTTATAATTTTCCGCCACCTCCGCGGGAATAACGGCTAAGGCCTGCTCGCTTATTTTTTTTTCCGATAAATTCTCGTAAGGCAGGTTAAAAACACCGGCCTTGATTTTCGCGAACTCTTCGGAATTAATCATTTTATTTTCAAGCAAAATATCCTCAATAGACTTCCCGCCGCCGTCTAATTGCGATTTTATCTTCACTAACTGTTCCGAACTGATCAAATTCTCCTGAATTAATAAATTTAATATTTCAATTTGCTTGCTCATAATAAGTTATTCGCTTCGCGAACCCGCAACTACAAATGCGGGACATACGAATGGTAATATTGAAATTCCTTTACATTAAATTATTTCTTTTCATTACTTTTCTCTTTATCAGACGGCTCAAATGGATTTCTTTTGCCGACAGCGCCTGTGCCGCCGCCAGCGCCGCTTTCTTTAAGCGCTTGGAATTTAGGGTTGTCAAAAATACCTGTATTTAAAACATTCATATCGCTTTCATTGTTCGCCCCGGAAACAAAGTAATAAGCATACATTTCAAGAGCAGCGCTTTTCTGGTCGGGAGAAAAGCTTAAATTTGTTATGTCTATCAACTGCAAATTATTTTCCAAAACGTAAAGCAAATTTTTTAAACCAAGATAATCAACGCCCGCGACGTTCATCGCGATTTTTATTTTCGTAACTTCTTCGGGCAGGCCGGCTTCAGCCGCCTTATTTTTTTCCGGCTGACTATTTTTCGCTTTGGCGGCGGCGCTTTCTTTCCCCGAGGGAAGTTCCTCGGGGCTTATCTGCAGAGAGGTTAAAAGCAATCCGTTTTTTAAAACAATTGATTCCAATTGGACAAACTGTTCTTCGTAAAATTTTTCGCTTGGCAGCATAATTTCAATTTTTTTTATGCCTTCGGGGCTTATCTTTTCATACTCCGCCTTTAACTTATTTAATTGAGCCAAATGAGCGAAAACGGCATTGTATTTACTTTCACTGCTTTCGTTTGACAGCCTGATTTCTTGGAAAATTTTATTATATTTGGGTTTAATCAGCAAGAAAAATCCAACGATTAAAATTATTGCCGCCAGAGCAATCGCCAATAAATTAAAATATTTAATTAAAAAAGCGTTTGCTTTCTGTTTCAACTGTTCATTGTTGTTTTCTGTTATTTTAATATTATGCATATAAGTTATTCGCTTCGCGAACCCGCAACTGCAAATGCGGGACATACGAATGGTAATATTGAAATTCCTTTACATTAAACTATTTTTTGAAAATATCCGGGTTGACTGATAATTCCAGCTGAAAGCCAACACCGCCTCCCTCTGCCGACGATTGCCCGCCGCTTACTTTAGCTTGCGCGACATTGCTGTTGTTCCGCATTGTTTTGACTTGTTGCGCGATGGCGCTAAAACTTTTGGCTGTGGCGGATAATGTATATTCGCCGCCAATATTTCCGGAAAATCCGGAATAATAGACATCCGCCAAGGTATTTTTTTCTAAAAATTCAAAAAAATCAGTCCAATAAATATGCCGGCCGAGAAGTTCGTCCGCCAATTTCATCTTTTCTTTAAAAATTAGAATCTCTTTTATGTAATCTTTGGCTTGTCCGATACTTTGGTTCATTTCATTGATTTTATCAACAAAATATCGGCCTTTATTTATTTCCTTGTTTTCCAAAAAAATTAAGCCGCCGTAAACAACGGCTATTGTCAAAAAAGCCGAGATCGCGGCGGTTAACAAAACTGAAAATTTTTTCCGCCAATCAAAAAAAGAAATTATCTCCCCCTTTATCAGATTAGTCCCCGAGATACTGAGTTTTTCCCATTTTGTCGGGCCTGATTCGTCCCGCGCTTTCTTCGGCTTGCTCGGAACGGATATTTCACTCCGGGGCTTGCTTTTATTTATTTTATTCGGCTTCTTCAGCTTTTTTTCCGGTTCTTTGTTTCTCTCGCTTTTAGCGCCGGCAAAAGCTTCCTGCTGGTCATTTTCGTTCTTAATTAATTTTATTAATTCGCGGCGCGAATCTCTAATCCTGTTTTTATCAATCAGGCGATTTTCTTTCCCGGCTTTCTTAAAAAAAGAAAGCCAGCCGCCCAGCAGCCCTCTTTTATCCGTTAATTCTTCTTTTTCGTCCGGTTCCGACCATATTATTTCTTTTTTTGCTTTGCTTTCATTATCGCTTTCCGAACCATCAATATCATCGTCTTTATTTGATAATAAATTAATTTTTTTCATATAAATTTTTCTCCTTGATTTATTGACTCTTTTTCCTAATTAGCAATATCCCCTGCGCTAACAGCCAGCCGGCGGCAACTAAACCTGTGCCAATAATTAATTCCTCAAAAGCCCCCAACAATAACATAAAAGTCAAAAATGGCAAGGTATAAGACAACCAGTACTTCTTCTTTTTCTGTGCGACAAATAACCATGAGAGTAATGATCCAAAAAACAAAAAGGAAAATATAAATCCTTCAAAAACAGAACTAGAAGATACCCAAAAAAAACCACCGTATACGGGACCAAAAAATTTTTCGTATAAATAACCAAATAGCGGAGTGAAAATAATAGCTAAAAAACTTACTCCGAAAAACAATAAAATTTTATTTTTTTTGCTCATAGTTTTACAAATTATTTCTTAAATAATTAATATCGCTTATTATTATATCATAGCCGTTTTGATTTATCACGCCCCTTGTTTTCATTGCATCCAATTTTCGCTCAAGCCAATCCAAATTGCGCTCTGTTGCTTTTTGCCTCTGTTTTGCGATTTCTTCTATTCTTTTATTTAACGCTTGCAAAATTTTCTCCTTGGCTTTGGGCTTTAGTTTTTCATTGTCTTGCGCTTGTTGAATTAATTTTTCTATATTTTCTATTTGTTTATCAAAATGCTCTAATCTTTTTTCTAAATATTTTAACCTGTAAATTAACAAGTTTTTATCGCTCTTTTTAATTATCCAGCCCTTATTATACATTTCCTCTATATCAGTAATAGCGCTGTTGATAGTCGCTAAATTACTGATCGGATTTCCTTCCGCTTGTTCTGAATAAATTATGGTAAAATCTCTTGTTTGCCCTGTTTGAATTTTGCCGACAAAATCCTTATCAATATCCTGCTCATTATCAATATAGCTTACACTTAATTTATACTCTCCTTCGCCTGTTCCTTCCAGTTCTATTTTGTATTCTCCGTCAATTGGGTTGGGAATAACCGCGAATTCAATATCGCTGTCAAAGCCGGAATAAAACGCGCTTTCAATTGCCGCGCTATCGCCGATATTTTTGCCTATCTTGCCGCCGTCCGGAGCCGTGATTGTAAAATCGGCCGGTGAAAAAATTCTTACTAACAAAAATTTGCTAAAAATATTTTTTCTTATTTCTTGCGCTGGCTCAACTCCTGTTAATTCTTTAATAACCATCTTTTGCGCGTCTGTTACCATGTCATTATGATCGCTAATAATAACTGCATTTTCTAAACCCAAAAAATCTTTATTACTTCTTTCTGGTACAGTAATATCGCCTGGCCCGTATTCTAAGCCATGATCAGTAAAAGGCAAACTGTAATGTTCCGGATAGCCATGCTCCCATTCTCCATCAATAAACTCTTTTTCAACCACTCTTAAATTATTAATTGTGCTGTCACTGCCGGCATCGGCTAAAATATTTGTAATATTTATGCTGTTTAATTTTTCTAATTGGCTTTGATTATTTAATAACTCTAAAAACGTATTAACCGGATAATTATTGGGGTATGCTCGCAACTGCATTGTGTCTTTATCCCGCAGATAATCATAAATCGGCAGCAATTCTTGCACTGATTGCATTGGCAAGCCCCTAACATATTTAAACACGCTGCCATAGCCATTAAAGTCTGCTTCTACGGCAAAAATTCTTTGTTGAATTTTATCCTTTATTTTTGGCCCAAACTCACCACCCTCCCAAGCCAAATACGCTTTTGTTGAACCCTTGTGCGGCGTTCCTAAAAAAATTAATTGATCAACATCGTTTTGATAATCATTGCTTTGAATATACGCTTTGGCCGCTAACCCGCCCATGCTATGGGTTACTAAATCAACTTGGTCGCACTGGCAAATATTTTTCACTTCTTGAATTTTATCTTTAAGCAGAATGGCGGTATAGCTGTTTGATAATCGCCACTGGTATGGAAAAGCGAATAAAGTTTTATTTTCTTCATAGCCGGCTGATTTTAACGCTTCCCACAAATTATCATAAGTGTGCAAAATCGGGTCCAGTTCCCATTTGCCGCTCACATTCCAGCTCCCCATAATCCCCGGCACGATAATCACCGGATCTTTTTTCTTCTCCTTGCCTATCCACGGATCAAATAAAATATCGCCTGTGATAATTTCGCCTTGTCCTTCTGGATTATTAGGATGCTCAGGCCCAGAGTCATCGCCCCACCAGTTATAAGTTGCGTCAACCCGGCTGCTGCCGTAATTGAAAATGCCGTATCTATCATTATTATAAATTTTTGAATTATGAATAGAAACGGTTGAGGTGGCATAATCAGGATAGCCATGATAGTCAGGATCGCCGACATCTAAGATTTTTAGGCCAATAGTACTGCTGGCAATAATAGAATTATTAATATCTGCTTGCGCGCCGGATATTGTAATAGCGCCGGTAAAATTATCATAATAATAATCTTGAGCCAAAGCTGTGTTTAGCTTGAATATTTTGTTGTCCAAACGCTCATAAGATTGTATAAACCCGCCGTATTCAACCACCGCGTAATCAAAAGTGATTTTGCCATGATTGTAGACTTCAATTGATGACCAGCCGCCTGACTGAGGATAACTTGAACCATGGTTGGAAGTAAAAATTATTGGATTTTCTTTTGTGCCTTTGGCTATAATTTCTCCTCCGTTCACTCCCAGTCCGCCATTTTCACTAAATTTAACTATTACGCCCGGCTCAATGGTTAAAACAACTCCTGGCAAAATGCGAAGGTGAGAATCGCCATATATAACATAGGGGCTGCTGCTTGCGGTCCAAGTGGTGTTTTGGCTGATTGTTTCACTGTAATATATTTCTGTTTGGGCTTGCAGATTATTGAATTCCGGGAAATTAAAAGAGCAGGGCGTTAAAATAATGCCGAGGATTATGGAGATGATGAAAAATTTTTTCATAATGCTATGTTTTATATTAACTTTATTCTATCTGCCGCATTGCCAGGCCGACAGCGGTTGACATGCGCGGCCCTATTTCATCCAGCACCAGCTTTAAATCAACGGGATAGGAAATCCTGTCCCAGGGATTGCCGATAATTACATTTATGTCTAAAATTTTTGACAAATAGTTGGCAAAATTTATCAGCAAAGCCGAGCCGCCGGATAAAATTATTTTTTCCACTGATTTGTTGTTTTTACTTTGGAATAAATTCAAAACATATTTTATTTCATTGATTACTATGGAAATGGTTTCAATAATAGTTTTGGGAATCACATCTTCCTGCGATTCAAGCGAGCTTATTCCCAAATCATATTTAAACTGCTCGGCCCGTTCCATGCCGATATTCAAATTATTGCCTATCGCCTTGGTGATGGTTAAACCGCCCACATCAACACTGCGGTTTAACACGGGAATGCCCTGGTCAATGATTGAAATATCGGTGGTATTGGCTCCCATTTCCACTATCATAACAACGGATTTATCGTTGCCGACCAAAGCTCTGATCAACGCGAAAGTTTCCGTTTCCAAGCTTAAAAGATTGATCTGCGCGGCTTTAAAAATATCAATATATTTTTTGACTAAAGTTTTTGGCGCGCTGGTCAGTAAAATTTTCACATTGCCGTTGTTTTTGCCGCCCGTTTCAATTTTTTTCCAGTCAAGAATCATTTCTTCCAAGGGCAGGGGTATGACTTTTTTAGCTTCCCACTGCACGGCTGACTGTATGTCTTTTTTGCCGACTCCTGTTAAATTAATAATGGAAGAAAAAACCGAAAAGGTCGGCAAAGCGGCTACCGCGCTCCTGCTGTTCGCGCCGGCTTTTTCGCATATTTGATTTATAGTCTGCGCCGTTTGCTTGATATCAAACTGTTCCGCGCCCCGCAAGCTTTCGCTGAAGCCGTATGTCATTAATTTGACATCGGCTCTTTCTTTTTTTAATTCAACAATTTTAACGCTTGAAGTGCCGATATCAATGCCTAAATAGCTATTGCTTGAAGAAAACAAACTCATAATTATAGAATTAAGAATTAATTATCGCTCTTGTCTATATTATATTAATATTATATAATAATATTAAGAAAACAGCAAAAGTACATTTAAATATTCTTATTTTATTATAACATAAAAACATATTAAATAAAAATGTATGGTTAATTTCTTTCTTAATAAAAAATTTCTTTTTGCAATCGGCTTTATTTTAACTGTTCTTGTTCTCGGCTATCTGATTTACAGCCTGTTTTTCAAGCCGGCAGTGCAGCAGCCGGCGGAAACCGAACCGGCTACTTCTACCACGGCCGGCTTGCCAATAGCTCCTTATGGCGCGGGGCAGGTTGCCGCGCCGGCAGAAACAGGCGCCGGCCTGCCTCAAGAAGGCGCGGGGCCGGCAGCCGGCGCGAGCGCGATCGCCCGGGGAGGAATAACCCAGACTTCCCCGCTTTTGCCTGCGGCAAGCTTTAGCGCCACTCTGGCGCCTAACGGCTCTGATCTGCAATATTACAATAAAACGGACGGCAAATTCTACCGCGTAAGCAAAGACGGCGAAGCAACCGCGTTAAGCGATAAAATTTTCCACCAAGTAGAATCTGTCAAATGGTCGCCTGATAAAAATAAAGCCATACTTGAATATCCCGACGGCGCCAATATTGTTTATGATTTCGCGTCCGGCGAGCAGATAACCTTGCCGGCTCACTGGAAAGATTTTGATTTTTCGCCCGGCGGCCGGCAAATTGTAATGAAAAGCATAGGATTGGACCCCAATAACAGATGGCTTTCAGTGGTTAACAGCGACGGCTCAAAAGCGCAGCGCGTTGAAGCGCTGGGCGACAAAGACGACACTGTATATCCTTCTTGGTCTCCCAACGGCCAAACAATCGCCATGTACACCGAGGGAATTGATTTTGACCGCCAGGAAGTATTTTTTGTCGGCTTGAATAACGAAAATTTTAAGTCAATGGAAGTAGAAGGCCGCGGCTTCCAGCCTAAATGGTCGCCCGCGGGCGAACAGCTGCTTTACAGCGTTTATTCCAGCCAAACCGATTTAAAGCCGGCGCTTTGGATCGCCAACTCCCAAGGCGAGAACATAGGCAGCGGCAGAAAAAGCTTAAATATTGAAACATGGGCGGAAAAATGCGTCTTTGCCGACAGCGCCAATCTCTACTGCGCAGTGCCGGAAAAACTTGAAGAAGGAGCCGGCCTGTTCCCGGAAATGGCGGATAATACCCGCGACAACTTATATAAAATTGACGTGAAAACCGGACTTAAAAAATTAGTGGCCGTTCCGGACGGCGAATACAATATGTCCAATCTGATTATTTCCGAAAACGGCCAATATCTTTATTTTACCGATAAAACAAC
>JAHIME010000102.1 GCA_018896595.1 Patescibacteria group bacterium
CAAGACATGAAGAGATCGATAGTTTTTTTAGTCATGGCGTTAGTAGTTTTTTCCGGATGCACAGGGACACAGAAGGGGGCTGGACTTGGCGGTTTGATTGGAGCTGGGACAGGTGCGATTATCGGACATCAATCTGGTCATGCAAAGGAAGGAGCGCTCATTGGCGCTGCAGCTGGTGTAGCAGGAGGTGCGTTGATAGGCGATCAGATGGAATCAAAATTTTGTCCTGTGTGTGGTGCAGAATATACATCAGGCGTTAAATATTGTGCAAAAGATGGGACAGAGTTAAAGTTTAGACAATGATAGAAAGGAGACGGTATCGGTGATGGGGAAAATATGCAGATATGTTTTTCTTTTTACAGTGATAGTTGCCTTGTTTTTATATAGCGTAGATTTGTCTTATGCATCAGAAAAAGAAAACAGAAAAAAAAGACAACTAGAGGAGATGCAAAAGGATTTTGAATGGTGGCCGACAGATGCAAAACCTGGTCCTGTAAAGGACGAAAGTCGCGGCGGTTACTGGTGGTGGCCGGATGAACCTGGCAAGGCTAGGCCCTGGGGCAATAGAGGTTATGTATATGTGTATAAAATTATCTTTGATTATAAAGAGGAAGAGTTGCCGCCACCTGTAGCGCAGGAATTAAGGCCGTCTTTATTGATAAAAAAGATCATAAAAAATGTAAAGATTTACTTTGATTATGATAAAGCTGATTTAAGAAGCGATGCTATAGCGATATTAGAAGATGCTGTAGGAACATTAAAAAGAAACCCTGAAACAAGCATACTTATAACTGGTAATTGTGATATGCGAGGCGACGAAAACTACAATGAAAAATTAGGTAGAAAAAGGGCAGAGTCTGTTCAAAAATTTATGTTTGATAAAGGGATGAAAGAAGAGCGCATTAAGATAATAAGTCGCGGAAAATTAAATGCAGTAGCTCCCGTAACAGACTTGACGGGCATGCAGAAAGATAGAAATGCCCAGTTTATGGTAGCTGAAATAGAAGAAGTGATGATTCCTTATGGAGGGACGAAAGAATTAGAGAGCGCTGCAGGTGTTGAGGTTATAGATAAAGGTAAATATCTTATTGAAGAGAAAAAGACAATCGAGTCCCAAGTAAGAGTATCAACTCGTCGTTATACTATAAAAGAAGGCGAAACTCTTTCTGAGATAGCCAAAGAACAGCTAGGAGGTAGTCATAGGGCTAAGTTTTTATATGAATTCAACAAAGATATTATAAAAGATCCAAACAATCTTGTTAAAGGCACTGTTATATCGATTCCAGTAGAGCAAATAGAACAAGAGAGGATAGTCGATGTTAAGAGCGGGGCATCTTTTGGTAAAGCTGATAACTTGGACACAAAAGATATCTCAAAAGGCGTTTCTTTGAAAACAAAAGAATATATTGTCAAGAAAAACGACTCATTATGGAAAATTGCAAAAAGAGAACTAGGAAGCGGAATGAGATGGAAAGAAATTCAAGAATTAAACAAGGAAAAGATTAAAAACCCAGATAGACTTATACCAGGCATAAGGATTGTGATACCTGCTGAATAGCGAAAGAACAAGCAGATAGGAAAAAGCCAGTATCTTTACTAGTCACTATTTGGTCATTAGCGATAAACCGGTCGGTGCAAAAATTATACACGTTCTTTAAATGATAAGGGAACAGGTATTTTCAAAACAGTAAGATCAACTTTTCTGTCTTGGATTTATCTGCTAGTTTTAGAATAACTACTAAAACTAGCCTTTTGGCTACCAAGGCAAAGTCCTACCCTTTAAAATTCCCGCTCTTACATTATGTATGTCTGTTCTTTATCCCCGATAATAATGCCTGATTATTCCTCCTAGTCTTGACTGACATTTAATTTCCCCTGTACTTTCTTTGTTTAACCTTGTTTCTTCAAGCAACATGTTATCCATAGAGGAATGTGGTCGTGTTGTGTTGTAATGTTTGACATATTCTTTAATCAGATACCACAAATGCTTTTCTCCAAAAACAATAAAATAGTTTAAACATTCTCGTTTAATTGTACCTACCCAGCTTTCAGCGTAAGAATTCATGTTTGGTGACATGAAAGGAGTCTTCTGTAAAGTAAACCCCATGTTTTTAAATAGTTCATCGAACTCTCTGGAAAATTTAGTATCTCTGTCACGGATTAAAAGATTTTTGCCACTTTTATTATCAGCCAGAAGAGGTAGGATGTTTTGAGCTCGTTTATTCACCCATTCCTGATTGGGATGCTGAGTGGCTCCGGCAACGCATACTTTCCGGGTTCTGATATTGATAAAGAACAGCACAAAAAACACCCTCGGTCCTAGCGGCGTAAGCACTTGCTTAGTAAAGAAATCACATGCCCAGAGTGTTTGAAAATGCCTTTTGATAAAACTATCCCAGGTATCTTTTGACCTTTGAGGGGCTGGGTCAAGGTTGTTTTCTTTTAGGATATTCTTTACACTGCTTTTCGATAAGCGATTAATATTTAATTTCTTTAATTCTCCTAAAATCCTGACATATCCCCAGGCATTTTCTTTGGCCAGTTTTATTACTAACTGCCGGATCTCTTGTGGGGTTTTAGGTCTGCCGCGTTTATTGACTTTGTCCAGATGCCGATTCCGCTTATATTTTCTTACCCAGAGTAGAAAAGTTTCATATGTTACGATTGAGATTATATTTTTTATATCTTTTCCAAGAGGAGCACCAAATTTTAGAAGCATTCGTCTTTCAATAGCAGTAGGACGTATAGATTTACCGACACGTTTACGCAATATTTCATTTTCAACTTTCAGGTACTCAATTTGGCAGGTTAAATTTTCATGTGTCATTCGACCTAGTAAAGACAGAAGTTTGCTAAAAACATTCTTTTGTGTGAATTCCCAGTATTTCCGCATAGGTCCCCCCTTAAATAAGTATTTTCAAAACTCAAAATTATAGGGTATAATAACATACTATAAGAAGAATG
>JAHIME010000038.1 GCA_018896595.1 Patescibacteria group bacterium
CATCGCCTGTTCCTACTTCAGTAATAACGGTGTCAATGATGCCAGCAGATTTCGCGCCGTGTTCCGCCCCTAAGAAATTTTCCATTTTTTCTTGATTATTTGATAATTTGAGTTATTTGTTTCAGCGACGGCTCCATAGTGGCATCAGCCCTATGGAGCCAGAGTGCAAGCAGTCGGGCTCCACAGCCCTGCGGGACTATGGAGCCAGCGACGGACCCTATAAGCCGCTTTAAATATGAGCCAAAAACATAAACAAATAATAATTATTCTTGGCTTGGTCGGGCTAATCGGACTTGGCGCTTTCGGCTTGGCAAAAATATTTTCCGGCCGGGCGCCGGCTGGCGCGCTTTTCCGAGTAGAACTGCCGGCGGTTTATACCGAGCCTTTGAAAATTTTCGCCAATGGCGTCGGGATCTCCATTAAGCCGGCGCAAGCCGCGCAGGCAAAAGCTCAATACGGATTTGGCAAAGACAGGCAGGTTAAATATCTTAAAGCTTATCCCGAAACTGATGTCCGGCAGACGATTTACAGCAATAAAATCAAGGAAGAAATCATTTTGCAAAAGCCGGGCCATCCGGCAAAATTCAGCTATGAAATTAGTCTGGAAAATTTGCGCTATGTCAAAGACGAGCAAGGCAATTTTAATTTTTACGCGCTTACGCCGGAAAACCGCGCTGAGCCGCCGAACGAATTAGACAAGATTTTTATTATTCCGGCGCCATGGATGATTGACGCCGATGGAATAAAAAGCTCGGGGCAAGACGCGGAAATGGAAATAAACGGCAATATTTTAACCATCGCACCCGATCCGGAGTGGCTTGCCGGCCATAAATATCCGATTATTTTGGACCCAAGCGTTGAAATCAGTGTTTTAAACGTCCATTCTTATCCTTTAACCGGGGAAAACTGGGAAGTCGGCTTTACGACTCTGGGTACGGCTGATTTAAGGATTGAACCCAACGACCAAGCCACGGTTTTAGACGACGAGTTTGTTTCACTGACTTGCGGCGGCGAGGAGCGCCAGCCGGAGATTCTGCCAGGCGACATTATTTTTTACAAGGATTGGTCGTGCGAAGGCATTGGCAAAGTGATTCATCATACTTTACGGGCAGGGGATCATATACTGAAATTTCAGTTTGGCGATGAGATCGCTTATGCTTTTAATAATTTTTCAGGGGACCATAAATACGCATGGGGCGAGAACATCGGCTGGCTGAACGCCAGCTCAACGCACGAGTCGTTGACCCTGTCGCAGCATGGCTTAACCGGCTATGCTTGGGGCGAAAACATCGGCTGGATAAAGTTTGATTATGACGGAGCGGCCAGCGCTACCAACACCACGGCAACTGACTGGGGAGTAACGCACGACGGCAATGGCAATCTGGGCGGCTACGCATGGGGCGAAAACATCGGCTGGATAAATTTTAACTCAGCTCATGAACAAGTAAAGGTTGATTTAAACACGGGCGATTTTTCCGGCTACGGTTGGGGCGAAAACATCGGCTGGATAAATTTCGGGCATAGCTTGACCAGCTATGTTTTGCGCTATATTTCCGCGCCGGTCGTGTCAACAACGGCGGCTTCCAATGTTGCTTCAACCATCGTAACCGCCAATGGCAATGTTGCGTATACTTGCGGAGCTGTTACCGAGCGCGGGTTTAAATACGGCTTGACGGCGGCGGACACTTGGAGCGTTTCCGAGACCGGAAGTTTTAGCGCCGGCGTTTTTAAATTAGGCATAGCGAATTTAACCCCGGGAACAACATATCATTTTAGGGCATACGCGACCAACTCGGAAGGGACCGGCTATGGCAGTTATGTTTCTTTTATAACGGAAACAGAGCATAAAGGCAGCCCGATTATTTTGAAAGAGAATGTGATATTAAAAGAAAATATGATATTCAGGTAAAGGCGATGCGGATATTGTAAATTATTATTGACAATATAGGGTAATTAGTGTAAATTATAAGTATATGTATTTGTTAATAAAGAAATATTTTAAGATTATATACCTATGAATAAAGAAAAAATAAAAACATATTTGCTTGATTTTCAAGAAAAAAAATTCTCCAATGTCAAAAAAAGAGATATAATTTTACCTGACACGGCTAAAATTCAAACAATAATCGGTGCCAGAAGAACTGGCAAAACTTATCTTTTATACAATAAAATATTGGAATTAGAAGAGCAAGGTATTCCGAGAAAGCGGATAATTTATTTGAATTTTGAAAACCCGGTATTGGACGATTTAAGCTATAAAGAGATTAGGGATATAATAGCTTTGCAGTGGTCGCTTTTTCCGGAAATCGCCAAAAAAAGAATGTACATATTTATTGACGAACCGCAAGCAATAGACAAATGGGAAACGGCGATAAGGGATTTGCACGACAATTTCAACGCGCGGATGTTTATAACAGGATCATCTTCGCGGCTGTTAAGCAAGGAGATAGCCACCAGTTTGCGCGGCCGTTCAATTTCCACGCTACTTTTACCCCTGTCTTTCAAGGAATTTTTATCTTTTAACGGATTCGCGGCTGATATAGGCCGATTAAGTACTGAAAGCAAGGCTTATTTGCTGAATTATTTTGATAAATACTTGGCATTCGGCGCTTATCCGGAGGTGGTTTTAAGCGCGAACGGCGAAGAAAAAATCAAAATATTAAAAGATTATCTTGATTTGACCATTTACAAGGATTTAGTTGACCGCTATAAAATAAAAAATACCGCTTTGATTAAAAATTTAATAGATATGGCGGTCGGCTCCTGCGCCCGCGAATTCAGTATCAACAAACATTATCTTGATTTTAAATCCCGAGGATTGAAGGCGGGCAAAAATACTTTGTATGAATATTTCAGCATGCTTGAGGACTCTTTTTTCATTTTTCCACTCCGGCGGTTCAGCTATTCAAAAACAACTGAAAATTTATCCATACCCAAAGTATATCTGGGAGACATGGGCTTTTTGAATTTATATTCATTGGAAAATTTCGGGCAAAGGATTGAGAACGGGGTTTTTCTCGCTCTGCGCCGAAAAATCGCCGACAATCCGGCGCTGGCGCTAAGCTATTGGAAATCAGACACGGGGAAAGAAGTTGATTTTATCTTAAGAGAGGGGCGAAAAATAAAATCAGTTATCCAGGTCTCTTATGAAATGCCGGACAATAAAACAGAAACAAGAGAGCTGGACGGGTTATTATCTTGCATGGATGAAATGAGCTTGGATACCGGCTTGATTATTACCAGAGATACTGAAACGGAAAAAAGAATAGGCGGAAAATTGATTAAAATAATTCCGGCATGGAAATGGCTGCTTTTAAATTCAACCGATTAAATATAAACTTGAATAAGCGCGCGGCAAACATATGAATATTTACATATATTTTAGTTTATGCTAAAGTAAATACGTATAAATAATTTAGTTTTACAATTTTATGGAAAATAAGCCAAATTTTATAAATAGAGATATATTTTTCAAGACAGCCAAGCATTTGGCCAATAAAGAAATAACCTTGATTATCGGCCCGAGGCAGGTGGGAAAAACCGTTTTATTGGGACAGCTAAAAGATTATTTAATAACTGAAAAAAAAGTTTTTCCCGAAAATATATATAATTTTAATTTAGACATCATCCGAGACAGGGAAGCGCTGTCAAACCAAACCGAATTTATCAGATTTATTGAACAGCGAAGCAAAAAAAGCAAAATATATATTCTTGTTGATGAAGCGCAAAAAGTGGAAAATGCCGGCGTTTTTTTCAAGGGTGTTTATGATTCAAATCTTAACGTTAAACTCGCGCTAACCGGCTCTTCCACTTTGGAAATTCGGTCAAAGATCCATGAATCGCTTGCCGGGCGGAAAAGAGTGTTTCATTTGCTGCCGTTTGCTTTTAATGAAATATTAAAATTTAGAAATCCGGATATTTTCGCGCTAATCAATCAAAAAGAAGCGCTGATTGAGGCCGACAAGAAAAAGTGCGCGGAATTGTTTTTTGATTATTGCGTTTACGGCGGCTATCCGCAAGCTGTATTGGCGGAAGACCCCGCGGAAAAGGGCGAATACTTAAAAGAAATATTTACGAGTTATGTAGAAAAAGATATAATCGGTTTTTTGCGGGTTGAGAACGAGAGCAATTTTATTAAATTGGTAAGCTTGCTTGCGGCGCAGATTGGACAGCTGGCCAATATCGGAGAGTTGAGCGCTTTGGCGAATACGGATCGCTATACGATCGGCCGCTATTTATCCAATCTTGAGAAGACATTTATAACTTTTAATTTAAAGCCGTTTTACACTAATGCCAGACAGGAAATCGTCAAAGCCGGAAAAATTTATTTTATTGACAATGGCTTAAGAAATTCAAGTTTGGACGATTTTCGCGTTCCATTCGCGCGCAGAACGGATAAAGGCGGGTTAATGGAAAACGCCATATTAAAAGAATTGCTGAATTTAAAATACGGCCGAAATTTCAATTTAAAGTTTTGGCGGACCAAGCAGAAAGCGGAAGTTGATTTTATAGTTGAAAAAGGAAACGAGCTTTTACCCGTGGAAGCCAAAGTTAATTCGGCTTCAGGCAAGATTGGCGCGAGTTTAGCCGGCTTTATTGAACGGTATAGCCCCAAAAAAGCGCTGGTGGTGAATATGGAATATCAAGGCAGGAGAAAAATCGGCCGGACAGAAGTTCATTTTATTTTGCCGTACGAAATGGCGAATTTTTTATAGACGCGCGCGCAATCGGGCTCCACAGCCCTGCGGGACTATGGAGCCAGCGGGTTTGACACTAGCCGGCTCCATAGTGGCATCAGCCCTATGGAGCCAGAGTGCAAGCCGTTAAAGGAGCCAGCGGGGTCGGGTTATAATTGCTTTAACAGAGCATAAAGGCAGTCCGATTATATTGAAAGAGAATGTGATTTTAAAGGAGAATGTGATATTCAGGCAGTTAATCAACTCAATTTGACAAATAGTATTACTAAATGTAAAATATATATTATAATATAGTTTAGTTAAATAAATATGATTTTTTCAAGAAAAATATACCCCGAGCTTAAAAAGCATCTTAAAACAAGGCAGATTACGGTTATTACCGGCATGCGCCGCACAGGGAAAACCACGCTCGCCAAAAAGCTTCTTTCCGATGTTAAATCCAAAAACAAGCTTTATATTGACCTTGAACGGCTGGACAACAGAGATCTTTTTGCGCAGAAAAATTATGACAATATAATGCATAATCTTGCCGGCAGGGGATTAAAAACGGATCGGAAAATGTATATAGCTCTTGATGAGATTCAAATGCTGCCGCCGATCGCCAGCGTTCTGAAATATTTGTATGACACTTTCAGCGTGAAGTTTATAGCAACCGGTTCCAGCTCGTATTATTTAAAAAATTTATTCAGCGAATCTTTGGCGGGCAGGAAAAAAATATTTGAATTATATCCGCTGGATTTCGGCGAATATCTGGAATTCCAAGGGATGCCGCGGCAAAAAAAAGAGGATTGGAAAAAGAAAAAATTCAACCCCGTTGAATACGAGCGGGTGAAAAATTATTACGAGCGCTATATTGAATTCGGCGGATTTCCGGAGGTTGCGCTGGCTTCAAACGATCAGGAAAGAAAAGATTTAATTTCAGACATCCTAAGTTCTTATATTAATATTGACATTAAAACGCTTTCCGACTTTCGCAATGAAAAAAATATTTACAACTTGATGAAACTACTTTCCGTCCGCATTGGAACTCGGTTGGATTATTCCAAAATGTCAAGACTTTCCGGTTTGAGCCGGCCGACTGTTATGAGTTATATTGATTTTTTTGAAAAAACATATCTTATCAAAAGAGTGCCGGTGACGGCAAAAAGCCCGGATCGGGAAATTGTCAAGGCGCGGAAAATTTATTTTTGCGATAACGGTTTGGCTGGTTTTCTCGCTGATCTTTCCAGCGGAGCCAAATTTGAAAACGCGGTTTTTAATCAGCTGCGCCATCACGGGGAAATCCGGTATTACGCCCTAAAAAGCGGCCGCGAGATTGATTTTATTTTGGACGGCCGTCTCGGATTGGAAGTGAAAGAAACGCCGCTTGGGCTTGACCAAAAAAAACTTGATGATTTATGCCGAAACGCCGGGGTTCAAAAAGGAAGATTGGTCGGGCGCAATGCCGCGCCTGATTTCAATAATTATGTCTGGGGCGGAGAAATAAGGTAAGCGCGCGGCAACGGCGAGTCCAACGATTGGATTTAGATGCGCGAGGTAAATAAACGAATAAACACGAATTTATGACGAATTATAACGAATCACGAATTACGAATAGCAACTTGTTATATCCTGAATTAAGCTATCAAATACAGGGGTCAATTTTCAATGTTTCCAATAAATACGGCAAAGGTTTAAAAGAGAGCATTTATCAAAAGGCGTTAGCTGAAGAATTGGAAAAAGCCGAATTGCAATATGAACAACAGAAGAGAATTAATATTTATTCCCTTGATTCAGGGAAAATTTTAGGCACTTATGTTCCTGATTTTGTAGTTGAGAATAAAATAATTATAGAAATTAAAGCATCTGCTTTTACTACCCGGCAAGATGTCAGGCAACAGCAGTCATATTTGAAGGCAAGTATTTACGAAGTCGCGTATTTGGTTAATTTCTGCACACCCCAACTTTTTATAAAAAGATCAATTTACACGAATGATAGAAAACCGTTTATAGTAAAAATTCGCGCTTCGTGAAAATTCGTTTCTAATTCGTGATAATTCGTTTAAAACCCATGCTTAAAAACATAAAACCAAAACTAACAGCAATCTCTGTAATAGCAATAATTTCCGTTGCTGCTGTTTACTATGTTAATTATCTCATAAACAAGCCGCTGAAAATATTAAACAACTATACCATCCCGACCGAATTTATTTTTAATGACCAAAAAATAGCCCTGGCTTGGACCGACGGCAACGAGGGCGAGAATTTGATTATCCAGAGCGACAAAAAAGAATACAGCGGGTTTAATACGGTTGATGTTTATTTTTCCATTACCAATATTTCCAATAAAAACCAGGAGATGGATGTGGTGATCTGGCTGGAGGAGGGGAAAAGGAGCGTGGAGAGGATAGAGAAATTGGACACAGAAGGCAATAGCCAAACCCCTCTTGTCATTCTGAGCGGAGCGGAGCGGAGCGAAGAATCCCAGGTTGAAAACGATGTTCGCAAAACAACAGACAGCGCGGCAGA
>JAHIME010000039.1 GCA_018896595.1 Patescibacteria group bacterium
TAGAGGCGCGCCGGCAAGCCGACTATTTGTTCCAACTTTTCTTTCGGCGCTTTGATGTCCATCGCGATATAATCAATCAGCTTTTTATCAATCAAGTTCTTGATCATTTCCGGATTGGAGCCGTTGGTGTCTAATTTAACCGAATAGCCCAAATTTTTAATTTTAGCAATGAAATCAGGCAAATCCGGCTGAATTGTCGGCTCGCCGCCGGTGATAACAACCGCTTCTAATTTGCCGATTCTTGATTTTAAAAAAACAAAAAGGTCATCCTTTTTAATAATGGGAGAATGACCCTTTCGTTTAAATTTGCCGGTTATGGACCAGGCGACAAGCATGGGATTATAACAAAACTGGCAATTAAAATTACACCCTTGGGTAAAAATGATCGCGGACAGATGCCCGGGATAATCAAGCATGCTGAATTTTTGCAAACCTCCGATAATCATAAAATATCTATTTCTGATCAATCTTAAACGTCTTTCTGTTGAAATACTCGGCCTGTTTGCCATCGTTCCATTGCTGAATCGGCCGGAGATAACCGGTTATTCTGCTGTAAACCTCGCAAGAAGTTCTTTTTGTTTCTATTGGACTCATATAATAAAATTAAAAAATAATTTTCTATGACATTGCCAGAACAATTTCTCTTTCTATGTCTTCTATGTCGCCGACATTCCCCGTATATCCGATTTCCTCGTCGCATTTCGGGCAGAAGAAATGCTCGCCGGGCAAATAGCCGTGCTTGGGACAAATTGAAAAGGTTGGTGTAATTGTAAAATAAGGCAAACGGTAATTCTTGGCTATTTTTCTGACTAATTTTTTTACCGCCTCGGCTGACGGCAGGGCTTCGCCGACAAAACAATGCAAAACCGTGCCGCCGGTATATTTGCATTGAATTTCATCCTGCAGATCCAGCGCTTCAAAAATATCATCGGTAAAATTAACCGGCAATTGGGACGAGTTGGTGTAATAGGGCGCGGCCTTGCTTGCCCCTTTGAAGCGCTCCGCGGAGGGGCTCGCCTTTACCGCTTCATCGTTAGCCACGATTAATTCCGGGAATTTATCTTTATCAATCTTGGCCATTCTTCTGGTTACGCCCTCGGCCGGAGTTGCTTCAAGATTATAAAGATTATTGGTTTTGCCTTGAAAATCTAAAACTTTATTCCTCATAAAATCCATTATTTCCAAAGCGAATTTTCTTCCCTGTTTTGAAGCAACGGTATCTTTAATCGGCTCAAAATTCAGCAAGGCCTCGTTCATGCCGATTATGCCGATAGTGGAAAAATGGTTTCTCCAATATCCGCCAAAACGCTGTTTGATGCCGCTTAAATAATGTTTGGCGTAAGGATACAAGCCCTTTTCGGTTAAATCTTCCAAAATTGTTCTTTTTATCTCCAAGCTCTCGCGGGCAATCTGCATCAAGGCGCTTAATTTATCAAAAAACTCTTCATTGGTTTTGGATAAATACCCCGCTCTGGGCAGATTAACAGTCACTACGCCGATTGAACCGGTTAAAGGGTTGGCGGCGAACAATCCTCCGCCTCTTTTTTTAAGCTCTCTGTTGTCTAAACGCAATCGACAATTATGCGTCAAAATTCCCGTGGTGCCAACTGTAAATATTGGGTTGCCGTCCTTGACTTCAAAACAATATGCTGTACTATTTTGAATTTTTTTAATATCTTTAATTCTAACCCACAGCCTTTTTTCTTTTTTAAACCAAACATTGCCGTATTTTGTTCTATTAAGCTGGTAAAATAAAACCGCGTAATTCGGTTCTTTTCCTAATCTGCCGTCTCTTTCATCTTTATATATGCTTGTAGCCGTACCTAAAGTGGCGGCAAGCATATTTAATGTTTCAACCATTTTTAATGACGAGGTGTAAATTCTATGCCTATTGCCGCCGTCTGTCGCGTAATGGCCTGCCAGCGCTCCTTCTCTGAATTCAATGCTCATATCAAATAATCGCGCTTTGTAATGCTTATTTTTTTCCTTTCCTTCTACAAAATCTTTACACAAACCGACCGCGGCTTTTGAATGAATTTTTAAAGTTATTAATTTGCTGTCTTTATAATCTTTAATCGCGCTGTTTGCTCCAAAATATTTTTTCGCTATTTCTTCAAGTTTAGATATAACTTCTTTTTTATAATGATTTTCTAAAGAAAATATTACTGTTCCATCTCCGTCAAAAGATCCGTCGCCGGCATACGCGCCAACAAAATATCCCAAATCTTTTATTCCGCCGCTGCCTTCACGCTTATTCAAAGAATAAGGCAAATACATTCCGGATTTTAACTCCTTGCCTTTTACTACGCGTTCTCCTTGCCCTTGATCGGCTAATGCAAAATTCAAATGCTCGTCTGACATTTTAATTTCATGGCCGTTTTCTAAAATGACTTTTATCATTTTCTGATTATTGAATTTATTAAATTTCCCTTTAACGAATTTTCCGTCGCTGTAAATTTCATATTCATCCTGTTTTCCATTGCCCTCATAAATATTCCTGATATTGGAATATTCCAATCCTCTGCCTCTTGATGATCTTATTAAAACTTTTTCATCTCCGGCCAGCGGGCACATGCTCCTCGCGTCATCCGGCTTTATGTCGGAATTAATAAAATTGGAAAAATAAGGAATGCCGTATTTCGCCGTCATTTCAAAAATTTTTTCCGCTACCGGCGAATCCCAATCAAAATCTTTGGTGATATTATAAGTCGGAATCGGAAAAGTAAAAACCCTGCCCTTGGCGTCGCCTTCCATCATCAGCTCGGCGAAAGCCAAATTAATCATATCCATTTCTTTTTGAAATTCCTTGTATTTTTCTTTTTGCGCCTGCCCGCCTATAATCACATATTCTTCGCCTATCATTTCGCCCGGCTTCAAATCCATTGTTATGTTCGTAAACGGAGTTTGGAATCCCACCCGCGTCGGCACGTTAATATTGAATAAAAATTCCTGCAACGACTGCTTTGCTTCCTGATAATTCAAATTGTCGTATCTGACAAAAGGCGCTAAATAAGTATCAAAATTGGCAAAGGCCTCGGCGCCGGCGACTTCGCCCTGCAGGGTGTAGAAAAAATTAATAATTTGGCCTAAAGCGGTGCGGAAATGCTTGGCCGGCTTTGACTCAACCTTGCCGGACACGCCGCCGAAACCTTGGATTAACAAATCCCTTAAATCCCAGCCGGCGCAATAAGGAGCCAGCAGCTGCAAGTCATGAATATGCAAATCTCCGTTTTTATGAGCTTCCCTGATATTGGAAGTATAAACTTCGTTAAGCCAATAATTGGAAGAGATAGCTGAGGCAATATGGTTGTTAAGCCCCTGCAAACTATAACTCATATTGGAATTTTCCTTGACGCGCCAATCAGATTTTTTCAAATAACCTTCCATCAATTCATTGGAGTTAATCATTGACTTCATTTCACGCAGGCGGGCTCTTTGGTCGCGGTATAAAATATAGGCTTTGGCGGTTTTTATCTGCTTGCTTTCAATCAATATTTCTTCCACAATATCCTGAATTTCTTCAACAGCCGGTATGCTGCGGCTATGGAATTTTTTGCTTAATTTTTCAACAACCTGCTCGCTAAGCTTTTGGGCCAATTGCATATCCGGCCGGCCTGTGGATTCGGTGGCTTTGAAAATAGCGTTAGCGATCTTGCGCCGGTCAAAATCAACAATTTCGCCCGATCTTTTTCTGATTTGTGAGATATTGTTTGGCATCTATTTTTTTGTTATCTTTTTATTTTCTCTTTTTTTATTCCTCAGTAATTTGTTAAGCTCTCTCCTGAATGTCTGCGCGTCTTTAAATGACTCGTAAACGCTGGCAAAACGGATATACGCCACTTGGTCAACGCGCTTTAAGTGCTTCATCAATACCTGGCCGACTTGGCTGGAGGTAATTTCGCTTTTGCGCATCGCCTGCAAATCGCGCTCTATTGAATTAACTAATTTTTTAAAATTATCATCGGTAATCGGCCGCTTTTCCAGCGCTTTGCGCAGGCCTTTGATTAATTTTTCCCTGCCGTAGGCTTCTTTGCGGCCGTCTCTTTTAACGATTGTCAGATCTAAAATTTCAACCTCTTCATAAGTTGAGAAGCGGAAGCCGCATTTCAAGCATTCCCGCCGCCTTCTAATAGAAAGCCCGTCGCTGGCAACGCGCGAATCAATCACTTTAGTGTCTTGGTAATAGCAGACCGGACACTTCATATAAATAAAAAAACACCTATAAATTATCTTTAAAAGTTGTTTTAGAGGTGCTTTTATGCTAACTCCTTGCCAAATTCACCATATCTTGTATATCTTATTTAATTATACCACAACATATAGTAAAGTCAAGGAGGGCGAGATTAGCTAATTTTTGCTAATATTTTTTGCTTATTAATACAACATTATTAATTTTAAAAAAAATAATAATTTCTGCTTGTGGATAAGTGGATAAGTTTATAGCATCTTCTTCCTGATAAACGCCGGGATGCCTAACTCGTCGTCTTCTTCGCCCGATTCGTCAACTTTCTTCTTCGCCGGCTCGGCTTGCGCCGCTTTCAAGCTGGAAAATTTGCTTTTTTTCTTTTCTTTCAGTTTTTCTTCTTCTTTCTTTTCTTCTTTGCCGATGTTGGCAATAAAAGTACTTGGAGTATATTTGCCGCCGGCCGTTGATTCGCTCATGCCGATCTGCTTGCCGTCAAAGCCGGTCGCCACAACTGTGATTTTTATCTCATCTTTTAATTTTTCGTCAATAACCGCGCCGAAAATAATTTTAGCGTCTTCGTCTATTGAAGAAGTTATGACCTTGGCCGCTTCATTAACTTCGTGCATGGTTAAATTCGGACCCCCGACAATAGTAAACAGTATTCCTCGCGCCCCCTCAATTGACATCTCAAGCAAGGAAGAATTAATAGCCGCTTTCGCGGCCTCAACCGCTTTGTTTTCGCCGCTGGCTTGGCCTATGCCCATTAAAGCGCTGCCTGCCTTAGCCATAACCGCTTTCACGTCAGCGAAGTCAACGTTAATCAAGCCCGGGACGGTAATTACTTCGGATATTCCTTGAACGCCCTGGCGTAAAATTTCATCAACTATTATAAAGGCGTCCAAAAGCGAAGTTTTTTTGTCAATCACCTGCAATATTTTATCATTAGGAATGGTAATAATGGTATCAACCTTATCGGTTAATTCCGCCAAGCCGCGCTCGCCGATATTTCTCCTTTGCGCGCCTTCAAAAGAAAAGGGCTTAGTCACCACGGCAACGGTCAAGGCGCCGAGATCCTGCGCCAATTCAGCCACTACGGGCGAGGCGCCCGTGCCCGTGCCGCCTCCCATGCCGCAAGTAATAAAAACCATATCAGCGTCTTTTAACAAATCCCTGATTTCATTTTGCGATTCCTCGGCCGACTGCCTGCCTAATTCCGGGTTCATTCCCGCGCCCAGTCCGCGGGTTATTGTTTTGCCGATATGCAATTTTTTGGAAGCTTTATTGTAATGCAAGGCCTGCACGTCGGTGTTTATGGCGATAAATTCAACTCCTTTAATGCCGCATTCAATCATGCGGTTAATCGCGCTGCCGCCCGAGCCTCCTATGCCGATTACTTTTATTTTAGCAAAAGTTTCCGCCGCCGGTTTTACTTCAGCCATATATTTGAAATAGGTTAAAAATTATAATAATATCTGTATTAGTATTGTATATTATTGCTTTAAAATAATCAAGTCCTTCTATAGGTGTATAAAATTTTTATACAGCTTATGGGATGAGCGAAGAAAACCATTTTTTAATTTTATCCGCGGTTTTGTCCACAGCCGCGCCGCCCATCCATCTCGCGCCAAAGCCGCCTTTGCGGCGAGTTAATTGATCGCCCCAAACTACCAGCCCCAAAGCGGTTAAAAAATTAACATCATTGACTTTATCAATTGTTGTCATAATGTTTTTATTGGCGCCGATGGCCGCCGGCAAGCGAAGCTTATCCTTAGCCAGTTCAACCAAATCAGCCAAACGGGCGCCGCCGCCGATCAAGAAAACGCCGGCCGGCAACATGCCGGAGCGGTCAATTTTTTTAAACTCGTTGTCAACTTTCTCAAATATTTCCTCCACTCTCGCTTCAATTATCTCGCTTAAATATTTTCTTGACACCGTCATATTCTCGTCGGAAACATCTTCTTCATTAGCCAAATCGCTGATATCAATCTCGTCTTTCTTGTTAAATCGGTTTGAACTGGCGCTGCCATGCTCTATTTTTATCCTTTCCGCCAAATTTATCGGGCACCTCAAGCCAATAGCCACATCAGCCGTAATGTGCTCGGAGCCGAGCGGCAAAACCGCGGTATGCAGCAACTCGCCTTCTTCAAAAACGGCCAAGCTGGTGGTGGAAGAGCCGATGTTAATCAAAGCCGCCCCCAGCTCTTTCTGCTTGGGGCTTATAACCGCTTCCGCCGCGGCCAAGGGGGAAAGGACCAAATCTTCAATATCCAATCTGGCGCGATAAATCGCCTTGGTTAAATTTTTGACTTGGCTTGACAGCCCCTGAATAATCAAGGCCTCCACTTCTAACCTGATTCCGGTCATGCCTAACGGATCTTTTATGTCTTCCTGGTTATCCACGGTGAATTTTGCCGGTATAACATGCAAAATCTCGTAATTGGGAGGCACGGACAGCGCTTGGGCGGCTTCTATGGCTCTTTCAATATCATCTTCGGTGATCTCGCTGTCGCTCCTGCTTACAGCCACCACTCCCCGGCTCTTTTCGCATTTAATGCTCGGGCCGTTAATGCTTACCCAAACCTTGCTGATTGGCACGCCGATCAATCTTTCCGCTTTTTCCAGGCAGGCCGAAATAGAAGATGTCGCATCTTCAATGCTGTTAACCACCCCTTTGTTTATGCCCTGGGCCGGCGCTTCTACGGCGCCGATTATTTGCAATCGTTCTCCGGATTCATTTGATATCCGCTGTCCGACAACTAACCGTATAGCGGTTGAGCCGATGTCCAAGCCGGCAATAATATTGTCTCTCATATTTAATCATGAAACATGAATCATAAAACATGAAACATATTTAAAATTACAAATTTTAAGCTATAAGTTATAAGTTTCAAGCTATATATTTATATTATACCAAATAATACCAAAAATTAAAACAAACCCATATACCACTTAACAATTTCCTCTCCCCAAAATAAAACAATAATAGCGGCGGCGGATAAAAACACGCCTAATGGTACTTTTGAACCCCATTGCTTTTTGCCAGCTATTATTAATCCAATACCGATAATTGAACCGATAAAATAAGCGATTAATATCGCGGCTAAAACATTAGGCCAGCCCAAAGCCAAGCCTAAAAGCAAGCCCAGTCTGATATCTCCTCCGCCGATCCACCTGCCTTTTGAA
>JAHIME010000040.1 GCA_018896595.1 Patescibacteria group bacterium
GCGGAAGCGATAGCTTACAATCTTAAAACAACGATTAGAATTTTGCCCATGCCTATCGGAGCCTGACGGCTCCGCAAGGGAGATCTGCGTTCAAGGGGCGCAAAAAAGAAAGAAAAATAGATGAAAATGATAAAAAGTTAACAATAGTTAACCAAAGTTAATGATAATTGATTAATTTTTGTTAAATTTTTATCAAAGTCGCCTTTTGGCGACAGACCCATGTTGAAAAAGTCAAAGCGACCGGATCCGGCAAATTTATGGAGCAATTTTATGTCGGCTACGGCCACTTAAGCATTGCCGACTGCGGAAGCACGACAATCTTTATTGAAAAAATCAGCACACTGGCCGATAAAGCCATTCAGGACTGGCCTTTATACAGCGGCCAGGAAACAAGCACGAGATATGTGGATATGTCCAAACAGCCGATAATTGACCCCCTTGGCTCCGAAAATTCAAGGGAAGTATTAAATCAATGGATGAAATTTTATATTGAAAGCCAGGAAACCGTTGAAAACCACATTAAAAACCTATACCCGAAAAAAACCGATGAAGATGAAACGGTTTATCTAAAGGCCGTGAAAGCGCGCGCTTTTGATATAATGCGCGGGTTCCTGCCAGCCGGAATCACCACCCAGCTAAGCTGGCACACGAATCTGCGGCAAGCTTGGGATAAATTAGCGTTGCTGAGATACCATCCCCTAAAAGAAACAAGGGAAATAGCGGAAAATATTTTATCAAAACTAAAAGAAAAGTATCCGCACAGCTTTTGCCACAAGCTTTACGAAAATCAGGAGCAATACCGCGATTTCGCGGCGAAAAATTATAATTACTATTTTCCGGACAGTCCCGCTATGGATTTCGCCTGTTCCGCGCGCGTTGATTCCGAAGAGCTGAACAAATACGCGGATTTACTGCGAAAGCGCCCGACAAAAACGAATCTGCCGCACTTTTTAACCGAACTGGGCTTGATAACTTTTGAATTTTTATTGGATTTCGGCTCATTCCGCGATATACAAAGGCACAGAAACGGCGTGTGCCGCATGCCGCTTCTCACGACAAAACCGGGCTTTAACCAATGGTACTTGAACCAGCTGCCCGGAGATATAAAAATGAAAGCGGAGAAACTGATTGAAGAACAGACAAATAAAATCAACACGCTGGAAACATCAAACGAAATTAAGCAGTACTATATCGCTTTAGGGTTTAATATGCCGTGCAAAGTCACCTACGGCTTGCCGGCGGCGGTATACGTAATTGAGCTTCGCTCCGGCAAAACCGTCCACCCCACCTTAAGGAAAATAGCCCATAAAATGCACAACAGTTTAATGGAAAAATTTCCTAATCTAATACTCCATTCTGATTTGGAAAAAGATGATTGGGATATCAGAAGAGGAATACAGGATATAATTAACAAATAACAAATCTATGCCAACTAAAAAAATAATCGGCCTGGTAGGAAAAATCTCTTCGGGCAAAGGCACGGTTGCCAAATACCTGGAAGAAAAAAATAATGCCGTGATCTACCGCTTTTCCACGATTCTGCGCGACATTCTCAACAGATTGCACAAAGAAATAACCAGGAAAAACATGCAGAACCTGTCAACCATTTTAAGGCAAAGTTTTGGAGAGGATATATTGGCAAAAGTTATCGCCGAAGATGTTAAAAAAGAAAATAATGATTTAATAGTGGTTGACGGCATCAGGCGCATGGCTGACATAAAATATTTATCGGAATTGCCGCATTTTAAATTGGTTAAAATAACCGCTGACCCGGAAATCAGATACCAAAGATTAATCCAACGGACTGAAAACCATGGCGATACGCAAAAAACTTACGCGGAATTTTCGGCTGATGAAAAAAAAGAGGCGGACGCCGAGATACCTGTTGTAATGGAAAACGCCGAGATTGAATTAAATAACAATGGAAATTTGGAAGAGCTTTATAAGCAAATTGATCAAATTATTGATAAATTATGAATAATTGCAAAGGAAAATTCATCGTGCTGTACGGCATAAACAATTTGGGTAAAACTACGCAGGCGGAAATGCTGGCGGATAGATTAAATTTACGCGGACAAAGAACGGAATATTTAAAATACCCGATTTATAATCTTGAGCCGTCCGGAACAATATTGAATAATTATTTAAGGCAAGGCAATTTTTATAATTTAACTCCTCGCGAAGCGCAAATTATTTATTGCTTAAACAGAACGCAGTTTGAAAAAAAATTGATTGAAAAATTAGAAGCAGGAACGAACATTATCGCCGAAGACTATACAGGCACGGGGCTGGCCTGGGGCATTGGCGCCGGCGTTGATGAACAATTTTTAAAATATATCAATTCACATCTCCTGAAAGAAGATATTGCTTTCTTGTTTGACGGCGAACGGTTTAAAAACGCGGCGGAAAACGAGCACAAGCACGAAACCGATGAAGAATTAATCAACAAAGTAAGATGGGCGCATCTTGATTTGGGCCAAGAATATGGCTGGACAAAAATTAACGCCAACCAATCCATAGAACAAATCCATAACCGGCTATGGCAAGAGGTGATAAAGATTATAAAACCGAAAATGTCAACTCAAAAATTAGCCCCTGATTTTAAATGGTTGCATGAACAGCAAATCATAAATCAAAAATCCCCGGCCGCGCACCGCGCAGAGGGGCAGGCAAAAATCATAAATCAAAAATTAATAATCCAACGCCTCTCTCCCATTGCCAAATTGCCGACTAGAGCGCGCCAAAGCGACGCCGGGCTTGATTTATATTCAGCCGACTATTACTCCTTATTCCCGGGCGAAAGAGCCATAATCAAAACCGGAATTAAAATGGCGATACCTGACGGTTTCGCCGGCTTGATTTGGGATAAGGGCGGAATCGCCAGAGACGGCATTCATACGATGGCAGGCGTTGTTGACGCCGGTTTCAGGGGCGAAGTTACGGTGAATTTAATAAATTTAAGCCAGGATATTTACAATATAGCGCCGGGGCAAAAAGTGGCGCAATTATTAATTCAAAAAATTGAATTGCCGGATGTTGTTGAAGAAGACATTATTGACGCAACAGACAGGGGCGAAGGATGTTTCGGCAGCACTGGAATGTATTAAAATAAAATATATAAAATCCCCGGCCGCGCACCGCGCAGCGGGGCAGGCAAAAATCAAAAATAAATATAAAATAAAAAAGGAGGTAAAAAATATGCTTATTTCAGGAATTAAAAAGTATTTCCGAAGCAAAAAAGAAAAACGTGCAAAAATTAAGGAAATAATACGGAAAATTGACTTTAGCGAAATGGAAAATTTACCAAAACAGAAAGCGATGAAAAGAGACATAAAAGCCGCTGGCAGAAGAGTTATAGCTGAAATGTCCCGCAGGGGTATGGGATATTAAAAAGGAGGAATAACAATATGATAAAAACAAGGGTTGCAAGCGCGACCCTTGTTTTCTTGCTTTTTTTGCTGTTTTAAGGTAAGATAAAAAAAGAAATTGAAAAAGCGGACGCGACGCAACAGCGGTGCGTACGCAGCCGCGATAGGCGCAATATTCGCATACGCACCGCTCCTTTTAGTCGCGTTGCGTCTGTTTTGCACATTATGGACTATGATATAATAATCGGCCTGGAAATACACGCCGAATTAAAAACCAAGTCAAAGATGTTCTGTTCTTGCGATAATAATGCCACAGGCAAAAAGCCGAATACCGCTGTTTGTCCGATTTGCCTGGGGCACCCGGGAACGCTTCCGGCCATCAATAAACAGGCCGTGGAATGGACGATTTTAACAGGATTGGCGCTTGACTGCAAAGTCAACCGGTTAAGCAAATTTGACCGAAAAAATTATTTTTATCCGGACTTGCCAAAGGGCTACCAGATTTCGCAATACGATTTGCCTTTGGTTTATGGCGGATATCTGGAAATTGGCGGCCAGCTGGTTAAAATAACCAGAATCCATTTGGAAGAAGACACGGGCAAATTAACGCACCCGACCGGTAAAAAATATTCATTAGCCGATTACAACCGCGCCGGCACTCCCTTGATGGAACTGGTAACGGAACCTGTAATTAAAGACGCGCAAACCGCGAAAAAATTCTGCCAAACCTACCAGCAGATTCTGCGCTATTTGAATATAAGCAACGCTGATATGGAAAAAGGCGAAATGCGCTGCGAAGCGAATATCAGCGTGCAGGAAAAAGGCAAATGGGAATACAAGGGCGGATGCGAAATAAAGCCCATCGGGAGCTATGAATTAAATCCGAAAGTTGAATTAAAAAATATCAACTCTTTCAAGGCTGTTGAAAAAGCGATTGATTATGAAGTCAAGCGGCAAATACAAGCTTTAAAAGACGGAGAAAAATTAGTTCAGGAAACGCGCGGCTGGAATGAAGACAAGGCCAAAAGTTTCAGCCAAAGAACCAAAGAAACCTCGGCTGATTATCGTTACTTTCCCGACCCTGATTTGCCGCCGCTTAAAATCGGCGAAAAATGGATTAACGAAATTAAAAGCCGGCTTGTGGAATTGCCTCATAAAAAACTTGAGCGATTTAAAGAGCAGTATGATTTCACCGACGAAATAGCGGAAATTCTAATTAGTGATAAAGATTTGGCTGATTATACCGAACAGGTTGTTTCCGAACTGCGCGCCTGGATTGATTCATGCGGCGACGACTGGGAAAGGCAAAAGAAAAAATTAGCCAAAGCCGCGGCTGATTGGCTGGTTGGCGAGTTGTTTAAACATTTAAAATGTGATAAAATAACCATTAAGAATATAAAAATAACGCCGGAAAATTTCGCCGAATTGATTACCTTGGTTTATCAAGGTAAAATCGGTTCTTCGGCGGGCCAAACTATTTTAGGGCAAATGTACAAAAAAGGCGGCGATCCGACGCAAATTATGGCTGATTTGGGGCTTGAGCAAATTGACGACAAGCGTGAATTGGAAAAAATTATCAAGGAAATTATCGCCAAAAACCCGCGGCAAGTTGAACAGTATAAATCAGGCAAAGAAAACATCCTGCAATTTTTCGTCGGACAAACTATGTCAACCACGAAAGGAAAAGCCAATCCGAAAGTAGCCGCTGAAATTCTTAAAAAAATGCTTACAAAATAATATAAATAATATAAAGGTCGCAAAAAGTTATTTTTTAAAAATAAATTATTAACATTAACAAAAAACTTATGTCTTTCATGGAATTTTTAAAAAATTTATTCGGAAAAAAAGAAGAAACAGAACAGCAGCCGCCCGCGGAGCAGCCGGAGCAGCCGGAGCAGCCGACCGTTGAACCGATGGAACAGCCGGAACAGCCTGCCGAAGAAGAAAAAACTCAACAATAAGAAATAAAAATACCGCCCCGGTAAAACCGGGGCGGTATTTTTTAATTGACAAAATAAATTGTTAACGGTAAACTGCTGATAACAACAAGACTAAAAAGGAGGAGAAAATATGGATTGTATCTGCGAAGATTGCGTGTATAAAAAATTCACCCCTTGTCCTTTTGAAAAATATTCCGAAAATTTAATTTATTGCTTTTTAAAAAGGGTAAAAGAAACAGAAAACTCTTGCAAGTTTTTTGCCGCTTATCACCCCCGTATATCCTCCCTCACCGGCTAAAATAGCCGTAATCAACCATCGCGAAAGAGTTAGCATAACGCTAACTCTTTTAAATTACAACGCGATAAATTTTCTTGCCAACCTCTCTGCTTCTCCCCTGTTTTTCACCCAATTAATTTCTCTCCCCTGCCGCTCCCATCTCCTGAACCATGATATTTGTTTTTTCGCGAACTGCCTGATAGCCGTATTTAATTTTTCAACCATCTCATCATAAGTAAGTTTTTTTCGCAGATACAAAGAAATGTACTTATACTCAAGCCCGAAGCTTTCCAACCTTTTCCAGCTTACTCCCTGCTTATGCAATTTTTTCACTTCATCAATCATATTCTCTTTTTCCAGCCGCTCAATTAATCTTTTATAAATTCTCTCACGCAAAACTTCGCGCGAACGGCTTACGCCTATTAATAACGCGCCGTATTTATTATTTTTCTTGCCGTCCCTTGTCGTAAATTGGCGTCCGCCAGCTGGCGGATTGGCGATTTCAATATATCTAATCAATCTTCTCTTGTTTTTCCTGTCGCTTTCATTCAACTTGCCGGCAAATTTATGATTTATTTTTTTTAACAGCGCGAAAAGCTGAACCGCGTTTTTCTTTTCCAACTCCGCGCGCAATATTTTATCCGGCTTTACTCTACTTAAATTATAGCCGTCAACAACCGCCTGCAGATACAAGCCGCTTCCGCCGACTAAAATCGGCAATTTCCCCCGCCTTAAAATATCATCAATCGCCTCATAAGCAAGTTTCTGATATTTAGCCAAGCTAAACTGTGTTTTAGGGCTAACCACATCAATCAAGTGATACGGTATTTTAACTACCTCTTTATCTCTATTTTTAAGCCGCAACTTTGAACTTTGAACTTTGAACTTTGAACTTATAACGTATTCATCTAAATCCTTGCCCGTCCCCACATCCATTCCTTTATAAACCTGCCTTGAGTCCGCGCTGACAATCTCGCCATTGTATTTATAGGCAAGCTTAACCCCCAGACCGGTTTTGCCGCTGGCAGTCGGGCCCAAAATAACTATAATTTTTTTGTTTTTTGTTGTATTCATAAAATTGACAAATTCGCTTATTATAGTAAGATAACTTTATAAATAAAAATAAATAAGGAGGGATTAAATGAATAATTGCGTTCTTTCCAATCAACAACAACTGATAATACCAAGCCAAGGCGAAAAAAACATTCAAATCGGATTGACAACGCGGCAATTCGGCGACTGTAGAATTGAAAACAGCGAGCATGATTTAAAAATTGACCAGCTAATGCGCATATTCCAAGCTGACGAATGCGTAAGAATGGTGCCGAATCATAAGCCGAAAATCATGCTTTCTCTGGTTCTTGAAAGCGATAAAATAAAAACCGCTAACTGCGACGGTATAATCCACTTTAAGCCAAAACAGCCGGAATTTGTAAGTTTGATTCACTGCGGCTGGAAAACCATTGCTGAAAACATAGTAGAAAAAGCGGTAAAAAACATTTTACATTGGTGCCCGATTTCTTCGCGCGACATTAAAGCGATAATCTACGGCGGAATCTGCCAATCCTGCTATGGGGTTGAATTTGGTGTAGCTGAACAATTCCAATTAGAATATTCTGATTGTCTGCAAGCTGGCGGAGAAAAAGGTAAGTATCAGTTAAATTTATCTAAACTTATACAAAAAAAGCTATTAAGCAAAGGCATAAACCGTGCAAATATCAGAATCATTGACATATGCTCCCACCACCACTCCTTTAAACACATAAACGCGAGCTACCGCTATATCTGGGATGATGATTCCCTGCTCTTTTCCCACCGCCGCGGCGAACCGGAACGAAATCTTGTGCTAGTGAAGCTTAAAAACGACCCTACCTTAATCGCCGGCACCACGGGCAACTGCCCGTATCTTATCTTATATAACACTTAATCGTCAAAATTCATCACGCCCCGAGCAACTTACCGCTCGGGGTTTTAATTATTGATTATTTATTCACTCTTCACAACCTCTCCCTCCAGCCCGAAATCCCGCGCCTTAATGATTTTAATATCAATGAATTCACCAATTAGATTAGTTTTGTCATTTGCCTGCCCCGTTGCGCAGCGCGTGGCCGGGGCCATTGGAAATTTGACATTTTTTGCGGTTTCCGTTTTCCCGTACCATTCCCCTCTCTTGTTTTTCCCTTCAACTAAAACATCAACAACTTTCCCGATATATTTTTCATTGTTCGCCAGCGCGGTTTTTCTTAAAATTTTCATTAACAGCTCTTCCCTTTTCTTTTTCTCAATTTTTGAAATATTATCCTTTAATTTTTCAGCCGCGGTTCCCGGGCGCGGGCTGTATCGGGAAATATACGCCATATCAAATTTCACTTCCTTAAATAATTTTACGGTATTGTTAAACTGCTTTTTGGTCTCGCCGGGAAAGCCGACGATAATATCCGTGGTTACAGCAACCGGCGGCTCCCAGTTAAATTTAGAAATTGGAAATTGGAAATTGGAAATTTTTTGAAAATTTAAAATTGGAAATTTAAAATTTAAAACTTTTTTTATTTTCCCAATTAATTTTTTATAAAATTCTACGGTATATTTTCTATTCATAGCTTTTAGTATCTTGTCATCTCCTGCTTGCGCCGGCAAATGGATATGGCGGCAAACCTTGCCGCATCCGGCGATTGTTTTAATCAGCTCATCGCTCATATCTTTGGGGTGGCTGGTAAAAAACCTAATCCAAAAATCACCGGGAATATCATTTATTAATCTTAATAATTTAGAAAAATTTATATTTTGGCGTTTTTTGGCGTTTTTTGGCGTAAATGGCGAATTGTAGCTATTAACATTCTGGGCTATCAAAATAATTTCCTTATAACCTTTACTAACCAAATCGCTCACCTCATTGATTATATCCTTTGCCGGCCTATAAACTTCCCTGCCGCGCGCGTAAGGCACGACGCAGTAGGAGCAAAAATTATTACAGCCATTGCCAATCGGCACAAACGCGGAAAATTTAGAACTGTATTTCGGCTTGATTGACAAATAATCGTCCTTACCACAACTTATTTTCTCTTTCTGTTTTTTGATTGAAAATTGAAAATTTGTAAATTGATTGAAAATTGAAAATTGAAAATTGAAAATTTCAGTTATTGGCAGCCAAATGTCCACATATTTATTCAATCTTCGTTTCACATCTTCCCTGTTCACCAAGCATCCGGTTAAAATAATTTTAGCTTTTGGGTTTTCTTTCTTTATCTTGGGAACCAAACCGTAAATCCTGTCCTCGGCCGATTGGCGCACGCCGCATGTAACCAATATAACCAAGCCGGCCTTTTTTCTTTCAGCCGACTTTTTATAACCGTGCTTTTCCAAATACCCGGCTATTCGCTCGCTATCTGATTTGTTCATCTGACAACCGATTGTA
>JAHIME010000002.1 GCA_018896595.1 Patescibacteria group bacterium
AGGCAGCGCGGAAAGAATCGGCGAAGCCAAGGCCTGGATTACAGCTTCGCTTACCGGCTTAATCTTGGCTTTATGCTCTTATATGATTTTATATACCGTTAACCCCAACCTGGTTAATTTTAAAATAACACCGGTAAAGACAGTTGAGGGCACGGGATGTTGCATTGTAAACGGCATAGCGTCAAACACGGCCAAAACGGCATGTAAAGGAAGCTTCACGGCCGGCGCAACGGCAAACGCGAGTACCAATACTTGCATATCCAATACTGCCGCCGACACAACAACCGGATGCTGCGCTTACGGCGTGGTGCCGACTTGCCAAAATACTTCATACACAAATTGCAAAAGCTTGACGGGATCGCAATTTTTTGAAAATATGACCTGCAGTACCAATTCGGCGGGGGAAAAAGTATGTTATAATAAACAATCAGAAGAGTGTTTGGAAGGTTTATTTTATGTATGTTGGAATTCAAGCCAGCAAGAAGATCTTTTAGATGAAGGCATCTACGCCAAATGCGACAATACAATTTGCGAAGAAAATAACTGTGTTAACACAACCCCTAATTGCAATTTTAATAACAAGTTTTGTTATACGACAAAAGTAAACGGGGCGATTTACGGCTGTGATCTTAATGAATGTAATTATTTACCGGATGGAAGCACTTGCAAAACTCCATTGGGCGAAAATGGTTTTTGCACAAATAAAGAATGCGGAACTTGCCGCGCCACCGGAGTAGCTTGTGACGGCTGGCTCTCTTACAATTACCAATGTTGCAACGGCGATTGTCTTTATGGTTCACCGGATGATTTATGCAATTAAAAATATGATTTATTTCACAAAATACGCGGAAAATAAGTTTGATATACTGAATAAGCACAAAGTCTATTTTACGCGCGAACAAATTGAAGACGCGGTTAAATCGCCTGATAAAAACGGCAAAAAAAACAAGTATCTGACGGCGCTTAAAGATGGAATAAAAGTGATTTACCAAAAGGAGAATGAAATTATCAAAGTAATAACTTTTTATCCTGTAAAAAATGTATAAAGTATTATGTATTTTGTATTATGGAAAACACTAAAATAAAATCATTTACCGATCTTAACGCTTGGAAGGAGGGGCATAAATTAGTCATTGAAATTTATCAAATAACCAAAAATTTTCCTAAAGAAGAACTATTTAGCTTAACTAACCAAATAAAAAGAGCGGCCGTTTCAATAACCTCAAATATTGCCGAGGGATTTAGCCGGCAATCATTTAAAGAAAAGGTTCAATTTTATTCAATAGCGCGAGGTTCGGTAACCGAAATACAAAATCAATTATTAATAGCCAAAGATGTTAAATATTTTACCGCTGATAAATTTAATAAAGTAGCTGAACAAACGATCGTTGTCCATAAATTAATCAACGGACTTATAAAATATTTAAAAAACCATAATACATAATACATTATACAAAATACAAATATGCAATACGATCCTGAAGCCAATATAATCTGCTGGGAAATAGCCAAAGGCGAAATTAACCACGCTCGCGAATTTGGCAATTTTATTATCCATTTGTCAGACAACAACAAGCCGATTTTAATTGAAATACTTGACGCTTCAAAGTTTATCGGACAGCTTGATAAATTAACAAGCGTTAAAGATATTGAACAAATAGTACCGGCGAATTAATTTATTTTTAAAAAATATGCTTACTAAAACAATAGCAAAACCAACTAAGTCAAAAACTCTCCTCTCTCCCGGACACAGAGCTTGCGCCGGCTGCGGCCAGCTTATTGCCGCGCGGACAGTTGCGGAAGCGCTTGGCCCCAATACCATTATCGCCAACGCCACGGGATGCCTTGAAGTGACTACCACGCCCTATCCTGAAAGCGCTTGGGGCATGCCCTGGATTCATTCTTTGTTTGAAAACGCATCGGCCGTAGCGTCAGGAATAAGAGCGGCTTTAGATTATAAGGAAAAAAATAAATCCCCCCTGCCCCCCTTTGTTAAAAGGGGTATAAAAGTGGTTGCGCAAGGCGGAGACGGCGGAACTTTTGATATCGGCTTCGGCCTGATTTCGGGAATGTGGGAAAGAGGAGAAAATATTTTATATGTCTGCTATGACAATGAGGCGTATATGAACACGGGGATTCAAGCGAGCGGAGCCACTCCTTGGGCCGCGCATACGACCACCACTCCGGCCGGCAGCCATTCCATCGGCTCCCAACAAAGAAAAAAAGACATGATTGCCATCGCCTTGGCGCACGGCCTGCCCTATGTTGCGCAAACCACAGCCGGCTTTTTGGCCGATATAACCGCTAAAGTTAAAAAGGCGGCCGCGATAGAAGGCCCCGCCTATATCCAAATTCTTTCGCCTTGCGTCCCGGGCTGGGGCGTTGATCCGGCGCAAACCATAAAATTAGGCAAATTAGCCGCTCAAACAGGACTTTATCCGCTTTTGGAATATACAAACGGACAACTAACCAATGTTATGAAAGTCCCCAGCCCTCAGCCGAAAGTTGATGAATATTTGAAATCTCAAATCAGATTTAAGCATTTGTTTAAATCAGAAGAAGGAAAAAAAGAGTTGGAGTATATACAAGGGCTGGCGGATGAGAATGTAAGGAAGTACGGACTATAAATTTCTTATTCTAATCAAATCCCGTATTTAATATTCAATACTCAATATTCAACATTCATTTAATATCCAACACTCAATACTCAATACTTAATTGTTGATTATTTAAATATTGAATATTGAATGGATGTTGGGTGTTGAATATTTACTTGCCGCCCTTAAACCCCGTGCCTGCCGGAATCGGCCTGCCGATTATAACATTCTCCTTAAGGCCTTCAAGGCGGTCAATCTTGCCCGTAACAGCGGCGTCAATCAATACCTTGGCTGTTTCCTGGAAAGAAGCGGCTGACAAAAAGCTGTTAGTGGTTAAAGACGACTTTGTTATGCCCAATAAAAGCAGTTCCCCTTTTGCTTCTTTTTTGCCCCGCTTTTTACTCTCGCTGTTTGTCTTGTCAAAAACGGCTTTTTCAATTATTTCTCCGGGCAGCAAATCAGTGTCTCCGGCGTCTTGAATATAAAATCTGGAAAACATCTGCCGGGCGATTATCTCAACATGCTTATCGTTCAAGGGCTGCCCTTGCGATGAGTAAACGTATTGAATTTCTTTGATGATATATTTTTGCGTTTCCATCCTGCCGCGCAATTTATATAATTGCTGCAAATCAAAACTTCCTTCGGTAAGCTGGTCTCCGACTTTTACTTCGGCGCCGTCTTTAACCCAGATGCCATACCCTTTCGGCACGATAAATTCTTTGGTTTTTTCCGCGGGCGCCGTGATTTTAATATACTTATCTTCTATTTTAACCGCGCCGGCCCTCTTGGCTTTAACGGAATTTTTGCCGACTTTGAAAAGTTCATCGCCCTTTTTGCATACAGCGCCGTCTTTGATTAAAATTTTCGGGTCAATTTTTTTACCGGCCGGCGGCGATTCCTGTTTAAATTCCTTAATCGCTTCGGCAAAATAATATTTATCCGAATCCGTTCCCTCGTAATAAATTCTTAATATTTTAGCCTGAGAATTGTTTACCGTCACCTTGCCTGTTCCGCTTTCAATGGTCCTCTGCGCGGTTTCTATTTTAACCGTGCCGTCAGCGTCGGCGATAAAAGCCTTCCTCTTGGGCGGACGAACTTCAAATATTTCCTCCACTCTGGGCAAACCCTGGGTAATATCCTCTTGCCCCGCCACGCCGCCGGTATGGAAAGTTCTCATTGTCAACTGCGTGCCCGGTTCGCCGATGGATTGAGCGGCGATAATGCCGACCGCGGTGCCTTGCTTTACCGGCTTATTATATCCCAAATCATAGCCGTAACATTTAACGCAGGTCCCTCTATGCAGTTTGCAGTTCAAAACCGACCTGATATTGGCCTCTTTAACATCTTCTTTGTTTAACTTCTCGGCGACTTCTTCGGTAATCAGCTCGCCGGCCTTAACTAAAATTTTGCCTTTGCCGGTTTTTAAATCGCCTGCCAGAAAACGCCCCGTAATTCTCTTGATTAAATCTTCTCCCATTTCTTC
>JAHIME010000105.1 GCA_018896595.1 Patescibacteria group bacterium
CATCTTTTCGATCGGCGCGATCATCGGCGCCATGATCACCATGTATTCGGCGGTGGCCAACCGGATCGGGGAAATCGGAACGATGCGCGCGCTGGGCTTCAGCCGGCGGAGCATCCTCGCCGCATTTCTCGCGGAGTCGCTGCTTCTGGGTGTCATCGGCGGTGCGGCGGGACTCTTCTGTGCGTCCTTCATGCAGTTCATCACCGTCTCCACCGTGAACTTTCAGACTTTTTCGGAATTGGCCTTCAAATTCACCCTCACCGGGCGCATCGTCCTGCAGGCCATGGCATTTTCACTCGTCATGGGCTTCATCGGCGGCATGCTGCCCGCGTTGCGCGCCTCCCGGATGAAGATTGTCGAAGCCCTGCGGGCGGCATAGCGGATGAACGACAGGCGGTAGTTCATCATGAATGGCCAATCCGGGCATGTATGAACCCGCGGCCTTTCTAGAGAAGTCCCCTGTGAGCAAATTTCACTTGACATCCAAACTCAGACAAATCTCTTTTCTTTAGTACGGTGCGTGGGGCGTTTACAAATTGAGGCCCCTGCTGCGCAGGTACGCCTTCACCTGGCCGATGGTAAAGGTCCGGAAGTGGAAAACCGAAGCCGCCAGCAGGATCGAGGCGCCCCCCTTGACCACGGCCTCGTAGAAATGCTCCAACTGCCCTGCCCCGCCTGACGCCACGACGGGGACGATGACCACGTCGGCGACGGCCTTCGTGAATTCGAGGTCATATCCGGACAGTGTGCCGTCGCCGTCCATGCTTGTCGGCAGAATCACTCCTGCGCCAAGTTCCTGGCACCGGCGCGCCCAGGCAATGGCGTCTTTGCCCACCGGCTTCGTTCCTCCGGCAACGACCAACTCAAAACCGGAAGGCATGGTGGCGTTCCGCCGGGCATCGATGGCGACGGTGATCTTGTCCGAACCAAATCTTTTCGCCGATTCTTCGATCAGCGCAGGACGATTCACGGCCGCACTGTTCATGGAGACCTTTTTCGCCCCGGCCCCCAGAACCAGATCGATGTCTTCCAGGCTATTGATCCCCCCTCCCACGGTCAGAGGAATCGTAATCACTGCGGCGACGCTTTTTACCCATTCGAGGCGGGTCTTGCGATTCTCCAGGGTTGCCGCGATATCCAGCATTGCCAGCTCATCCGCCCCCTCCTTTTCATAAAAGGCCGCATTCCCCACAGGATCGCCGGCGTCGCGGATGTCCACAAAATGCACCCCCTTGACGACCCGGCCGTTTTTCATGTCCAGACAGGGCATGATTTTGATCAGATTCATATAAGGTCATCCTTTCTTCAAAACGGTTGGGGCAAATTCTTACAAGAATCAATACAAGATGCCCTGTTTCCGAAGGGGCGGAGGTTTCAGACCGATCGAGCCCTCCAGATCCCGCCTTCCATGACGATCCGCGTGCTCCCGCCGGGATGGGGCTGTTGTTTGCCGACGTTCAGCGTGTATTCCGAATCGTGGGGAAGGCGGATGCCGAAGCCGTCCGCCGTCCGGAAGACCTCGGGAAGGATCGTCCGGATCAGTCGCGACCGGGCGGCCGCAAAGAGCTGCGCGCTATCGGGAAATGATAGCAATTCTTCCATGGTCTTCAGCGTAGGGGGCATCAGAATGATCCGGCCCGCCTCGTGCTCCGCCAGCGCGAAGGCGGGCGTCATCCAGGAGGACTCCGTCAGCTCCAGCCGGTCGTGGACGGGAACCTGCCCCTCCGGGAGGCGCGCCAGAAAGAAGCGGGTATTAAACCGCCGGGGTTCGATCTCCGGCGTGATCCAGTGTGCGTAGGGGACGAGAAGATCGGGGGCGAAGACGAGCCCTTCCCGCCGGACCAGCTCCGCCAGATCGAGCCGTCCCTCATGGAGTTCCAGACGATAGCAGGAAAAGCGGGCGGCCGTCCCCGGAGCGGACAGATCGACCACACGCCCGCGGGCATCGCGGGCGAGGAGCACCCCCGCCTCTTCAAAGGTCTCCCGGATCGCGGCCACAAAGAGGCCGAGGGCGATCGCCTCCGGAAGGTCCGTTTCCTGGAGAAGACGCTTCGCATCGGCCGCGCGGAACCCGCCGGTGCAGGCCGCAATTTCCGGGTCCGCATCGGCGTCGTCCATGCCGCCTCCGGGAAAGACAAAGGCCCCGCCCATGAAGGCCTGGTTCCGGTGGCGACGCATAAGGAACACCTCATACGGTCCCTCCGTCCGATCGCGCAGCAGGATCGCCGTCGCGGCGTCCCGCGGCGTCTGTTTTCCCTCGTCCCTTCCCCCTTTTTTAGTGAAAAGGCTCTCTTTCTCCAATTTTTCCCTCTCCCTCGTTACTTCGCCAGCAGGCCGCCGTCGTTCACCAGGATCTGCCCCGTCATGTAGGCCGAGGCGTCCGAGGCAAGGAAGACGGCAAGCCCCTTCATGTCGTCGCAATCCCCGATCCGCTTGAGTGGGATGTTTGCAAGCGTCAAGTCATAGGCGGGCTTGAATTCCGGCTTCTCAATGTAGGCCATCATGTCGGTCCGGAAGAAGCCGGGGGCGATTGCATTCACGCGGATCTTGTAGGGCGCGAGCTTCACAGCGAGGTTCATCGTGAGCAGGTTGATCGCCGCCTTCGTTGAGTTGTACGGAACGGCCGGATGGAGCAGTTCCTCCGATCCCCGGAACCCCATGACCGACGAGATGTTGATGATGTTTCCGCCGCCCTGGTTCTTCATCAGGTTCGCGACCTTCTGGGTCAGGACCCAGACGCCGCGTACGTTCACGTTGAAAAGCTGATCCCATTTTTCCAGAGGAAATTCCAGCGTGGGCGCCCCCCAGGTGGCCCCGGCGTTGTTCACAAGGATGTCGATCCGGGGGAATTTCTGCAGCGCCGCTTTGAGCATGGCGTCGATCGCCTCCGGATCGGCCATGTCACAGGCAATCGGAAGAACCTTCACGCCGAACTCCTGCGCGAGGGCCTGCGCGGTGATCTCCAGATTCTTGATCTTCCTGGAGGTGAGGATCAGATCGGCGCCCGCCTCCGCCAGCCCCGTGGCGATGAACTTCCCGATTCCCCTGCCCCCGCCCGTCACGAGGGCGACCTTGCCGCTCAACCGGAACAGATCGTACAGCTTCATGCGAACCTCCATCAATGGGATATTGGACCCGCGGGAAACGGGCGACTCTCATCAAAACTTCGGAGATGGGAAATACAATGAAGAACCCGAACAGGATCGGATTCATGGTGCCGGAGGACGGAATCGAACCGACATGCCCTTGCGGACGGGGGATTTTGAGTCCCAAAACATTGGGATCGGTAAGACAGCGTAAAAATTAAATAACGCCGCTATCTCAATATATTGGGTCTATTTTTGCCTGTCCCGCGCCGTCCCGATTTATCCCCCAAAATACCCCTTTTTTGCACCAAATTACTTCACGATTACTTCACGATTACTTCACGAAAAATCCGTTTTTCAGCGCCATTCTACAGGCTTCCCGACTATTGTCAACATCAAAGGCTGTTTTTACGGATGATTCTGCAGAAGGTACAGCCCGCTGCCGGAGCCGTCAGGTACAAGCAACACCTGGAAATTGCAGGGAGAGAAGATTTCCGTCAGGCGGGATCATGTTTCCGCCGTTGATGAAATCAGGCAGCGGGAAGCGGGATAGGGTATGATTAAAAGGCCGACCATCGACGCCGGTCAAGAATATCGCGGCCATCGTTTTTAATAATGAAAAAGTAAAGCAGTGATGCTATAATGACATCGAAAGAAGGTGAAACCGATGAAAACCTACTCCACGGTGGTTTCCGGCAGGGAGATGAGTAAATTCATTCAGATTCCCGATGAGTTCCGGGAAACTGAGTTGAAGGTCGTCGTGCGACCCGTACAGAAAAAGAAAGAGCGTTTTGCCGGGTTGTTCATGAACCCCGTCCGGGTGACGAAGATATCCATCCCCTCCAGAGACGAAATCCATGAACGATAGCCGGGTCTTTGTTGATACCAGCATCTTCCTTTACGCGGCACTTGAAGACGATTTTCAACAGAAGAATGAATGCAGGAGAGGAGGTTTGCCATGCCTACCGCAATGGAACAGCGATTGGACAGAGTCGTCCATGAACTGAACGAAATCAGAAAAGAGATGATACTGCTGAAGGTGCAGCCCGCTGTCAGAGCCGTCCGGAAGATCAACGCCTGGAAGTCGCTGGGAGAGAAGATATCCGTCAGATGGGATCATGTATCCGCCGTCGATGAAATCCGGCAGCAGCGGGATAGGGTATGATGAAAAGACTGACCATCGACAGTTCCGTTATCATCTCATCCCTGCTTGAAAATGAATCACGACACGGCGAGGCCATGCAGATTTGGGAAGCCGTCATCGCCGGCGGGGATGTGGCCATCATGCCTTATTCCGTCTTCGTAGAGGTTGTCGCGGCGATTCGACGCAGAACCGGCTCCGAGGAGCTGGCGGCCGAGGTAAAGGAAGAACTGCTCAAGATCGAGAATATCTCCTTTGTCATCTTGGATCAAAAGGCGGCCGAAGACGCCGCCGATATCGCCATTCAAAAGGGTGTTCGGGGCATGGACGCCCTGGTGATGCAGACAGCCAAGGAATATGAAACAGAGCTCGTCACGTTCGATGACGAAATGATGAAGAAATTCCAAACGCCATAAATATAGTCCCATTTAATCAGACAATGTCTGACCAGATAATCTGAAAATCAAAAGTCTCCCCGACAAGATAAAAAGAACGCCCGCAGTCGCCTGTCCCCGGCGAAGGAGGAGTCAGGCGGCTGTCGGGTGCACCTTATTCATGTTTGTGCGGACGAGCGGAGCGTCCGAAGGACGCGGAGCCGTCCGTGTAAAACCCGAGGCCCGGCAGTCTGAGCGAAGCGAAGTCTGCCGGGACCGGGCAAAGGGAAAGTACCTTTTGCCGGAGGGCCGCGCCTGTCGCCGCGAAGCGGTCGTCAGGCGCGACCCGGAGGCAGGAAGGGAGCCCCTTCGGGGCGGACGGGAGCGGGTGTTAATCGCCCGACGGGGCGGCGCGGAGCGCGGCACCGCGGGCGATTGCAACCGCGAGGGAGGGCGGGGGAATACTGGGGTGGCGGCGGTGCACAAAGCCGGTGAGGAGCGACGCTTCGGCGCGACCCCGACGACTGCAACGCTGCCACCATCCTCATCCGCCCGTCACGGATCGACGACAATGGCCACAATCCCTGTGTCGCAAGCACGAGTTTGTGGCCATTGTCGTGATGGAACTGTGGTTGTGGCCGCCTGTCCCGTAAGTGGCCGTTTCGGCCAGCTTACGGTAACTGGAGGTTGTCGGAAGTCTGGCTGCGGGGCAGGTGTCTTTCTGCCCGCAGCCAGGGTCTTGATCTTTCGATTTGGCCACACGCGGCGATGTCCACGCCTGCGCGCGCTTCGCGTGTCTGGGTTGGCGGGGACAGCGACGCCGAACGCGATGGGGGTCTTGACCTTTCGATTTGGCGACAAGAAAAGCCGTCCCCGCCTGCGGCCGCTTCGGTCGCCTGGGTTGGCGGGGACGGCGAGGATGTCGGGATGGTTGGTCTTGACCTTTCGATTTGGGCACACGAGGCGATGTCCCTGCCTGCGGCCGCTTCGGACGCCTGGGTTGGCAGGGACATCGCCGCCGATCGCGTTCCGGGACAGAAGCCCTACAGACGGGCGGAGCCTGGCCCTGGCCGCCTCGGGCAGGGAGGGGCGACGCATCCGATTTTGTTTCAGCAGCATGG
>JAHIME010000041.1 GCA_018896595.1 Patescibacteria group bacterium
TATATTAAACTATTATCAAGTGCCGAAGGAAAGGTAAATATATGAAAAAAATTATACAATTCAAACTTAAAATATTAGCTAAGATGATTTTGGCGAAATACAAGCCGGATGTCATCGGCATTACCGGCAGTGTCGGAAAAACCAGCGCCAAAGAAGCGGTTTATACGGTGCTTGCTTCCAAGTTTAACGCGCGCAGGAACATAAAAAATTACAACAATGAAATAGGCCTGCCCCTTACCGTTATCGGCGTTGATTCGCCGGGCAAATCCGTTTTCGGCTGGCTGGCGGTGTTTTTCAAAGCTTTAAAATTAATTTTAATTAAAGACGTGAATTATCCCCGAATTCTAATATTGGAAATGGGCGTTGACAGGCCCGGGGATATGGATTATTTAAACAGCATCGTTAAATGCAAAATCGGGATAGTGACTTTAATCGGACCTGTTCATTTGGAATTTTTCGGCTCAGTCGGCAATATCCAAAAAGAAAAAGGCAAGTTAATAAGTAATTTGCCGAAATCAGGCAGGGCTGTTTTAAATTACGACGATGAAAGAGCCAGGCAGATGTCAAAACTGACTGAAGCCGCGGCATTGACTTACGGCTTTGATGAAAACGCCGATGTCAGGGCGCGGGAAGTAATTTTCAGTTTTTCCGATATCGCGCATGCGAGCGAATATCAAGCTGATTTAGCGAATAAAGCGAACGCGGCAAAGCTGGCCGGCATTAGCTTTAAATTAAGTTATGGCGGTTCAACCGCGCCGGTTTTGCTGCCGAATGTAATCGGCTATGCCGCGGTTTACGCCGCTTTGGCGGGCGCGGCCGCCGGCGTTGTTTACGGCTTGAATTTGATTGAAATTTCCCAGGCCTTGCGCAAGTTTAATTCTCCGCGCGGCAGAATGAACCTGATTAACGGCATAAAGAATACTTTAATAATTGACGATACTTATAATTCTTCGCCGCAATCTTCCGTAGCGGCTTTGGAAATCGCGGGCAAGGTTCCTTTAGCCAGAGGCGCGCGCCGTTTTGTTGTTTTGGGCGATATGCTTGAATTAGGCGGCTACAGCGAGCAGGGGCATAAAGAGGTCGGCCGCCAGGCGGTTAAGGATAAAATTGACAAATTAATCGCGGTTGGCGAAAGAGCGCGCGATATTGCCAGAGGAGCGGAAAAAGCCGGCATGCTCGCCGATAATATTTTTCATTTCGCCCGAGCCGAAGAAGCCGGCAAATTCATCCAGGAAAGGGTTAATGAAGGCGACTTGATTTTGGTTAAGGGCTCGCAGGGTATGCGCATGGAAAAAATCGTTAAAGAAATCATGGCGGAGCCGTTAAGAGCTAAAGAGCTTTTGGTCAGGCAGGATGAGATGTGGGAGGAAATATAAAAACCGAAACTTAATTTCGGTTTTTATATTTTATTGAAAAATATAAAATAATTTAGTATAATAACAATAAGGAGGTGTGGATAACATTTTTAAAATAAATAAAAAAAGGAGGGATGAATATGTCAAAAGCCGGTAATGGTAATGGTGGTAATGGCATCGGTGATTATAAAAAACCGGTAATATGTATTGAATGTGGAAAAAGATGGGAGGCAGATTCTCCAAATTCCTTTAATTGTACCACCCCCACGGGTGGAATATGTGATCTTTGTTTAAAAAAAACAACAACTCCTGTTATTCGCAGGAGGCAACTGAAAGAAGGCAATTTTGATTGTTTTGGCAAAGCCAAGAGTGGTTTTTGCGATCAATCGCAATGCAAATACGCAGAACCATGCCTTCGCCTTTCTTCTCTTTCTTCGGTAAACCGAACATAAGGCGCCGTTAACTACTTTTTAAACTTTTAAACGGCGCCTTTTTATTTTTTTCCGTAGCCCCTAGGAGAGTCGAACTCCTCTTTCATGGATGAGAACCATGTGTCCTAACCGATAGACGAAGGGGCCAAATTTTAAAATTTTAGATTTTTGCCGTTATTTTAAAATACTGCCTATAATCCAATTATTGCCTTTGATAAAATCCTCGCTTTTCATTTCTTTTTTTCCTTCAAGCTGGAGTTTTTTTATAATCAGCGCGTCTTTGCCGCACTGAACGGCTAATTTATTATTATACAGAAAAATTTCTCCAATTTTATATTTATTTTTATTAATTTGCAATATTTCATGTTCTGATTCCAATAATTTTAACATTAAACTGTTTTTTGTTTTTTGTTTTTTGTTTTTTGTTATAGTATACGCGCTTGGCCAAGGCGCCATTGCTCTTATAAAACGTTCTATTTCAACGGCTGATTTCGCCCAATCAATCAAGCCGTCTTGTTTTTTAAGCCGTTTAACATAACTTGCTTTCGCATTGTTTTGCGGAATCGGCTTGATTTCGCCGGCGATATATTTTTTTATGGCAACGGGCAAAATTTTCGCTCCCAGAAGCGATAATTTTTCATAAAGCGCGCCAGCTGTATCGCCAGATTCAATATTTATTTTATCTTGCCATAGAATCGGGCCGGTATCAAGCCCTTTGTCCATTTTTATAATGGTTATTCCTGTTTGTTTGTCGTTGTTTAAAATAGCGGCCTGAACGCAGGCGGCTCCGCGGTATTTTGGCAGAAGCGAGCCGTGGATATTGATACAGCCGTATTTCGGCAGATTAAGAATTTCTTCGGGTATGATTTGGGCGTAAGCGGCAATGATAATAATTTGCGATTTTAGATTTGCGATTTGTGATTTTAGATTATTTATTCGCCCTGGCTGAAAGACCGGAATTTGATATTTTTCCGCCTCTGCTTTAATCGGCGGGGGAGTGAGAATTTGCTTTCTGCCGGTTGGCTTGTCCGGCTGGGTTATAACGGCGATTATTTCAAATTGCTTGTCTTTTAATAGCACCCTTAAAGCGGGAATGCCGAAGTCGGAAGTGCCGATGAAGATGGTTTTTATTTTTGTATGGCTCATAATTTTCAACTCCTCCCTTGCCCTCCTCTAATCTTAGAGGAGGGGACTACTTATAACTCCCTCCTCTTGTTTAAGAGGAGGGGACTACTTATAACTCCCTCCTCTTGTTTAAGAGGAGGGTTGGGGTGGAGTAAATATATTTTTCAACTCCTCCCTTGCCCTCCTCTAATCTTAGAGGAGGGGACTACTTATAA
>JAHIME010000042.1 GCA_018896595.1 Patescibacteria group bacterium
AACCAGCAGCAGCCAATAAACATCAAAGGCGATAATAAAATACGCCACCCAAACCGGCTTGAAATAAGACATAACCAGCAAAATCAGCAGGGTCGCCCATGACAAAGAACCGGGCAGTATTTCAAACGCTCGATATAATTTCCTGTCTTTGCCTTCCAAGTCGGTTGCTTTGCCTATTTTTAAATAATCCATAGAAAAAAATCAAAAATCAAAATTATTTTATTACCGGGGTTTTTAATATCTTTTAACTTCTTTTACAAATTCTTTTAACAAATCTTTTTCAGCTACTCTCTTTATTATTTTTCCTTTTTTGGTTATCAGCCCGGCTTTCCTGCCGCCGATAATGGCTAAATCGGCTTCGCGCGCCTCGCCCGGGCCATTAACCACGCAGCCCATCACGGCCACATGGAGATTCTTGCTGATTTTCCGCATCTCGTCTTCAACTTTATTGGTTAGGCCGATTAAATCAATTTCCGTCCTGCCGCAGGTCGGGCAGCTGGTAACGGTAATTCCTCTTCGGCGCAAATTCAAAGATTTTAAAATCTCCCAGGCAACCTTGATTTCTTCAACCGGGTCGGCTGTCAAAGAAACGCGAAGGGTATCGCCGATGCCCTCGTAAAGCAAAATGCCCAAGCCGATGGAAGACATCACGGTCCCTCGAAAAATCGTGCCGGCTTCGGTCACGCCGATATGCAGCGGATAATCCACCGCCCGCGAAAGCAGGCGGTAGGCCTCAACCGTCCTTTCAATATCCGAGGCCTTTAAGGAAATTAAAATATCTTTGAAATTATGCTTTTCCAATATTTTAATATGCCTCATTGCCGACTCTGCCATTGCTTTGGCGGTCGCTTTGCCTTTGTATTTTTTTAGCAAATCTTTTTCCAGCGACCCGGCGTTTACTCCGATTCTAATCGGGATTTTATTCTTTTTAGCCGCCGTTACAACCTCTTTAATCTTTTTTTCGTCGCCGATATTGCCTGGATTGATTCGCAGTTTGTCTATGCCCTGCCTTATCGCTTCCAGCGCCAAATCAGCCGAACAATGGATGTCAGCCACTAACGGAATATTTATCCGCTTTTTAATCGCGCCGAGCGCTTTGGCCGCCGCCATGTCAGGCACAGCCACCCTAACCATCTCGCATCCCGCGCGCTCAAGTTCCTTAATCTGCGCCGCGGTTTTATTGACATCCCGCGTATCAGTATTGGCCATTGACTGCACGACTATCGGCGCTCCGCCGCCGATATGCAAATTTCCTATTTTAATTTTTTTGGTTTTTCTTCTTTTTATCATAAATATAATGCGAATACTGCAAATTATATTCAAATACTACAAATATAATATTAAAATTTTTTCACTCTTTCAACTGCCTCTTTTATCACCCAATCCGGCGTTGAAGCTCCAGCGGTTATGCCGGCGCTCGCCTTGCCGCGAAACCATTCTTTTTTTAACTCTTTGGCGGTATTGATAAAATAAGCGTTGGGATTTATTTTTGAACAAATTTCATAAAGCCGGGTTGTGTTGGCGCTCAGCCGCGAGCCGACAACCAAAATAACATTATGTTTTTTCGCCAACCGCCTTGCTTCGCTTTGCCTTTCCCGGCTGGCCGGGCAGATAGTATTAAAAATTTTAATGTCATCGGCTCTTTCGCGCGCGCTTTTTTCCGCTTCTTTAAATTCTTTAAAATCCTTTGTGGTCTGCGCCACTAATCCGTATTTTATTTTTTTGCCGATATTAACTTGCTTCAATTCTTCAACAGATGAAAAAACAACGGCTTTGCCATCAGCCGCTCCTTTAATGCCTAAAACTTCTTTATGGTCGGAATCGCCGAAAATCAAAACCTGCCTGTTTTCCTCGCGCAAACGGTTGGCCAAACTATGAACTTTTAAAACTTTCGGGCAGGTTGTATCAATTAAATCCAGCTCCTTTCTTCCGGCAAGCTCTTCTTTAATCTTCGGGCTGATGCCGTGTGCGGTGATAATTAATGTCCCCTGACAAATATTTTCTAAAGAATTTATGACTTCAATGCCTTTGGCGGCCATTTTTTTCACTACTTCCTCGTTATGAACCAAATACCCGTACATCCTAATCGGCTTTTTCGCAAGCTTAATATTTTTTTCCACCATCTCTAATGCCCGCCTTACCCCGAAACAAAATCCCGCGCTTTTTGCCAATTCTATTTTCATAATTTAAAACCTCACCTCTTCCCCCTCGCTTAATTTACTTTCATTATTATTCTCCTTGTCTTCATTCCGATTGCTATTTGCCACTGTCTGTTTGCCGCCGCCTATCTCTCTGCCGCGAAAATCAACCGGCTTTTTTTCTTTAAGCTGGGCGAATGATAATTCTTCTCGGTCAACTTTCGCCAGCTCTTCTTTTTTCACCCTTTTTCTTTCCTCAAATTCTTCCCGTTTTTCCAGCCGCGACAACGCCAGGCACTCCTTGCAAAAAACAGGCCTTACGCCATCGGGAATAAAAGAAATTTTTGTTGTTTTGCCGCACCGGCTGCATTTCGCGTCGTATTTATAAATATCGTTATAAACTTCCGGCTTTTTTGCTTCCACCGCGTCCATTTTTTTGCTTGCGAAATTATTTATTCGCTCTTTCGCGGCTGGCTGAACCGGCGCGTTATTAATAATCTTTTTGTCTTCATCGCTGGCATGCCAGCGCATAATCTTATCCTCAACCTCTTCCCTGCTGTTGGCGTATCTTTCTCTTGACACTTTAACGACTTTTTCAATATTGTCCATCTTTTCTTCTTTCAGCAAAGGCGGCAATCCGCGCGCCGAAAAAGGGTCGGAGGCCACTCCGTCTATCATCAGTTTTAAATACATTTCGTATTTGGGCAAATTAACCAAATCTTCTTCTATGAAAGTAGGGGTGAATTCTTTAACCAATTCTTCAGCGTCAATCGCGCCTACTCTAAAAACAACCAAGGTGCCGACATTGCCGAAAACAGCGGCCTTGACCATATCGCCAAGCTGTTCAATGTATTGATGCGCCATGATTAAATTAAGGCGGTATTTTCTCGCTTCGGACAAAATATTGGCAAAGCTGTCCGTGGTAAAATTTTGGAACTCGTCAATATACAAATAAAAATCTTTGCGCTCCTCTTCGCGAATATTCACCCTGCTCATCGCCGCCAATTGAATTTTAGTGATAACCATAGCGCCAAGAAGCGCCGAATTATCTTCGCCGATGCGCCCTTTGCTTAAATTTAAAATCAAAATTTTGCCCTGATCCATCACGTCGCGCAAATTAATGGATGACTTGACCTGGCCGACAATATTCCTGATCAGGGAGCTTGACAAAAATTGTCCGACTTTGTTTTGAATCGGCGAAACCGCTTCAGACGCGAAATTATTCGCGTAACCGGCAAACTCGTTAACCCAAAATGCTTTAACCACCGGATCTTGTATTTTTTCAATAACCTTTTTCCTGAAAGCTTTATCGGACAGCATCCTGGTTACGGCCAAAAGAGTTGATCCCGGATAGTCCAATATGGCCAATATCGTATTGCGCAAAATATATTCAAGCCGAGGCCCCCAGGAATCAGCCCAAAGCTTTTGAAAAACCCCGATCAAGCCGGAAGCCACCAAATGCCTCAGATGCGGCTCCACCTGCTCCACCACGTTAAAGGCGATCGGGTATTCAATGTCGGCCGGATTAAAATATATCACATCATTAACCCGATTAGACGGAATATATTCAATAATTTTTTCCGCTAAATCCCCGTGAGGATCAACTAAAACCACGCCGCGGCCGGCCCTGATATCTTCAACAACCATATTTTCAAGCAAAGTTGATTTGCCCATGCCTGTCTTGCCGATTAAATACATATGCCTGCGGCGATCATCGGTCTTGATGCCGAATTTTCTGAATTGATTGCGAAAAGTAGTTTCGGCAAAAATTGTTATTTCATCATGGTTCATATATAATAATTTATTTATTCGCGTGATCAAGCAACCGGCAGATTGTTCGGCGGAACGGCTTTGGTTTTTACGCCCTCGCCTCCCGGCTCTTCAAAAATCGGCTCTATTGTTTTTTCGCTTGCCGTTCCTTCGCTGATTGGCAGCCGCATCGGCGGCTCGGCTTTTCTGCCCGGCGCTTTTTGTATCATCGGCGCCTTAACTACGGCTTCAACCGGAAAATGCCAAATAGTGGCCAGCTCCTCAATATTGAGAATGCCGGGTTTTCTGCCTTTAAAATCATCTCTTGCTATGTAATTTCTGATGATATTGTTCTTTTTGGCGTTAAGCCGGCTTTCAACGAAAAAATAAGAGGCCTTAGTATAGGTTTTTTCCGTATCCGGCTTTAAATTATTCAAGTCAAGCGTGGCGAACTGCTTCATAAAGCCGACAAAGCCGCTGCCCACCTTCGGCTTGTTCATCAGATCCTTCTTGGCGACATAAACGACTCTTATTTTAAATTCAAAGCCCAATTTTGAAACTTTTTCCTGGATGGATTCAACCTGCTTTTTTTCTTTCGGCTTTAAATTCATAATTTTAAAAACCTCTTCTTTTACCTCTTTCTTGGCCTCTTCGCCCCAAAGAGGCAAAATCATTTCTCCGATAAAATCAATGAAATTCATTATTGAATCAATGATTGAATCGCCGATATTTTTTGAAGTGTCTTTCTCTTTTAAAATTTTTCCAATCTCTTTGTCCCCGATTTTGGGCCAGTCAAAGCCGGTCGGTATCAAGATAATCTGGTACCAAAGCTGCTCCCCCTTTCTTAAGCTGCTGCATAAATCCATCAGCGACGCCATCGTGTCCTTATAGCGGACTTCGGGAGCGCCCAGCAAATTTTCAAATTCTTTATAGGTTTTTATCGGGTAAGCCGAGCTGTTGGCCTGGATAAATTCAGTTCCCCAGACATCGTACTCGTCGTCCGGGTATCTCGTCGGTATTCCCGCGGTATAATCATTAACCTCGGTAATTTCCGCGTCCGGGTACTGGGCGTAAACAGCCGATTCAACCAAATCGCGGAACGGCTCCGGCGTACGGATTAAAAACTGGGTATAGCCGTCTATGCTTACAGTCTCCAAGCTGAAAGAAAGCTGGAATTTTCCTTCCCAATATTTTTCTATTAAATTAATGGAGCCGTGGGCGCCGGCCAAATAACTGAACATATTCTCAACCGCTTTCGGCGACTGCTCGTTGCCGCGCGGAATATCAATCGCCAACAATACGCTTTTCTGCGTAGCGCCCCATTTCTGCTTTATGTAAAAAAGCCAAAGCTCTTTAGCCAGCCAAATGAAAGTAACAGCCATCGGCATCCAGCCGCCGGCTAAAAATAAGCGCCACATTACAAGATAAGGCGGCAGCGCCCCGAGCTCTTTGATAAAACTGAAATCAATTACAATATCCATATTAACAATATTTTACCACATTTCCCCGCCTTTTGGCAAACAAAAAACAGATTCAAGGTATTATTAAATTTCCAACAAAACCCCAAACCCGTTTTTATTTTAACTTCTTACTTTATATTTCCCATCCGCTTTTTCAAACCTGTCTTTATCCATCAAGGCCAAAATAACAGTGGCCTTTTTAACTAGGCGCTTTTCCAACACTTTATTGATAATTTCATCGCGGCTCATCGCGGCGCCGGCTTCGTTTAAAATTTCCGCGATAACATCCGCCACTGTTCCTTTCTGATACCCCCAATCCTTCAGGCCGTACAGGCCGCGGCCGACTAAAACATATTTTTTATCCAAAATCAATTCGTTGTGGACCGTGGCCGTGTTGGCTTGTTTTTTATCAAATTCCACTTGATTGATTTTGCCGGCGATTTCCGCGAAATGCATCGGCTTGCCGTGATTTTTTAAAATTAAATAAATTTTATCATTAATGGTTTTCGGCTTGATCTCGCGCCAATCATAAACTCCCCAATGGCCGAATTTATTCTGCTCAATCCTCCGGGCCGCGCGCAAAAGAGAATATATCGCTTTATGCTCATTTATCAATTCCGAATTTTCATTATAAAATTCGCCGCCTAAAGCGCTGGAAATATCAATATTATTCGGGGCTTTCAGCTTGTCTTGATGTTTTTGATATCCTTCAAGCTCTTTGATTAAATTTATGAGCTCCTCGGTTAAAAATACTTTTTTGGCTTGTTTGATTTTGTCCAGCAATTCTTCCGCCAATTCCTCCAAATGGTCTATGGCTTGAAATTTTAATTTAAATGAATGCTTTAAATTGTCGGAATTGACTTCTTCAAATTCGCTGTTCAATAATTTGGAAATTAAAAAATTCAAATGGCTTTTATGGATTTCCTTGTCGTCAATTTTCGCTTTCGCGCCGCCCGCGGAAAAATTAATTAAATTATCAAGCAAATATTCCCGCTCCATCAAGCCGCCATGCTCTTCAAGCAATTGGTTAATCACTTCCTTTAATTCGCTGACGCGGTTTTCCAAGTCATTCAACTGCCTTAATCTCTTTATGCCGCAAGTTTCAATTTGCCTGATGCGCTCGCGGGTTAAATTATGGGTTTTGCCGATTTTTTCCAAAGTTTCCCTGCCCCGGCCGTGCAAGCCGAAACGGCAGATTAAAACATCGCGCTCGCGGCCGTTAAGTTTGCTGAATAAGCTGTTTATAATTTCAACCGCGTCCAAATTGGCCACTTTCTCGGCTTGGTGGTTAGTAATAATTTGATCTAAAATTGATTGGTTATCCGATTTATTATCCATATTTTTAAGTTATCCGCTTCGCGAACCCGCAACTACAAATGCGGGACATACGAATGGTAATATTGAAATTCCTTTACGATAAAATATATTAAACAGATTTATTAAATTTTTGTCTAATATTTATTACATTAAAATAGCACAAATGATTTTATTAGTCAAGGGGGGTGTAATTGTTTTTTGCATAATAAAAACTCCCACAAAAGATTTGCCTGCCTGCGGACGCGGCCAGGGTTGATTTGTAGGAGTTTTAAAAGCCTAAATATTCTATTTCTTCCCGCAATTGCACGCCGAATTTGTCCCGCGCCTGCTGTTTGATAAAACTAATCAGAGCAACAACATCTTCGGCGGTCGCCTTTCCGGTATTAACGATAAAATTCGCGTGTTCCAAGCTGATTTTTGCTCCGCCGATGGCCTTGCCTTTCAGCCCTAATTTATCAATCAGCCAGCCGGCTCCGACTTTATCATCTTTTCCCGCGCCTGTTTCTATGGCTTCATTCGCTAAATTTTCATCACATTCGCGCAAATTCGCGATTAACAAATTTTTAAAAACACATCCGGCGCTTGGCAGTTTTGGCTGGGTTTGTTGGCGATATTTTAAATATTTATCTGATAATTCTTTAATTTCAGCGGCGTTACCATTTTCCAATTTTATAATTACTTGCCAAATCAATCTTGATTGTTCGCCATTATCGCCTTTAAAAACGCTCTCTTTGTAATCAAAGCGGCAGTCTTTATTGCTAAAAATAAAAAAATTCTTTTTCTTGGCATCAAAAACCGTTACAGTTTCCACCGCGCCGCTCATAGATTTTCCATACGCCCCGGCATTGCCGCGGACAGCTCCGCCAACCGTGCCGGGAATGCCGATCGCCCACTCCAAACCGGTTAAATTCGCGCTTATAGCCGTTCTTGCCGCCGCCATCAAACCGGCGCCCGCGCCGCAATCTAATCTTTGGCCCATAACCTTAATGCCGGAATTGCATATTTTCACAACTAACCCATCCACGCCTTTATCATTAATTAAAACATTGCTGCCGCCGGCCAAAACAAAAACCGGCTCTTTATTTTCGCGAGCCCAATCAAAAGCCGCGGCCAATTCTCCCTTGGTTTCTGTTTCAACAAAATATTTAGCCGGCCCGCCGATCTTAAAAGTAGTCAAGGGAGCTAGGGGAATGTTTTGTTTTATTTTGGATTGAATCATAATTTAAAAATAATCTTTCGGCTTTAACTTATTATACTTTTTATTAAAAATAGCTTCGTCCAAATATGTGCCGTCTTTATTAACCTTATTTTTTATCGTCTTAACAATCAAATAAAATTCTTTTAATTGATTAAATTTTTTGTTATTTTTATATTTAGATAGCGCTTTTTTGTCTTGGCTGTCTATAATCAACAAAAAATCATCTAATATAATTTTCGGCTTAATCAACTTGATTCTTCTTTCCAAAGATTCAAGAGCAATTTTCTCCGGATATAAATAACCGATAAAATATAAAATTGCTCTTGCTTCGTTCATTTCTTCCCATGTGGGATTGTTTTTATCCAAAACACCTTGATACTTGCGCCACAATCTTTCAATATCAAGTTCTGTTTGTTTATTATTTAACAAATAAGTATTTTTGAGCAAACTCAACATATTATTTTAGAAATGATATTTATGGATATTGTATCGCCGTCTTTATATTTTTTTGTGGCATTTATCTGTCCCATTATTAAAGGCTTTCCATATTCTCTGGCAATTATTGCGGCATGGCATAATTTATTATCCACCTCGGTAATTATGGCTAACACCTTGTTAATTACAACAACAATATCAGGAGTGGTATTTTTCGCGATAACAATAACTTCATCTTTGATTTTATAATAATCTTTTGGTTTTTTTATAATTTTTACCTTGCCTGAAATAATCATAATTTTATGCTTCTGCTTTAAAAATTCTTTTTATATAATCATAGTGCAACGGCTTTAATTCAACATCTTTATTTAATAACTTGGCTTTAATTTCATCCCCTTTTGTTGGAATATTTAACTGCATAACCTCTCCCTTGCCTATTGGCTCATCTTTTAAAATTCCGAGTTTGCCCTGGCTGGATATTTTTAATGTTTCATCAATGGTTTCTTCATGTTCAACTTGTACTATTACGATATGCTTATCTATTTTAGTCTGAATATTTTGGGCGACACGCATTAAAAAGGTTAATTGATTTCTAGCTCGTTTTTTTACGTTTTCCGGATCTTCAAACATTTCAATTTCCCCAAGCATTGAATATTTTCCTAAAGACTCGCCGCGAGGCATACTTTTAAAGGATTCTTTCATTCTTTTCAAATACAGTTCTGAATGTTTTTCGTCTTCCGGAGCAACAATAGACCCTTCATAGTCAACGAGATCCGCTCCCCTAATCCTTTCTTGCCTTTCTCTTTCTTTTATATCTTCATAAATTAAAAAGCCTCTTGAAGCAAGATATTCTTTAACAACCACCATAGTGTTCACAGCTCGAAATCTTGGGCTATGAGCAAAGCAAATAATATCATTATCTTTATTTAATTGGCTTTCAATAGTTTTTGCTGCATCCAAAGCCTGTTGAATGCCTGTTTCGGTAAGATCATTTTTATCCTCTTTGCCTGTTTTCATATGTTCATTGTATTTACTGTCTCCATGCCTGACTCGAAACACTTTAATATCTTCCCATTTAGATGGTTCTCTTTTTTCTATATTGTTTATTTCTTCAATTCTTTCCATAGGTTTTTATCTCGTAAAAAACACGGCAGTTTTTATCCGAGAAAATTAAATTGTTATTTAAAATTGGGTAAATTTTGTATGATTTAATAATAAGACTATTTATTCATAAATTAAATTCTCCCCTATCCTAAATACATCCCCGGCTCCCATTAACAAAACCACATCGCCTCTTTCAATATTTTTTCTTAAATACTTCTCGCATTCATCTAAAGTCGGAATGTATTGTATATTTTTTTTAGACGCAAAATTTTGCGCCTCTACGATTTTTTTAACCAAATCTTTGCTGCTAACCCCTCCATGAATTTCGCGCGCGCTGCCGTAAATATCCAAGACAATCACCTCATCCGCTGCGCCAAAACTTCCGGCAAAATCGTCAAGCAAAGCTTTTGTCCGGCTGAATGTGTGCGGATGAAAAACAACGATTAATTTATTTTTAGGGTACGATTCGCGGGCGCCGGCCAAGGTCGCCTTGATTTCCGTCGGGTGGTGCGCGTAATCGTCAATTATAATCGCGCCGTTAAACTCGCCCAAAACCTGCATGCGCCGAGCAGTGCCGGTAAACTCTTCCAAATATTTTCTTATGTCAACCAATTCCACGCCCAGCTCAACGCAAGCGGCAATCACGGCCAGAGCGTTGGAAATATTATGCCTGCCCGCGAGCTGAACGCAAAAATCCCCGAGCTCGCCGTCCTCGTTATTTCCCATTCTCACTTTAAAATACTGTTTGCCGTTATTATGTTTTATATCATAGGCCGTATAATCAGCCGCCTCGTCAATAGCATAACTAATAACTTTCCCCTTGCAATTCACATTGGCAATCTTCTTAATAATCGGATCGTCAAAATTGGCGATTAAAAAGCCCTTTTTGGGAATTTTTTTTATGAATTCAATAAAAACATCCTGATAATCTTCCATGGTTGGAAAAAAATCCGGATGGTCGTAATCAATATTATTCAATAAAACCGCCTTGGGCTGGAAATGTTTTAATTTATTCTGGTACTCATCCAATTCGGCAACCAAATAATCGGATTTGCCAACCAGGCCAAAACCGTTAAACTGCGGCGCGTAAGAGCCGGACATAACCGAAGGCGAAATTCCCGCTTTGTCCAATACATAGCCAAGCCAGGCCGCGGTGGTGGTTTTGCCGTGCGAGCCAACAACCGCGATGCCGTATTTTTGGTTGAAGACTTCGGCCAAGGCCTGGGCGTAAGCCATCACTTTTTGCTTTCCCGCCAGCGCCGTGGCAACTTCGGCGTTGTTTTCTTTATTATACGCGCTTGAATAAATTATCAAGTCGGCGCCGGGAGGAATGTTGCCCGCGCCAAATTTTTCAACCACTTTAATCCCCGCCTCCTTCAGCGCCTTATCGGTCATAAACTTTTCCGCGATATCGCTGCCCGAAACTTCTTTTCCGTTCGCGGCCAAATACTGCGCCAACATTGTCATGCCCACGCCCTTAATCCCGATCATATATATTTTTCTTGCTTTAAAAAAATCCATTTTTATTTTAATTATGCTTAAAACTTTTTATGTTTTTAAAAATGTTTTAACTACAAATAAAATGTTTAGAATAACTTTAGGTACCCGAAATTGAACTTCGACTTTTACTTGCAAATTTTAAAACATCTGTGATATTATAAAGATAAGATTTAACCGTTTTATTGCTAAATTTCCTTAATTTCATCTCCTAATTTAAAGTTTGCATAATCATTTTAACTTATTTTTAATAATAATTCAATAAGTTCGCGTATAGCTTGTTAAATGAAATTTTGACTCTCTAATAAATTAAATGGCATAAATATGGCAAGAACAGGCGGCCTGGGTTCAAAAGACGCACAGGCATTACATAAAACAGCGGACGCAACGCAACAGTTAGTTAGACTAAACGAAGAAACTGGCAGACAGACGAAGTGGATGATTGCATTAACAATTATTATCACGATTCTAACTTTAATAATGGCAATCCCCGTGGTAATGGATATTTTAAATTAAACGAGTCAAAACTTCACTTGACACCGAATATACGGTTGCATAAATTCTTTTCGGCTATCGCCGAAAATTATTAGGGCAAATTTATTTTTAATTTTAATTTTATGGACAAAGACAATAAAAAAATCCCAAAAAAACGCTCTGGATTTTTGGCAATAAAATTAACAAGTGAATCACTAAATTATCAAGTAGAAAACTACGACAAGCTCACTGGATTATCTTCAACGCGCGGCAAGGCTATCCTTGCGTTTATAATTCTGTATATTTTAGGACTAATGATATTTATTGGACAAAATCCTACTATTAGCACTGCTACTGAGTATTTTATATGGATTATTGGAATTATTATGGCGATAATTATATATAAATGGGCGAAAATTGGCATAACTATTACTTTTATAGTATTTTTATTGAATG
>JAHIME010000043.1 GCA_018896595.1 Patescibacteria group bacterium
GGTTTTTAACAGCAAGCTGAATTTAAACTTGTCAATCCAGAAAGCGCTGATAACCGTGAATAAAGTAAAGCAAATTACCGCGCTGACGAAAAAATGGACTGCCTGGTCCCACCAGCCGTATTTTCCGTAAAGATGAAAAAAATCGCCGGCAGCGTCCAAGCTCAGCCCGGCGGCCACGATCAGCCAGATTGACCAATGCAGATAATCGCCTTTCAGCCGCTTGTACTTATAAGCGACAAATTCCAGCAAGGCAAAGGCGGCTATGGAAGTGATTACCAATCCGAGCCAAGTGTATTGCAGGTTGAATTGCAGAATTTTTAAAAAATTCAACAGTTCAAAAATAATCAAACCGGCGAAAAGCAGGCGGGCGAAGTTAATAACGATTAAATCCGCTTTTTCTTGCTGACGGTTAAAAATATTCATAATTTTATTCTACTTTAATCGCCTGGACAGGGCAGCTTTCAGCCGCGTTCTTGGCGCAGCCGGAGTTTTCCTGTCTGACAACCTCCGACTTCCCTTCCTCGTTGATTTTAAACGCATCGGGGCAAATAGACGCGCACGCGCCGCAGCCGATGCAAAGATTTTTGTCCACTGTAGTTGGCATAAAATTTAAAATTAAGTTAATTAATAAATTACACGACTTGTTATATTATTCATTATTTTTTCATTTCGCCTTTCCCGCCGGCAATGTAAAACAGAATTTACTCCCCTTATCCCTGCCCTCGCTCTCAGCCCAAATTTTTCCGTGGTGCGCCTCAATCATCATCTTGCCGACATAAAGCCCCAGCCCGGTGCCGTTGGCGTCAATCAAAGATGTGGCTTTGCCGCGGGAAAATTTCTTAAATAAACTCGGCAATTCTTCTTCGCTTATTCCGGCGCCAGTGTCGGCAACGCAGAAATAAACGCCGCCGTCTATTTTATCCATACTCACGGCAACCGAGCCCCGCCCGGTATATTTTATGGCGTTATCAATCAAATTTATTACCACCTGCCTTATTTTTTCTTCGTCAATCTTCACTTTCGGCAGCGGTTGGGCCGGCTTTTTATAGATTAAATCCAATCCTTTGCTTTTGGCGCTGTTAGTAAATTCTTCCACCACGCTGTCCGTTATTTCTTCCAAACGCATCTCTTTAAAGTTAAGCTGGAGCTTGCCTGATTCAATGCGGGAAATGTCAAGCAAATCCTCCACTAATTGAATCAGCCTTTCGTTTGATTCGTACACTTTTTTTAACGGGTCGGTTTCTTTCTCGTTAAGCCGGCCGAACGAGCCTTCCAGCAACATGGAGATATAGCCCTTGATTATCGTTAAAGGAGTGCGCAATTGGTGGGAGGCGATGGAAATAAATTCGCTCTTGGCGGTATCCAGCTCTTTTAATTTTTTATTGGCGGAGCGCAGCTGCGTGGTCGCTTTTTTCACTTCTTTTTTCAATTTAACGTTAAAATTCTTTGCCGCCTCGTACAATACGGCGTTCTCAATGGCGATTGCCGCCTGCGCCCCCACGATTTCCAAAACCCGCAAATCCTGGTCGTTGTACATATCCCCGGATTCTTTTCTGCCCAAAATAATCAAACCGATTGTCTTGCCTTTCACGTTAAGCGGGGTCACGACTTCCGCGCCAAGACTTGCCAGCAAATCAATGGTGCCTTTGAATTCTTTATAGCTGGCGTTTTTTATTTCCTCAACCACGATGCTTTTATTGTGCTTTAAAAATAAATTGCATAATTTTTTGTTGCCGGGAAATTTTTTGCGGCCATGGGTATGAAAGCCATCGTTATACCGCAGCGTATATTGATCCTCTTCTTGTTTTTTATTTTTTTTCTTATTTTTATCTTGTATTAAAATGCCGACAGCTTTAGTATGAAAAGAATCCATTAAAATATCCGCTACATACTTATGAATTTTTCTTTCTTCCAGGGTGGAGCGCAGTCTGTCGCTTAATTTCCCTATCACTTTGCGGCTGTCGTACAGCGAGGTGAAAAAATATTTGTTGGCGATTTTATAATAATAATTCCTGATCGGCAAAAAGACCATAACGGCCGAAATTAAAATTAGATAATCAAGCTGATCGGAAATGCCGGTAAAAAATATAATCGCTATATATTTTACCGCTATTGCTGAAATAATAATTGTTGACAGAGAAACAAGATAAACCGA
>JAHIME010000044.1 GCA_018896595.1 Patescibacteria group bacterium
ACCCCTAACCCCTCTTCCATTTTTTCAAAACAAAAACAAATTTATAATTATTGAATAAAAAGCCTATCAAAAGACAATTAATTGAAAAATATTTTTTGAACTCGCTCCTTTTAGTCGCGCCCCGCTGCGCTCTCGCTCCACTTCGTTTCGCTCGGGGCGTATAACACGGCATAAGCGGTTCGGCACTCAGCTCGTGCCTCCACCCATATTTTATTCCGCTACGCTCCACAAAACATCAGATATGCCGAAACGTTATGCCGAAATCGTTCGCTCCCCCTCGCCTTCCTTCGGTCGGCTCGGGTCGCTCGCTCCTTTTCGGCATAACGGCTTCGGAAATAATTCCGGTTATGCTCCGCCACTCGCTTTCGCTCGCGACTTCGCATAACACGGAATACGCGAAATGGCCTCTCGCCGCACTGCGGTGCGGCTCCGGCCACATCGCTTATTCCGAAGCCGTTAGGCGAAATAATAATAAATTTTTCTTTTCTTTATTTTTATTTTGGGGGCAAATTTATTTTTTATTTTATCCAACTTACAAAAAAACTATGAGTAAAGAAACGCCAAATCAAATACCTAACCCAGAAGAATCAAAAGAAAAAATAAAGTTACAACCCATTTTCTTTATTTATAGAGACAATGATTTATTTCAAAAATATATTTCTAAAATTACTTCTTCGTTGGAAGGGATAGGTTGCGAAGTAAATATTCAGAGTTTTCCAAGGGGGACGGGCCAAGTAGACATAGAAAAATGGAGAGAAGAGCACCAGAAAGACCTATATGGTAAAATAGTTGTGAGCGATAGAACCTGCAGCAGTTCTTTTTTTTCTAAGATGAATGACTTCCGTGGAGGTGGTTATTTAGATGAGGCTTTTGATAGCACTGTAAATAAAATTCTATTTGGAGGTAAATTTGACAAGAATCCAGAAGATGCTCAGAAAAATTTTGTTTTTTTAATCCAGAATATTTTTGAAAAAGAGGAAAATACACCAGAAAAAGTCCTTGTCATAACCAAATCAATTACTAACCACTCTCCTTTTAATGAAATGGAGGACTCCTTGGAGGGATGTAAAGAAGCAGGTGAAATTATTAAAAAATGGCTTATCAAGGGAGGCATGCCAGATGGTAATATAGAGATAAGTGATGATTGCGATGAAAATTTTGTTGAAAGCTTTAAATCAGATCTTGATAATGAAAAAAATTGGCTTCTCATCGACAGGCATGAAAATCCTAATATGCTAAGAGAAAAATTCAAAGCAAAAGTACTAGAGTTGCCTTTGTTTAATTTTCTTGAAGACGCAAATCAATACGGATTAATTAACGTAAAAGAAGAAGTGCTGGAAAGAGAACTGAATAAAGCATTTGAAGAATTAAAAAGAGAGGAAATGAAAAAATAAAAAATAAATTTGCCCCGATTTAATAATTCGCTGTCAGTGAGTTTAAAAACTTGCTATAATGTGTCTATGGAAAAAACCCAAAACCCGAATCATCACATTGCTATATTCAGGGGCAAAACAATCAGAAAAACCATTTACCAAAAAGAATGGTGGTTTTCGATTTTAGATATTGTCAGGATTTTAACCGATAGCCCGCAACCAAAGACTTATTGGGCTAAAATGAAGGAAAGAGACAGGGAAATGTCCCAACCGTTCCCATTTTGGGAACAGTTGAAAATGCCAGCTGAAGACGGAAAAATGCGCGAAACAGACTGTGCTAATACCGAAGGGATGTTTCGTATTATTCAATCTATTCCGTCTCCCAAAGCAGAGCCGCTTAAGCGTTGGCTCGCTAAAGTCGGCTATGAACGGATACAGGAAATTGAAAACCCAGAATTGGCGACTAAAAGGACAAAATTGCTCTACAAGCTTAAAGGCTATTCCGAAGACTGGATTGAAAAACGAATGCGTGGAATCGCAATTCGCGAAGAATTGACTGACGAATGGCAAAAACGAGGGGCGGAAACTGACCGCGATTACGAAATACTAACAGCTGAAATCTCGCAAGCCGCTTTCGGAATAAAGCCGAATGAGTACAAAAAATTAAAGGGTTTAAAGCGGGAAAATCTTCGCGACCACATGGATGACTTTGAGCTTATTTTAACTATGCTCGGTGAAAGAACAACAACTGAAATTCACCGCACCAAAGATTCAAAAGGATTGCCGCGGCTTAAAGACGATGCTCGCCTTGGCGGCGAAGTGGCTGGAACAGCTAGAAAACAAATAGAGAGACGAATCGGGCGACCCGTCGTCTCCAACAATAATTTCCTTAAAAATAAGGTAATTAAAAAATTGAAAAATAAAAACCCGCCATTAACTAAGTTCGCACAACAACGAGTTATGCCGAAATCGCTCGCTCCCCCTCCACCTGCGCGGCCGGCTTCCCGCCACATCGCATCAGGCGCGGCCGTTATGCCGAAATAAATCATTTTTATTACAAATTTATGGAAAAATTATTATTTGAAAATACAGGTTTAATGGTCAAAAATAGTTGGTAATTTTATTTATTATATTTGAAATAATTATACCAAAGAATGAAATTTTTTTGAAAAAAAAGTCCGTTGATATTATTGCAGGACTCTGCAAGGATTTTTCCTTGACTTTACGGCCTGTAGAGGCCAAACGAGAAGAAACATGCGTAATCGGCCAGTACTGACCTCCATAACGGTCTTTCGCGATGCGAACCGAAAGAAGTCATTGATGGAGTTGTCATATACCTCTTAAACCGTTGCCACAATTTTCTTGTTTTCATGTCATCCTCCTTTAATTGGTTTATGTGCAAGCTTAAAATAAGATTACATAATTGAAATAAAAAAGTCAATGATGAAAAAATTTCATTATTACAATTTATTCCATAAAACAACTTCTCGTAAAACCCTATCCTCGTCAATCGTCTTCACTCCCCTGTTTCTCATCACGATTTTGCCGTTTATAATAACATCCTCAACATCCCGCGCGCTTACGCAGTAAACCAAATGGGAATATGGATCGTAAAGAGGAGTTAAATGCGGCTTGTTTAAATTAATCGTGATAATATCGGCTTTTTTTCCGGCTTCCAGGGTTTGGAAGGCTTTAGCCTTCCGGGCAAGCTAAAGCTTGCGAAACCCGAGCTAAAGCTCGGTAGAAAAAAGAATATTTTTTACGATTTCCGCGATTCTTTCGTTCGCTCCTCTTTTTATAATCGTTTTAATGTTGCCGCTCAACTTGCCGCGCAACATCTCGTCGTTTAACAGTTTTTTAATATTATCGGCCAATTTTTCCGGAGTTAATTCCTCCTGGTTTAAAACAATCGCCGCCTTCTTTTTAGCGAAAATCGCCGCGTTTTCCTCCTGATGCGAATCAGGCATCGGAATTAAAATCGCCGGCTTGCCCAAATAAGAAAGCTCCGTCAATACTCCCATGCCGCAGCGGCTCACTACAATATCGGCGACAGTATAAACCTTAATAAGCTCTTCAATATTCATAAATTCAAACAGCTTATAATTTGTAATTTGTAATTTGTAATTTGTAATTTTATCTTTTCCTGTTATATGAATAATCTGGCAAAATTTTATTAACTCAGGCAACGCTTTGCCGATTAGCTCGTTTATCGCCATTGCTCCAGTTCCTCCTCCAATCACTAATACTGTTGGCATATCATCTCTTAATCCAAATTTTTTTCTAATTTCTTTAATTGAAAATTGAAAATTGAAAATTGAAAATTGTCTTACTGGATTTCCCGTCCAAACCGCCTTTTTACCGTAATCGGCCAAAGATTTTTCAAAAGCCACTGTAATAACGTTGGCGAACGGCGCCATTAATTTATTCGCCAGGCCCGGCCGCGCGTCCTGCTGGTGGATTAAAACCGGCGCGCGCAAAAGCCAAGCAGCCCAAACCGCGGGAACGCTTGCAAAACTGCCGGCGCTCATAACCAAATCAGGCCGCCATTTTAAAATAATAAAAAACGAATAGACAAAGCCAAATATTATTAAAAACGGGTCAATAAAATTGCGCCAACTAAAATAGCGGCGAAATTTACCATTGGCGATTGCTTTAAATTTAATATCTTCCTTTTCCACCATTTCACGCTCCGGCCCATGCTTCGTGCCAAGCCATAAAAAATTCGTAATTCTTAATTCGTAATTCTTAATTCGTAATTCTTCAGCCACCGCCAACAACGGCGCCACTGAACCTCCCGTGCCCCCGCCGGTTAATAAAATTTTGGCATTTTTCACTGACATAAATTTAATTTTGTTCTTTATCTTGCTTGCCCGCCATAGCTTTAGCGAAGGCGGGTCTGTTTGCTTATATTAACCAAAATCCCCAAAGCTGACAAAGCCGCGAGAAGCGCCGAGCCGCCGTAACTGATAAGCGGCAAAGGCACCCCGGTCATCGGCATTAGTTTTATCATGCCGCCGATATTAATTATAACTTGAATTACTATCCAGCTTACTATGCCGATCGCCAAATTGGCGCCGAAGCCGTCCGGCGCGCGCTTGGAAATCAAATAACCCCGATAAAATAAAAACATAAACAGCAAAACCAAGCCGGCGCTCATAATCAATCCTGTTTCTTCGCCGATAACGGCAAAAATTGAATCGTTGTATACTTCCGGCAGATACGAATATTTTTGCCTTGACGCGCCTAAGCCGCGTCCGAAAATTCCGCCTGAACCGACAGCGATCAAGGATTGATTGATTTGGTAGCAAAATTCATCTTTTGAATATGACGGATCAATAAAGCATTTGATGCGATTAGCTTGATACGGCATAAAATGCGCCATAATGCTAACCGCCGCGATGCTAAGTAAAATTATTGCCAAAATATGCTTAATATTTCCTCCGCCGACAAAATACACAACCAAAGAAGTTAAAACGATAATGGACAAAGTGCCGATATCCGGCTGAAGCAGCATCAGCAAGCAAATAATGCCTAAAATCACGACAAAATGGCCGATGCCCCGGGAAATATCCTCTAATTTTTTATGCCTGCTTTCAAGCCAGGCGGCCAAATACAGCAAAAAAGACAATTTAACAAATTCAGAAGGCTGGAGGGAAAAGCCGAAAATATTAATCCAACTGCGCGATTTGCCGTATTCAGCGCTTAGCCCGGGAATAAAAACTAAAAGCAACATAACAATGGAAAAAATTAAAAAACCAAAAGCGTATTTTTTCCATTTATGGTAATCTACGCGCGCGAAAAACAAAAATGCGATTATTCCCGCAAACAATCCTAATAACTGATGCTTGAAAAAATAATAGCTGTCATTGTACTCTTTGTAGGCCACTACCAACGAGGCGCTGGAAAGCATAACAAGGCCGAAAACAACAATAACGGCTGTCGTTATTATCAAACTCCAATCCGGCTCATGCTGGCTGGCGCGCGGCTTTATTAAGTTATTAACTCCTTGCTTAAAGGACATATTTTATTTTTACATTGTTTTATCTAATAAAAACACAACCAAGCCGATGACCGCCGTGACTCCGGCAATTACCCAGAAGCGCATAACGATTTTCGTCTCCGGCCAGCCCTTGGCTTCAAGGTGGTGGTGAATCGGCGCCGACAAAAAGACTTTTCTGCCTCCGCGCAGTTTTTTTGATAAAATTTGGATAATTACCGAAGCCGATTCCATGACAAAAATAAAGCCGATAATGGGCAGAATCAAGGCGCTGTTAGTAAGCATCGCGATGACGCCCAAAGTTACGCCCAAGCTCATTGCTCCGGTATCCCCCATGTAAAAACGGGCGGGGCTTATATTAAACCATAGGAAAGCCAACAGCGCGCCGACAATCACGCCGCAAAAAGCCGCCAAATCATATTTTTCCGCGGTAAAAGCGATAACTCCGTAAGCGGCAAAGCAAGTCAAAAGAACTCCGCCGGCCAAGCCGTCAAGGCCGTCGGTTTCATTAACGGAAAAAGCGGTCGCGGCTATGACAAAAATAAAAATTAAAATATACGGCCAGCCCAGCTGAAAATCGCCCGCGAAAGGAATATGAAACAAATCCCAATCTAATTTAAAATAAAACCACCAAGCGCCGACTGAAGCGATAAGTGTGTAAATAATCAAGCGATATTTTACGCCCAATCCGGCGCCGGCAAAAATTCCTTTGCCTCGCACGTCAAGCCAATCGTCAAATAAGCCGACCAAAGCGGTCGCGACCAACGCGCCTAATGGCAATAAAGTTTGGCTGCGCGACAGGAAATTCAAATTTTTGAATATTTCCCACGGCAAAAATTCAGCCGAATAATAAAACAGCAAACTGAAAATTAAAACCGTTACCCAAATCAACAGGCCTCCCATTGTCGGCGTCCCCGCCTTATGCGCATGCATTTTTGTAAAAATAGGCGTTGAACCGTTGTTTCTTATCTGCTTGCCCAATTTATATTTATACAAAAAATGGGTTAAAGCCGGAGTCCAAGCAATGGCAAAAATAAAAGCCAGCGCGCTTAAAAGCAAAATCTTGATGACATAGAAATCAATCATAATATTACCTGAAATTAATTAAATAAAGCGAAGCCAATCCGGCCAGCAAAAACAAATTAGCCAATATCGCCCCTGACAGCAATAAATGAACAATAAACTTGCCTTGCCTGTGGATAACGGCCGATAAAATGAAATTTATTAAAATTATAATTAAACCCAATAAAGGTATGAGATAAATTTTTTTCGCGCCGCCGATCAAGTTAACCCCGAAATCAATATTATAATGCAAGACAATCAAATTCTGGCTTACATTCTTATTAATCGTGTAAGCCGCAAACCAATTCAATGAATTTAATCCTAATAATACGGCTAAATAAACACGCGCGCAAAAAAAACTTAGGAAATTCAAAATCATTTCCTGGCCGTTTAAGCGGCCAAAATGAATAATATTCAACAGTTTTAACCAATTAATTTCCATAATTATAATTTACCATACTTTCCATTAATTTAAAACTCTTTCCACTATACGCGGTTTTATGTTATAATTATATTAGTTTTATGGTATAATAACAAAAACTATGTTTACCGACAAACAATTAAAAAATATATTGGACAAGGCAAAAATATTGCCGGCTAAAGAATTTGACAAATTAATGGAAGAAGCTGCTGACAACGGCAAAAAGGTTGAAAGCTACCTATACGAAAAAAAAATAATCACTTCCTCGTCGCTATACGAAAATGCCGCTAATTATTTTAAAGTTCCTTTCATCAACCTTAAAGATCAAATAATCCGCAAAGACGTCTTAATGAGCATCCCCGAGCCGATTTCAGCCACGCATAAGCTTATCGCTTTTGCCGCTGACAATAAAGAACTGAAAATCGCCGCGCTTGACCCCGAAGATTTGGAAATTTTTGAA
>JAHIME010000045.1 GCA_018896595.1 Patescibacteria group bacterium
AAATTCAAGCTTTTAAAACCCAAGAATATTGGAGCATAATCGCGGAACTGGAAACCGTAAAAGCGGCCAAAATCCGTTTTGAAGCGAAATTGAATAAAATAAACAACAAGACAATTGACAAACTGGAAATAAAAGACAAAAATCAAGCTGACAAAATATTGGAAGAATTAAATGGCGCGAAATACATTGCCGCCGATATTGAAAAAAAACAAACCAAAAAAAATCCGCCGAAGCCGTTTACCACTTCCACTCTCCAGCAAACCGCCAACCGCTGGCTTGGCTTCTCCGCCAAACAAACAATGATGATTGCCCAGCGGCTCTATGAAAACGGCTTTATTACCTATATGAGAACCGATTCCCTGAACTTGGCCGATAAATTTTTAGGCGAAGCCCGGGAATATTTATTGAAAAATTTAGGGGAGCAATACGGTTTAAAACAGCCCCGCCGCTTTAAAACTAAAATCAAAGGCGCGCAGGAAGCGCATGAAGCCATCAGGCCGACCGAGGCGGCGCGCGATCCCGATTCCGTTAAATCTCTTGATAAAAATCAACACAGATTATATAAATTAATCTGGCAGAGATCTCTGGCAAGCCAGATGCCGGAAGCGGTTGTTGATAATACCGCGATAGATATAAACGCCGTAGGGACGCAAAATTTTGCGTCCCTACAATACCAATTCCGCGCCACCGGCCAAATTTTAAAATTTGACGGCTACCTTAAAATTTATCCGGAAAAAAGCGCCGAAATTGAATTGCCTGACGTGGAAAAAAACGAAAAACTGGATTTGATCAGCTTAAAAAACGAACAGCATTTTACCAAGCCGCCGGCGAGATACTCGGACGCGGGATTGGTTAAAAAATTAGAGGCATACGGCATCGGCCGGCCGTCAACTTACGCTCCGACAATTCATACCATAATAGAAAGAAATTATATTAACAGGGATGAAGGGAAAAGGATGTTCCCCACCGATATCGCTTTGGTGGTCAACGATTTATTGGTTGAACATTTCCCGCAAATCGTTGATTACCAATTCACCGCGCAAATGGAAAATAAATTGGACGGAATCGCGGACGGCGAAATAGAATGGCAGCCGGTCATCAGCGATTTTTACAATCCTTTCCGCGATAATTTAGATAATAAATATAAAGAAATAAATAAACAAGACATTATGCCTGAAGAAAAATCAAACGAGACGTGCGACAAATGCGGCGCGCCGATGATAATAAAAACGGGGCGCTACGGCAAATTTCTGGCCTGTAGCGCGTTTCCCGATTGCAAAAACATTAAAAGTTTAAACGGCAATAATGGTGCCGGGGGCGATAAAGAAAAAAGCGATGAGATAAAAAAACTGGAAGAAAAATATAAAGGCGAGAAGTGCGAAAAATGCGGCTCTGCTATGATTATTAAAAACGGCAAATTCGGCCTATTTTTGGCTTGCAGCGCTTATCCGAAATGCAAAAACATAAAAAACATTAAAGAAAACAGCAATTCTACCGGCGTAAAATGCCCTGTTTGCGGCAAAGGCGAAATAACGCAAAAACGCGGGCGCAAGGGAATTTTTTACGCCTGCGACCAATATCCGGATTGCAAAACCGCTTTTTGGGGCAAGCCGACCGGCGAAAAATGCCCGGATTGCGGGGCATTATTGATTGAAGGCAAGGATGGAGAGGTTAAGTGCAGCAATAAAGAATGCGAGTATAAAAAATAATTCCCTCCTCTTTAGATAAGAGGAGGGTTAGGGAGGAGTTGTCCCCTCCTCTTTAGATAAGAGGAGGGTTAGGGTGGAGTTGTCCCCTCCTCTAAGATTAGAGGAGGGTTAGGGTGGAGTTGAAAAATTTATTTGCGTTTTCCGCTTTTCTTTTTCTTTTTCCCATCGCCCGCGTACTCTTTTATCACTTCAACCAATTTTTTTACTCCTTCCCCGATCAGCGCCAAATAAGACGCGCTATGCTCAATTTTCTCTTTTAACGCAGTAATAACTTCATCAATTTTTATAAATCTTTCGCGCATCTCTTTTACGACTTTAAACATCTGCCGCAAAATCATGGTGAAATAAAAAATCGCCCAGCAGATGAAAACGACTAAACCGAAAATGGAAACCGCTTTAACAATGTTTAATAAATCTTGGCTGTTTTCAATTAAATACATAATTTTAAAATTAAAATGAAAAAATTAAAAATCCCTGATCTTCGCTTCAAACTTCTCCTCTAAACGATTAATCAGCCGCTTTTGCAGCTCATCAACTTCTTCGGAAGTTAAAGTTCTGTCCGGCGCCAAAAAAGCGATATGGAAAGCCAAATTCTTTTCGGCTTTTCCTAATTTGCCGCCGCTATAAACATCAAATAATTCAACCTTATTAATAAGCTTATCAAAGCTTATTATCTCGTCTCTAATATCATTATACAATATTTTTTCATTAACCACAAAAGCCAAATCTCTGATAGCGGGCGGATATTTGTCATACGCCCGGAATTTTTTCATGCTTTGTTCCTTGATTATGTTAAAAAGCTCCGCGAAACTGATTTCAACCATCGCGACTTCCTTTTTTAATCCTAAGCCGCGCCGCGCTTTACTGTTTAATTTCGTTGCTAAGCCGATATCCCTTTTAAACACATTGATTTTCGCGCATGCTGATTCATCCGCCCAATCCGGCCTTATCTCGGTTGTTTGGAAAGTAAACGGCAAATCCAACGACATAAGCAAATATTCAACTATTCCCTTCGCTTGCGCGAAAACATTAATTTTTTCATCGGCTGCCAAAATAATGCCCAAGCGTTTTTCTTGATAGGGCAAATTTTCGCCTGTTTTGCCGCCCTTGTCTATTTCTCCCGGCGCGCTTAAGCAGATACTGCCGATTTCAAACAGCCCGATCCGCTCAAATCTGGCTTGATTTGTCCTGATATTTTCAATTAAATTCGGCGCCAAGCTCTGGCGCAGCATAGTTTGATGCGCCGCGATCGGATTGGCTAATTTAACATACGACGCGCAGTCTATGCCCAGTTTTGCCAATTGCTCTTCGCCGACGAAAGAATAATTGTATGCTTCCGCTAAGGCGGGAGCCCCCGCCAATGTATTTTTTATTTTCTTTTCCAGCAGTTTTTCTTCATTTATTTTCGGCGGCTCCATTTCCACAATCGGCATAACGGACGCGATGTTGCCGTAACCGTAAATTCTGGCAACTTCTTCCAGCAAATCTTCGGGAATTGAAATATCTTTAGTCGCGCGCCAAGTCGGAACCTTTACTGACACTAAATGTCCGCTTGGACACTTAGTGTCTTGCTTGATTTCAAAGCCCAAGCTATTTAAAATTTTAACAACTTTTTTTTCTTCAATTTCTTGGCCGATTATTTTATTCAGCCATTCCAAGTTAAGCTTAATCGGCCCCTGATTTAAAGCAAAATTTTTCTCATCAACCGGATTGCCGGAAATTTTCGCTTCCGGACAGATTTTTTTTATCAATTCAACTGCTTTAGCCAAAGCCAATTCGCATAAATTCGGATCAAGCGACTTTTCAAAACGAATTGACGACTCGGTGCGCAAGCCCAATTTTTGCGAAGTTTTTCTAATTGAAATAAAATTAAAATTGGCGGATTCTAAAATAATTTCGGTTGTCGCGCCATCCACCTCGCTATTTGCTCCGCCCATAACTCCGGCAATGGCAATCGGTTTATTTTTATCGGCAATCACCAGCAT
>JAHIME010000046.1 GCA_018896595.1 Patescibacteria group bacterium
AAAGAGAAAGAACGGCTAAACGGCGACGGCAAAGTGGACTTGATTGATTTTTCAATAATGGCGTTTTATTGGACAGGATAAACCTGCTTCGCAGGAATTTTCAATTTACAATTTACAATTTTCAAATAAATCACAATGACCAAAATCCAAAAATTAAAAATCGTTCTTATCGCTTGTATTTTGTCGCTTATCGCCGTCCCTGTTCTCGCTGCGGAAGTTTCTTTTGATACAAAAACCCAAGAGATAAGAGCGGGTCAGTTATTTGAAGTCGGCGTTTTTATCAATACCGATAATGAGGAGATAAATGCGATTGAGGGGAAAATTATATTTCCGCAGGATCTTTTGAAAATAAAAAAGATAAATGATGGCAACTCAATAATTAATTTTTGGATAGACCCCGTTAGAAACTGCGTTTCAAACGGGGTAAAAAAACCCAACGAAATTTGTTTTTCCGGTATCACTCCCGGCGGATATAACGACATTCAAGGGTTGATTTTCTCAATCACCTTTTTAGCCAAAAAAGGAGGCAATGGCGCAATTGAATTCACCGGCGTGAAAGTGCTGCGCAACGATGGGAAAGGCACGGAAGCGCCGCTTACTATTTCTAATTTTCAATTCTTGATTTTCAATCCGCCGACTGGCGGGCCAGTTCCTCAAATTACAGCCCCAAAAACTGAAGACCGCAATCCGCCAGAAGAATTCACACCGCAAATTGCGGCCGACCCCACCGTTTTTAACGGTAAGTGGTTTTTAGTTTTTGCCACCCAAGATAAGGGTTCGGGTGTTGATCATTACGAAGTATGTGAAGGGAAAAGAAAATGCGTTATCACCGAAAGCCCCTATCTTTTGCAAAACCAAGATTTGGATGAAGCAATCGTTGTGAAAGCAATAGATAAAAATGGCAACGAAAGAGTCGCGACCATTCCGGCGCAAAAATCGCGAGCATGGTATAAAAATTATTCCCTGCCTGTTATACTAATAATAACGGCGATAGCACTTGCGTATCTAATTTGGAAAATTTTATGGAAAAGATTAAACACGAAATAACACGAATAAAAACACGAAAATACACGAAGTTTTTAGTATTGATTAGTTTAATATTCGTGTCTTTTAGTGTATGGTCGTAGGCCGCGCAGGCCGCGACCTTATATTTTTCTCCTTCGTCGGGATCGCACGCGGTTGGCACGACTTTCTCCATAAGCATATATGTTTCAAGTGCGAATCAGGCGATGAACGCCGCCTCTGGCATTATTTCTTTTCCGCAAGATAAATTGGAAGTTACCTCTCTCTCAAAAACCGGCTCAATTTTTACTCTTTAGGTGCAGGAGCCGTCATTTTCCAATTCTGCCGGGATGGTAAATTTTGAAGGCATTGTTTTGAACCCGGGTTTTACCGGCTCAAGCGGCAAAGCCATTACTATTGTCTTTAGAACCAAGGCCGCCGGCAACACACCCCTGACTTTTTCTTCCGGTTCCGCGCTTGCCAATGACGGCAAGGGAACAAATATCTTAACCGGAATAGGCAATGCTAATTTTTCAATCGGCACAGTACAGCCGGGGGCGCCAGAAATCGTCACGCCCGCAGAAATAGCAGGTACCCCTGAAGCACCAGTGATCAGTTCACTGACCCACCCCGATCCCAACAAGTGGTATGCCGAGAGTAGCGCAAAATTCAATTGGAATGTGCCAAAAGACATAACGGCTGTTCGTTTGCTTGTGGGGAAAATTCCGAACGCCATTCCTACAATAACTTATACTACGCCGATTAACTCAAAAGAGATTGCTGATTTGGCTGACGGTATCTGGTATTTTAGCGTACGCTTAAAAAATAGTGTTGGCTGGGGCGCGGTATCTCATTTTAGATTCCAAATTGATACTCAACCGCCAGAACCATTTGCTATAAAATTTATTGACGGCACAAAGATCGAAAATCCAAAACCAACCGTAATTTTTGATACTACGGATTCTTTATCTGGCGTTGATTATTACAAAATCAAAATTGGCGAAGGCGATTTTTTCTTTACTACGCCTGAGATTGTGGAAAAAAATCCTTATACTTTACCCCTGCAAAATCCGGGCAAGCGAAGTATTTTGGTTCAAGCTTTTGACAAAGCAGGTAATTATACAACTGCGGCTGAAGAATTTGAAATTCTGTCAATTAAACCGCCGAGCATTACCGAATATCCAAAAGACCTGCAGAGCGGAGAACCCTTGATTGTTCGCGGTTCAACGTATTCAAATAGCAAGGTGACGATTTGGCTCCAGAGAGAAAAGGATGACCCTAAAAATTTTACCATTGAGAGCGATCAAGATGGAAAGTTTACTTTTACAGCAGACGAAAGATTAAGAGACGGAATTTATCAGTTGTGGGCGGAAGTAGTTGATACGCGAGGCGCAAAAAGTCTGCCAAGCGAGAAAGTAACCATTGTAGTGGCAAAGCCGGCAATCCTTCGTGTTGGAAGTTGGGCAGTAAGCTTGCTTGCGGTGATAGTGCCGCTTGTTGCACTTGTGTTTATCCTCCTATTTCTCATCTGGTACGGCTGGCATAAATTTTCATCTTTCAGAAAAAAAATTCGCAAAGAAACTAAGGAAACCAAAGAAGCTTTACACCAAGCCTTCAAGGCTTTAAAAGATGAAACGGAAGAGCAAGTAGCAAAACTGGATGGTAAGCCCGACTTAAGCGAAAGAGAAAAGAAGATATGTAATAATTTAAAAAAAGCTTTGAAAATTTCCGAAGAATTTATCGGTAAAGAAATTGAAGATATTGAAAAAGAAATAAAGAAGTAATAAAATTATAAAATGAGAGGCTGGGTTAGCGGCCATCCGTCGGATACAAAAATCCGTCGGTGTGCTAACTCACGCCGGCGGATTTTTATTGATTGAATTTAATAAGGGAGTTTTTTAATCTTTTCCACGCAGGGTGGGACAAGGAAAAGAAATTTAAGCCCGCCGAAAAAATCGCCGTCGGAAGCGAGGGCGCGGCGGAAGGGGGTGTGGGGCGCCCCGAAGCAGAACAAGTTCGCTACGGGGTAAAAATTCCGCCTCGCCCGAGCCGAAGCCCGCCAGCAGGCGGATAAACTCCGCTCCCGCCGCCCTGCTCGTTGAGAGCAGAATTCAGCAAAAAAGTTTTCTTTTCCTTTTACCTGCCCGCCGAAGCCTCGGCGCAGGCGGGGAAGAAAAAATCGGGCGCGCGCAAATCAAAAAAAGTGAAGAAAACTTTTGTGCGGGGTGGCGAGCGATAGCGAGCGGCGGCGGGGCGGAGCGTCAGTTTCGTTCAAAGAAGGTTCGCGCATTTTCAAACAAAGGGCACCAAATTGGACTTCGTGATTTTTTGCGGGGGGAAGCAAAGGAATGCTCGCCGCGCCTGCTGGCGCGGCTCGCAAGG
>JAHIME010000047.1 GCA_018896595.1 Patescibacteria group bacterium
CGCAAACCGCCGCCATCGCGTTAGCCGCGTTAAACTCGCCTAACAGTTGCAGTTTTATTTTCTCGCCGTTTGCCTCAAAGCCAACGCCTTCCCTGCCAACTTCAATATTATTATATTTAATTGCTTCAACTTCTTTTGTTTTTTTTATTTCTGTCTCATCTCCTTTCACATATGCGAATTTTAACTCGCTCCAAAATTCCAAAAAGTAGCCCGCGTGCTCATCATCGCCATTAACAATAATAGTCTTTTTAATCCTGTTTAAATCCAGTTTCTTGATGCCGGTATCCGATTTGCGGACATGCTTTTTGTCATCGGCGTATTTTGTCTTGCATTTTTTAAGATGCGCGAACAGCTTGCCCTTAGCTTCTTTGTATTTCTCAAAACCGCCGTGCGATTCAATATGCTCCGGATAAAGCCCGGTGAAAACCAAAATATCGTAATTTATAAAACGATGGCGGTATTGCCTGACGCCCTCGGAAGTAGTTTCTATGATCGCGTATTGGCATTTATTGCGCAGCGTTTTGCGCAGCATTTTCTGGGTGAAAAAACGGCCGGGCATAGTCATTTTTTTATCGTTCAGCCATTCTTTTTGCCCGTCATTAAACATGGCCGTTGAAGTATAGCCGGTTTTATAGCCGGCCGCTTCCAATATTTTCGCGATTAAATAAACAACGGTGGTTTTGCCGGTAGTGCCGGTTACTCCGATAACAACCAGCTTCTCGCTCGGCCGCCCGCAGCAAACGGCTGACAGCCAAGCCATAAAAAAATGATAAGCCGGCTGCAAAGCTTTAAACGCCTTTTTCGGGATATATTTTTTGATGATGTTTAAAATTTTTTCCATAATCAAAAAGTCCTGCGGACTTTCCTCACCATCTTATAAATACCATACCAATTTTTGTCAAAAACCAAATCATAAGTTCCCGGATAATTAATTTCCTTTCCGCCAAAACCCTTTTTAAATTTTGTCACTCCAGGCCATCTTTTCGCGTTAATGCCGTAAAAATCATAATATTTATATCCAAGCTCTTTGGCCAATTTAACGCAATGCCACTGCGACAAATAAGGCGCCATAACATTTCTGTCCTCGCTTGAAGACGCGCCGTGCGCGTAGGTTGCGGTATCGCCGAAAAACGCGACAATTATTGAGCTGATGGGCTTGCCTTTATATTCCGCGAAAAATAATTTGATAAAATCATTGTCCGCTTTGAGCATTTCTTTGTAATAACTGATTCCATGCGTGCGAAAATTGTCCCGTTCGCCGGTTTGGCACATCAGCTGCCAAAATTCTTCAAAACGATCAGAACCGGCTTCAATGATTTTTACTCCCCGCTTTTCCGCCAATTTAATATTATATCTGGTCTTTGGATGCATGCCTTTCAACAATTCCGCTTCTGATTTTTCTAAATTCAATATCAGCGTCTGGTCAGGCTCAATATTAATTGTTTTAACAATTGGTAATTGATAATCGGTAATTTTGAAAGTCGGATCAAATCTTAAAAACATAGCCCCCTCTTCCTGCGCCATTTGTTTTATCGTATCGCGTAATAACTCAATTATTTGTTTGGTTATTGGGATTTGAGACTTGGGATTTGTTTGGTTATTGGGATTTGAGACTTGGGATTTATCAATAATAGGGCCTCTCGGGCAGTAAAAATATTTCTTGCCCATCGGCAAAGCTTTTTTTATTATTGTGGCCGCGGCAACTAATTTGCCGCCGTCTTCCACGCCCACCCTGAAAACATTTTCACTGACTGTTTTATGAAATTCGCCCCATTGCCATGATTGTAAAAATTGGCTGTGCTTTTGCGCGCCGACAAAATCATTTAATTGTTTTTTGTTATTGATTTTTATTGCATCCATATTATTAATTTATTATTAATTTATTATTTCCCCAGCTTCTTCAGCGCCTGCTTGATTCTTTCTCCGCTGTCTTTAACGCTCGCGTCAACTTGGCGCAGGGCGTCCCGCGCCTGGCTCATTGAATAGCCCAGGGCCATCAAAGCGTCAATTTCATCTCCGACAACCATGCCGCCGCTATCCGTTGCTTGCCCGCCGTATCCTTGGCGCAACCGGGTTTTTAATATTTTTTCCCGAAGTTCAAGAACAACTCTTTCAGCGGTTCTTTTGCCTATGCCTGACACCTTTGTCAAAAGAGTTGAATCGCCGCCGGCTATTGACTCTTTAATGTCTTCCGCGCCGGCAATGGCTAAAACCCCCAAAGCCGATTTGGGACCGACGCCTGAAACGGACAGTAAAAGCTCAAACAATTCCAACTCTTCTAAAGATCTAAAGCCGAACAAATCCAAGGCGTCCTCCCTTACATGCTGATGCGTATAAACTTCTATTTCCCGCCCGATATCCAAATCGGCGTAAAAAACCGGATTAATAAAAACCTTGTAGCCGATGTCGCCTACTCTTATTATAACATAACCGGCGCCCTTGTTTAAAATTTTGCCATTTAAAAATGAAATCATATTTTTCTTCTTAAAACACTAAATTCAGGTATTTCAACATCACTTTCAATAATTACAGTTTTTCCCTGTCCTCCATGCGCCTCTTCAAGCTCCTCGCCTGTTTTCGCGTCAACCATCTTTTCCAACTTCATTTTTATTATATCATAAAACGGCATAACAATCTCTATTTCATCTCCAGCCCTTAAGCTGTTATGGACTTTAATATAAATTTTATATAATGTTTTTTCATTATTTTTAATTCCAATCACCTGTCCGCAGAACTCCCAATCGCATTTTTTATGCGATTCGGCTAAATTCTGCGCCATTTTGCCATTGCCGAAAGTAAATCCTTCGGTATATCCCCGATGATATAATTTTTCTTGCAGCTCGTTGTATAAAAAATCAATTTCTGATTTTGTTACATGTTGCATATTATGCGTTACATGACTATAAACTCCAACCACATTGGCGATGTAATACGCGCTTTTCGCCCGGCCTTCTATTTTAAAAGCGCTCACGCCCGCGTCCGCCAGCTCGCCCAATCTTTTTATCAGGCGCAAATCCCGCGAATTCAAAATATAGCTTCCATGCTCCTCTTCAACTAATTCAAAATACTCATTATTACCATTTGGATTAATAAAATGCTTTTCACTTTCAGCTTTTAACTTTGTACTTTTAACTTTGTACTCCCACCGGCACGGCTGGACGCAGTCGCCCAAATTCGCGCTCCTGTCCGCGAAAAACTTTGACAAAAAACATCTGCCCGAATAAGCCATGCACATCGCGCCATGAACAAAACATTCCAATTCCAATTTCGGAACTTTTCTATGAATTTCCTTAATTTCATCAATAGTAACCTCGCGGCCCAAAATCACTCTCTTTACCCCCTGTTCATGCCAAAACTTAGCCGCTTGCCAATTTGTGCAATTCGCCTGCGTGCTTAAATGAATATTCGCCGCGGGCCAATTTTTTTTAACCGTGGTTAAAACTCCGGGATCGGAGATGATCAGCCCGTCCGGCTTTAACTTTTTTAATTTCTTTGCGTAAGCCGGCAATTTTTCAATATGCCGGTTATGGGCGAATATATTGAGAGTGATAAAAATTTTTTTGTTCAACTTATGCGCGTATTCTATCGCCTGCTTCAGTTTTGCATCTGTAAAATCATTAATCCGAACCCGCAAGGAAAAATCAGGAATGCCCGCGTAAACCGCGTCGGCTCCGAAAGCGAACGCGGTTTTCATTTTTTCCAAATTGCCGGCCGGAGCGATTAATTCTAACTTTTGTTGTTTTTGCTTTAAGTTCATATATCGCACGGCACATCAATAAACTCAACTTCAATCCCGAATTTTTTCGCGATTAAATTCCCCAAATTTTGTATTCCCAATTTTTCAGTGTTGTAATGTCCCGCGTTAATAAAATTAACGCCGATTTCCTCAACGGCTCTGACAACGTCTTCTCTGATATCTCCGCATAAATAAGTATCAGCTCCCAATTCCGCGGCGAATTTAAAATCGGGCGAAGAACCTCCTGATATAACGCCAATTCTTTTTACCTTTCTTGGACCGGCGGCAATAATACAAGATTGCGTGTTTAATTTTTTATTAACATTTTTTACAAAATCCTGAAAATTTGTTTCTCTTTTTAATTCGCCGATAAATCCGACATTAAACGGCTTTGTTTTCATTATGCCTAATAATTTGCATAAACTGATATTATTGCCGATTTGCGGTTGCGCGTCCAAGGGCAGATGAAAACCGCATAAATTAATGTCATTTTCTAAAATTATTTTTAATCTGTTTCTTAAATATCCTGTGAATTTCGGCGGGGTTCCGACTTGATCTTTAAAAATTCCATGATGGACAATTATCATTTGCGCCTTTTTATTAATGGCCGATTTAATAAGCTGTTTTGATATGCTTACTCCTATAACTATTTTATCCACTTCTTCCACTCCTTCAACTTGTAAGCCATTAACGCAATAATCCGTAAAATCTTTTACCTTAAGATAATCCTCGCAAAATTCAACTATTTTATTTCTCTTGATTTGTTTAGACATAGTGATTTTAGTTATATATTATTTATAAAACGCCTTGTACGCCAAATAGGCGCAATAAATATCGGCCTTGGAAGAAATTTCCATGGGCGCGTGCATATTAAACAAGGCGACGCCGATGTCTATGATTTCAATTCCTCTCTTCGCCATATACATGGCGATGGTGCCGCCGCCGCCTTCATCCACTTTGCCCAAGTTGGAAGTCTGCCAGATGATTTTATTATCGTTCATTATTTTTCTGATTTCTTGCACATACTCGGCGCTTGCTTCGCTCGTTACCGACTTGCCTCGATGGCCGGTGTATTTTTCAAAAGCCACCCCGTATCCCATTTTGGCGCAGTTGCGCGGATCATGCACATCCTTATAATCCGGATCAAACGCGGCCGTCACATCGCTTGAAAAAGCCCGGCTATTGTTAAAAACGCGATAAACATTTTTTAAATTGCTCGGCTGTTTCAGTTTTTCCAAGAGCTCAACGGTAAAACTTTCCAAAAAAATGGACTGGGCGCCGGTAATGCCTTCCGAGCCGATTTCTTCGCGGTCAACCCAAAAGCAGATTTGCGTTCGCTCGGCAGGTTTCGCTTCTAATATCGCGGCTAAAGACGGGAAAGCGCAGACGCGGTCGTCCTGGCCGTAAGCCGCAATGAGCGAACGGTCAAAGCCGATATCGCGCGCTTTTGACGCCGGCACCGCCTGAATTTCCGCGCTGAAAAAATCTTCTTCAATAATGCCGTATTTATTATTTAAATATTCCAGTATTGCTAATTTTACTTTTTCTTTAACTTTTTCATCTTTAACCGGAATGGAGCCGACTAAAATATTTAATTCTTCTCCCATTATCGCCTCGTCCAAAGTTTTTTTCATTTGGGCTTTTGCCAAATGCGGCAGCAGGTCGGTAATCATAAAAATCGGATCGCTTTCATCGTCGCCGATATTTATGTCAACTTTCTTTCCGTTGCTTAAAACAACCACGCCGTGCAAGGACAAAGGAATGGTCGGCCAATGATATTTTTTTATTCCGCCGTAATAATGGGTTTTAAAAAACGCCAAACTTTCATCTTCGTACAATGGCTTAACTTTTAAATCCAGCCGCGGCGAATCAATATGCGACATTATCATCTTAAATCCGGCGCTCAGCGGTTTTTTTCCCATCACGGCTAAAGCCAAATTTTTATCATGGTTTACCGCGTAAACTTTATCCCCGGCTTTCAAGCTTTTGCACTCTGCCAAATTTTTAAATCCGTTTTTTTTCACTATCTTAATTCCGGCTTGCACGGCTTCCCGTTCGGTTTTGGCTTCGTTTAAAAATCCTTTGTATTTTTCAGCGAACGCGAAAACTTTTTTCTTTTCTTCTTCGTTCCAAATTTCCCAACAATTCTTTTTTTCAAATTTTAATTTTTTTTCCAAATTTTGATAGTTTATTTTAGGCATACGGTTTTAATTATACAATAATAAAAAATAATAGAATAAAATATTCCTAATTTCACATTGCCTGCCCCGCTGCGCGGTGCGCGGCCGGGGTCGTTTTGATTTTTGATTTATTTATTTTCCCAATACGCTTCTCCTTCTTTTTCCATTTTTTCCAGCCGGGTGTAATAATCCCGAATTTCGTTCAAATGCGCCAGCGCGATTTTCCCGGTCGCGAGCGGATCGTCGCCGGTGACGTTCGTGTTCGGGTCAATCGTTCCATGCTCCAGCTCAACATCCATGCCCATCCTAAACTGCTCAACGTCAAACTTGCTCCAGTTAATTTCCAGCTGCTCCCCGATTTGTTCGGCCTCTTCGGCCGTGAAATGTTTTTTTGTTGTCATATTATTTTATTATTTATTAAATAATTTTTCACATATTTAAAAATAATTTCATGGCCTTTGGAATCGGGATGCACGCCGTCCGTTAACATCTTCTCGTAATCCAATTTTTCAAACTCGCTGAAAATTTCAATGAAATATCCTCCGTTATTTTCAAAAATGGCTTTGGCGATTTCATCGTATTTTTTGATGTACTCGTTTTTATACGAACAATCGGGAACCCAAGGAATCGGATCTACTCGCCTATCAACCGGAGTTGAACCGACGAAAATGATCTTATCTGAATATTTTTTTGCAAGACTAAACAGCTGTTTTAAATTCTCTTTATATTTTTTAGACGGGCATCTGAAACTTTTTTCCGTTTTATTATAAATTGAGTCGTTCGCGCCGGTTGAAAAAATAATAATCGTTTCTTCGTTTTCCCATATTCTTAGCTTTGCTTCATTTTCAAATCTTTCCAATATGCCGCCAGCCGTTTCTCCATCAATCCCCAGATTATAAACCAAATAATACAACTCAAAACCTGAATTAATAATTTTTTGATCCAGATATTTTCTCAATCTTTGCGCCCAGCCGCCTTCCACGTCCCAGGCTCCGTAAGCGATGCTATCTCCAAATATTAAAATTCGCGACATAATTTTAAAATTGAAAATTTATTGAAAATTAGAAATTGAAAATTGAAAATTATTGCGCTCCCATTCCCCTCAACGCCGCAACCCTTTCCTCTATCGGAGGATGCGTCATAAACGCTTTGGTAAAAAATCCTCTCTTTTTATTTTTATCCTTAAACGGCGAAGCGATATACAAATGCGCCGTGGCGCGGTTAGCAACTTCCAGCAGCTCTTGGTCGGCCGAGATTTTTTCCAAAGCGCGCGCCAAGCCATCGGGATAACGGGTTAAAAGAGCGCCGTCCGCGTCGGCCAAAAATTCGCGCTTTCTTGAAATAGCAAACTGCATCAGATAAGCGAAAATCGGCGCCAAGATTGACAAGACAATGGCCGCGATAAATATTATTAATTGCAACTGGCCGCCTTCGCGGTCATTGCCGCGCTTTCTCCCGCCGCCCCAAAAAGTCCAACGCCTGAACCAATCGGCCAACAGCACAATCACGCCGACTAAAACCGTAACAATGGTGGCGAGCAGAATGTCGCGGTTGCCTATATGCGATAATTCGTGGGCGATCACTCCTTCCAGCTCGCTTTTATCAAGTTTTTGCAACAAGCCGGCGGTAACCGCGATAACCGCGTGCTCCGGGTCGCGGCCGGTGGCGAACGCGTTTGGCGCCGTATCATTAATAATATAAATTTTCGACGTTGGCAGGCCGGCGGCGATGCATAAATTTTCCACTATATGGTAAAGCTCGCGATTGCTGTCATGGTCAACCGGTTTGGCATCGCTCATGGCCAAAACTATTTTATCGCTCCACCAATAGCTTACAAAAGACATAATAACGCTTAAGCCAACCGCGAAATACAAAATTCCCGAGCTTTCCATGGCCGCGCTGAAAACATAACCGATCAAAATTATGGACACGAAAAACACGGACATCAAAAGCCATGTCTTTCGTTTGTTTAAATCTGAATGAGTATAGAGTGTCGGCATATGTTTAAGACAACAATTTTTTAATCTTTTTAGCAGAAACAACTATCGCTCCTTTAATATTATAACCTTTATTTTCCGGCATATTTTTGACAAAATCAAACCATTTTCCGGATTCGTAATTTTTTGCCGCGCCTTTAATTTCAAAGCCCGCGCAAGCGGTTTCCCATTCTTTATTCCAAACAACAAGCGCGACATTCTTATTATTCTTTAAATTCTTAACAGATTCCTTAATATGAGTATTGGTTATAATTATTTTATTTCCGAAAACTTTAACATACGCCACGGCAATAGAATGAGGCTTGCCGCTTTTATCAACCGTGGAAAATCCAATCGCGTTATTTTCCACTAATTTTTTTATTCCCGGAGTAATCATATTTATAAATATTATCTTAAACAAAAATATTCACATTATATTTAAAATTTCACTTCTATATTCTCTCTTTCTTTAACTTCCGCAATCTCAAAAAACTCTCGCGCTTTAAAACCTAACGTGCCGGCCATAATATTAGTCGGGAAAACTTGCAGTTTAGTGTTGAAGTCGCGAACATTGCCATTGTAAAACCGGCGGGCGGCTTGGATTTTATCTTCGGTGTCTGTCAATTCTCTTTGCAGTTCCAAAAAATTCTGGTTGGCTTTTAAATCCGGATAACTTTCCGACAAAGCGAAAATTGATTTCAAGGTCGCGGATAAAGCGTTTTCCGCTTCAGCTTGTTTTTTTGCGTCTCCGCCTGATTGCGCCTGCATTGCCGCGTTGCGCGCTTGAACGACTTTTTCCAAAGTTTCCTTTTCGTGCGCCGCGTAGCCCTTTACCGTTTCCACCAAATTAGGAATTAAATCATAGCGCCTCTTTAACTGCACGTCAATATCGCTCCAGGCCTCGTCAACCCGGTTTTTTAATTTAATCAACCCATTGTACATGGCGATTATTGCCAAAATTATAACGGCGACAACCCCCAGCACGATTAATAATACGATGGACATAAATTTTTTATAGCCAATACCAAATAACTAAAAAATAATTCGGCATTGGGCATTTATTAAAAATTAGATATTATAATTTAGAAATTGATATTATCGCTTGTTTCCCCCGTGCCTTTACAGCGTAATATCCGGTAAGCAACGCGGCTATTCGCAAAATTTCTTCCTCGCTTTTCTCTTCTCCCATTTTCAACTCGCTCATCTTTAATTTATCAGGAATCTCAATCTCTAAAATGTTTGAAATTTGGAAATTGGAAATTGAAAATTCATTGAAAATTGGAAATTGGAAATTGGAAATTCTAATTATAGTTGTCGGTCCCATTATCTCCTCTAACTCTAACATAACATCGCCTTTTTTAGCCAGCTTTTCCAAATTCTCATTATCTTCTTTATTCCGGCCAACAACCGCCAAAACCCATTCGTGATTCGTCCCGCCGGGCGGGATTCGTTTCTTATTCGTGTCCATTCGTGTCTTAAACCAAAAAACCCGTCCGTATTTTAATAATTCAACATCATTCGCATCGCACTCTGGCCGATTATCCAGCATTACCAACAACCTCTGGCTGAATTCAGGATCAGTTAAGAGGCAGCCGCCGGCAGGAGCGCTATAATATTTTAAATTATATTTTTCCGCCAGTTCCATCTGCCTCTCGCGCGTCCTGCCTTGAATATCCAATAATTTTCCCCTTACAACCAGTCCTTGTTTTTCAATTTCAGTTTCAGACAAAAGTTTGGCCGAAAGCGGGCGCAAAATTTCCACGCCGGCTAATTTTTCCACTCTTTTTAGCGCGTCTTTATTCTGCGAAAACGGCCTTTGGCCCAAGACTTCGCCGGTGGCGATAAAATCATAAATGCCGGCTCCATAGTCTCCCCACATCGCACTGCGGGGAGCTGTGGAG
>JAHIME010000048.1 GCA_018896595.1 Patescibacteria group bacterium
GCCGACCAATCCGGCTTTTTTAATTTTATCAATTATATTTTGCATAATTAAAAATTATAGCATTGAAAATTGTTTAGAAATTAGAAATTAGAAATTAGAAATTTTTAACCTGAACTAAAAATTTATTGGCTTAAACTAATTTTCTTCTTCCAATATATTCACAAAGATCCACTAACCTATTACTATACCCCCACTCATTATCATACCACGCGATAACTTTCACCAAATCCCCGTCAATTACTTTCGTCAAGGACAAATCCACGATGGCGCTGGCCGGATTGCCGACAATATCCGTTGAAACTATCGGCTCTTCGGTCGCTTCCAAAATGCCTTTGAAGCGCGCGCTTTTGCCCGCCTGCTTAAAAGCTTTGTTCACCGTTTTTTCATCCGTTTTCTTGCCGGAAATAAAAACTATATCGCATAAAGAGCCGACCGGAGTGGGAACGCGGATTGCCATGCCGTCAAATCTGTCTTTCAAGCTCGGAATCGTTTTTGTCACGGCAATGGCCGCGCCGGTAGTCGTCGGCACAATATTCAAAGCCGCCGCTCTTGCCCGGCGCAAATCCTTATGCGGACCGTCAACAATGTTCTGATCCGCGGTATAGGAATGGACGGTTGTCATAATCGCTTTTTTTATGCCGAAATTCCGCCTGAAAATTTCCGTAACCGGCGCCAAGCAATTGGTCGTGCAGGAAGCCATTGATAATATTTTATCATTTTTGGCGATTTTATTTTCGTTTACGCCCAAAACAATTGTTTTCACATCATCACCTTTAGCAGGAGCGCTGATAATAACTTTTTTTGCTCCGGCTTTAATATGCAGGGTGGCGTCTTCCTTTTTAACAAATCTGCCTGTGCATTCCAGCACGATATCAACTTCCATTTCGCGCCAAGGCAATTGGCTCGGATCTCTTTCGGCCAAAACTTTATATTTTTTGCCGGCAATAACTAAACTATCGGCTGTAAAGTCGACTTTTTTGTCGTAAATTCCGTAGCAGGAATCATACTTTAACAAATGCGCCAAAGTTTTCGTGTCGGTCAAATCATTGATTGCGACAATGTTTACATTTGATTTTTTTTCTAAAAGAGCTTTGAATGTAGCCCGGCCGATCCGGCCGAAGCCGTTGATTGCGATGTTCATATTTTATTTTTCTACCGAGCTTTAGCTCGGGTTTCGCAAGCTTTAGCTTGCCCGGGAGGCTAAAGCCTCCCGAACCCTGACCTAAAGGTCGGTAGAATTAAAAATCAATTTACATTTTTATTATAACACAAATTTTAACAAAAACAAAAACAGCCCATTAAGGACTGTTCCTAATATCCGCCTTCCCTCCTCTTGTATAAGAGGAGGGTTAGGGTGGAGTTATACTATTTTTTTTTCCTGTTTAAATCCACCTCAACCACAGTTCTTCCATCGCTGCCGTTTTCAGGCGCAAACTCAACGTCAACCGACTGCTTTAAAACATGGTGGCCGACTACAATTCCTCTTTTGCCGTCAACATTAACCTTAGCGCCGATTGGCGGAAGCTTTTCGGCCGAACATTTATAGCCGTTCTGCTCGTAAGCTATGCAGCACATCAAGCGGCCGCATATTCCGGAAAGCCGCTCGCTGCCGCGATGGGCAATCTGCTGAATTTCCGCCATTTCCGAAGTAATTGAAGAAAGGCCGGGTAAAAATCTCTTGCAGCACAGCGAACAGCCGCAATGGCCGAAATCGCCCATCAGCTTGGCTTCGTCGCGAATGCCGATCTGCTGGAGCCGGATAGTGCGGCTGAAATGGCGGGTCAAATCCTTAACCAATTCGCGAAAATCAACTCTGCCGTCAGCGATAAAAGCGAAAGTTATGCGCGAGCCGTCAAAAGAATGGTGCGCGTCAACCAGCTTCATTGATAGATTATATTTGACGATTATCTTTCTGCAATCTTCTATGGTTTTCATTTTTTGCTTTTCATCAGGCATTTTTTCCATATCAACCGTAGTGGCCTTTCTTAATATCGGCTTTATTTCCTTAATTTCGCTTTCTTCCCCGGCGCTTGATTCTTCCCTGTCGGCTTGCCTGCCTGCGGGCTTGCCTGCCGGACAGGCAGGCAAATCTTTAAAACCGATAACCTTGCCTATCTCAACGCCGAGTTCCGTCTTAACGACAACATAATCTCCTATCAGCAAAAAGGAGCCGCCCGGATCAAAATTATATATTTTATCCCAAGGAGTAAATTGTATCTGAACTGTTTTCATGGAACATGAAACATGGAACATGAAACAAAAAATAAATTTGTTATGTGTTACATGTTATGTGTTATATGTTTACAAACTATACCTCACGAACTTCTCAACTTTTACATCACCCAATATATCCTGAACCTTTTTCTTATCGTCTTTTATGTACTCCTGCTTAACCAAGCAGACTTCTTCAAAATATTTATTTATCTTCCCCTGTAAAATTTTATCAATAATTTGCTCCGGCTTGCCTTCCTTGATAAGCTGCGCGCGATAAATTTCCTTTTCTTTTCCAATTTCTTCCGCCGGAACATCTTCCGGATAAATATATTTCGGATCAGCCGCCGCTATCTGCATGGCAATTTCCCGGGCCAATTCGCTTTTGTCCGGCTTGTCCAAGGCGGCCAATACGCCGATTTTTCCTCCCATATGCGAATAAGCCGCCGCTGTGCCGCCGGAAACAATATCAAATCTTTTAATATCTAATTTTTCTCCGATTGTGCCGCTTAAATTTTCCAAATTGTCTTTAACGGTTCCGCCGTCCATTTCTAAATTCATCAACTCTTCTCTGCCGGCCGGTTTTTTGCTTCTTATAATATCCAAAACTTTTTCCGCAAAACCTTGAAACTGCTCATTTCGCGCCACAAAATCGGTTTCCGCGTTAACTTCCGCGATATAGCCCTCATTGCCCGCTTCATTAACGGCGATTTTAATAACGCCTTCCTTGGCTTCGCGATCGCTCCGCTTGGCGGCTTTGGCAATGCCTTTCTTCCTTAAAATTTCCACGGCTTTTTCAAGGTCGCCGCTCGCTTCTTCAAGGGCTTTTTTGCAGTCAACGATGCCGGCCCCGGTTTTATTTCTTAATTCTTTTATTTGTTGCATAGTTTTTTTGAAAATTAGAAATTTAAAATTGAAAATTAAACTGCTGTTTGAGGTAGTATCTCTTTATTGTTTACTGCCGCCTTGTTGCTCGCTTCTTTTTTCCCTTCTTCTATCGCCTCTTTAACAGAATTCAGCACCAGCTTAATCGCTTTAGTGGCGTCGTCGTTGGCGGGAATCACATAATCAACTTCGGTCGGATTGACATTGGTGTCGCAAACCGCGATCACGGGGATGTTTTTCTTTTTTGCTTCGGCAAAAGCGGTTTTTTCTTTCTTGATATCCCAAATAAACATAGCGTCGGGAAGTTTCGTTAAATTAACCAATCCTCCCACCATTATTTCCAATTTGGCGATTTTTTTATCAAATTCCTGCCTTTCTTTTTTTGTGTACTTGTCCAATTTGCCGGCTTGCTTTTTTTCCAACAAATCCTTATATTTTTTGATTGAATGCTTGATAATAAAAAAATTGGTCAAGCATCCGCCGGGCCATCGTTCGCTTATATAAGGCATGCCCGACTCTTGGGCGATGTTTTTAAGAGTCTTCTTAACTTGCGTCTTGGTGCCGACAAGCAATATTATCTTGCCTTGGCCGGCTAACTGCTTCATATAATCCAAAGCGCCGGCTAATTTCTCGCGCGTCCTGGCTAAATTAATAATATGCACGCCATTTCTTGAAGTAAAAATAAAAGGCGCCATTTTTGGGTGCCATTTGCTTGTGCGATGCCCAAAATGCATCCCTGCCTTAAGCATCTCCTCAATAGTTGGAATTTTCATAATGTTTTTTCCTTTAATCCTCTACTCCGTTTGCTCCGGCTCGCCGGAGAAGGAAAATTTTAGGAGTATGAGAGTTTATTGGTTTATTAATTTGTTAATTTCTTGGGTTATTTAGATTTATTAAAACTATAATAAAGACTATAATATTATTTGCTTTCTGTCAACTATTGCAAAAGTTTTAATTCTATGTTAATATCACAAATATAATAATTATTCACATTATACTTTATTATGAAAAAAGACATCCACCCGGCATATTATCCGAACGCAAAGGCAATTTGCGCCTGCGGCAACACTTTTACCACCGGCTCAACCCAAGAAGAATTAAAAATTGAGCTATGTTCAGCTTGCCATCCTTTTTATACCGGCAAGCAAAAGCTTATGGACACTTCGCGCCGCGTTGAAAAATTCCAGGCCAGAATGGAAGCCAAGGAGAAATTTTCCACTGTCCGCAAAGGCAAAAAGGCTAAACGAATCGCCCGCGCGGTTGTTAAAGCCAAATCATCCGCGAAAACCGCGGTAAAAAAGACAGCCAAAAAAGCCGGCAAAAAATAGCTGCCGTAAAAACAGTTATTTTGTTTTGTGGTATAATTATTATACATAAAACAAAATAACTGTTTTTTAATTAACATTGAAAAAAATAAAATTTTTAAAATATGTACAATGATATTAAACAAAAATTTAACGGCCTGGAAAAACAATTAGCCGACCCTTCCATCATCGGCAATCATGAAAAATTAAAAGAAATTTCCGGCCGGCACGCCGAACTCAAGAATGTAGTTGGGATGATTTTAATATTGGAAAAAATTGAAAACAACATTAAGCAGAACAAGGAAATCATGGAAAAAGAAAAGGAGGGGGAATTAAAAGCAATGGCGGAAGAGGAATTGATTGAACTTGAAAGGCAAAAAGGCGAACTGGGCAAAAAAATAGAAGAGGAACTGCATCCGGCAGACCCCAACGACAAAAAAAATGTAATCGTGGAAATCCGCGCCGGCACGGGCGGAGACGAGTCAGCTTTATTCGCGGCTGATTTATTCCGCATGTATTCCCGCTTTGCCGAGCGCCTGGGCTGGAAATTGAATGTTTTAAATTCAAGCCGCATCGGCATCGGCGGCTTTAAGGAAGTGATTTTTGAAGTCAAAGGAAGCGGCGTTTATGGAAAATTAAAATACGAAAGAGGGACTCATCGGGTGCAAAGGGTTCCGGAAACGGAAAAACAGGGCCGCGTCCATACTTCAGCCGCGACTGTGGCGGTTTTTCCCGAAGCGAAAGAAGTTGATTTGGAAATTAAACCGCAAGATATCAGGATAGACACATTTTGCTCATCAGGCCCGGGCGGCCAAAGCGTTAACACCACTTACTCGGCCGTTAGGATTACCCATCTGGCAAGCGGTTTGGTTGCTTCCTGCCAGGACCAGAAATCTCAGCACCAAAATAAGGAAAAAGCCATGCAAATCCTCCGTTCCCGCCTGCTTGCGCAAGTTGAAGAAGAAAAAAGGAGAAGGGAATCGGCGGAAAGAAAAGAGATGGTCGGCTCGGGCGACCGCAGCGATAAAATCAGAACTTACAATTTCCCTCAAGATAGAATTACCGACCACAGAATCAAAATGAACTGGCACGGGATTGATAAAATAATGGAGGGAGGAGTGGGCGAAATTATTGAAGCGCTAAAAAATGGCTGAAGGGATAATATCATAAAATCCTAAATCCTAAATTAAAGCTTTATAACATCCAATACTCAATACTCAACATTCATTCAATATTCAAATATTCAAATATTTATAATTTTATTGATTATTTAAATATTAGATGTTGATTGGATATTGAATATTGGTTATTGGTTATTGTCTTACAATATGACAATCGGTCAAGTATTAAAAGAAGCAGTTATAAAACTTAATAATTACAATACTCAACCTCCGCATTTAGACACGGAAATTTTGCTATCGCATCTCTTAAAAAAACCGCGCGAATATATCTTGGCTCATCCTGAAAAAAAACTCACTCAAAAACAAGTTTCAAGTTTCAAGTTTCAAGTTGCGCGCCGCGCCAAGGGCGAACCCATCGCCTACATCACCGGCCATAAAGAATTTTACGGCCTGGATTTTTTTGTTGACAAAAATGTTTTAATACCCCGCCCGGAAACGGAACTGATGGTAGATGAAATCATGAAACATAAAACATATAACACAAAACATATAATATTTATAGATGTTGGCACAGGCAGCGGCTGTATTATTATTACTCTGGCAAAATTATTAAAAAATAATATCCCTGCCTTGCCGGCAGGCAGGCAATTTCTCGCAACAGATATTTCCAAACCCGCGCTATTAATCGCCCGCAAAAACGCCAAACTGCACCAAGTTGACAAACAGATAAAATTCTTACAAGGCGACTTGATGGAACCGATTTTAAAATCCCCCCTCACCCCCCTTGCGAAGGGGGGCAAAATTATTATCACCGCCAACCTCCCCTACTTAACCCCTTCTCAAATAAAAAACTCGCCTTCCATCAAATACGAACCAAAGCTTGCCTTGTCCGCAGGCGCGGACGGGTTGAAGTATTACCGCAAATTATTTAAACAAATTCAACGCATTCGCCTTCTACCGAACTTTAGTTCGGGTTCGCGAGGCTTTAGCCTCGCCGGGCGGCTAAAGCCGCCAAAACCCGACTTAAAAGTCGGTAGAATAATCGTGTTATGTGAAATAGACCCCTCTCAAACAACTAAAATAAAACAGCTTATTAAAAAAGAACTGTTTAACGCGAAAATACAAATAAAAAAAGACCTGCGCGGCCTAAACAGAATGGTTGTTTGCTTTATGTCTTAAATTTGACATAAATTGTTAAATAAACTATTATGTAAGTATGAAATTATTAATTAATCTACAATATGATTTTGAATACAGCGGCTTTGTTGCCGATTGTCCTGCCTTGCCGGGTTGCATGTCTCAAGGAAAAACCAGAAAAGAGGCATTAAAAAATATTCGGGAAGCTATTCGCGGCTATGTTAAAGTCCTTAAAAAACATCATCAAACCGCTCCCCTTGAAGTAACAATTCCCAATTATGTAGAGATAAAAATTTAATCTATGGGCATTCTGAGCAACATTTCCGGCAAAGAAGCCGTAAAAGTTTTTAAGAAAATTGGTTATTATCTTGACCATCAGCAAGGAAGCCATATGATTTTATATAATGACCAGCATGGATATCCTCCTCTCTGCATTCCAAATCACAAAGAATTAGCGCCCGGATTGCTTGCCGCTCAAATCAAGAGGGCTAAACTTACTGTTGATGAATTTAATCAAATGAGAAAAGGGGGCAAGGGATAAAAATAGAAATTTTTTTATTTTCAACAACCAACTCAAGCTGGCTGTTTTTTTATTCAAACTTCACCTTTCCCTTAATTTTCATCTGTCCGCCGTCAAACCTGAATTTAGCCGGCGCGGCCGGCGCTGTGTAAGTTACTTCAAGATAAGGGTCTTGGGCTGTGTCTGTTTGTTCGGAAAAATAAATATTAGAAGAATTATTTCCGGTTGGGGCGGTGTTGGTAAGATCACGGCCTAAAATAACTCCTAATTTAGTCCAATCAGTTTTTGAAATCCATCCTATGCCAGTTGGATTGAGAGGAATCTGGGCAATTACGCCATCTGACGCACTCAAAGCCAAAGAACCGCCGGATGTAAAAGTTAATGCGTCAAAATCTGCCGTTGTAAGCTCTGATATTGACGGCTGAGAAGTCTGAACCACCTCCCAGCTAGTTAAATCAGCATTATAATGTCCATATTCATAAATATAAAAGGTTAAAGTGGCATCAGTAATAGTGCCGGTGTCAGCGATTCCAGAAGTATCAATCGGAAAAAAGGCTCTATCGACTCTCCAATTCGTGGCCAATACTTTCCTTGCCCCTATCGCTTCAATTAAATAAGTCAGTGTATAACTTACACTAGTGCCCGTTGTTGCATTCCGAGCCGCAGCCCAAGTAGTCGCTGCCCAGTATCTTACTGTCCCATCCCCGGCCCCGGCATAATAAATCCCGGTATCAGCCAAAGCATTCATACTAAAAAAGGCTTTCAGCTTGGCTAAAAAATTTGGTTTTGTTTGCTTGCTAAATTCTTCAGCCGTGGTTGTGGCGGTTTCAGTCTGGTACCATTTATTATTACTCGCGTCTTTATAAAACGGCTCTCCGGCGTAAAATCTGCCAACCCAAACTTCTTTTTCACTCTCACTTGCGGCGACGGCTCCATCGTCTCCGGCCGCAACCTCGCCGTCGGCTCCATAGTCCGAGCGAAGCGAGGCTGTGGAGCCTTCTTGCGTATTCGCATCTTGGCTCCACAGC
>JAHIME010000049.1 GCA_018896595.1 Patescibacteria group bacterium
GAGAATCAGGAAGCACGACGGCATTAAAAAATTAAGGGATTTCTAATTTTAGATTTTTATTTGACATATCAGCGAAATTTGTTATTATGTTATTAAGCCGAAAGGCATTTTAGTTTTAAAATTAAATAATTCCCGGGTAGCCCCGACGCAAAGTCGGGGTCCCGACCTCCGACAGTAGTCGGAGCGTCGGGACGCAGAAAGTTTATGGCATTTGTATATATTTTAAAAAGTTTAACGGATGGTCGATATTATATTGGCAGTACCACAAATTTAGATCAAAGGATTGAACATCATAAAAATGGTCACACCCCGTCTACTAAAAGGTTTGGACGAATTAGTTTGGTCTTTTCTCAAAAATATGAAAAATTAAGCGATGCTCGTATTATTGAGAAAAAGCTAAAAAAATTAAAAAGAAAAGATTATATTGAAAAAATAATAAAAGAAGGTTTTATAAAAATGAAACCTTAACATTCCCGGGTAGCGCAGCGGTAGCGCAGTTGGCTGTGAACACAAATACGCAGCTTCCTTGAGCAATCAAGGCAGAAAAACAAGGTGAATTGTCTGGAAGCCTAAACTCTTAATTGAGCATGGTAATCAGCAGCCAAGTCAAACCTTATAAGCCTCTCTTTGCGAAGGAGAGGTGAGGATGAGGTTTGGAAGGTTCAGAGACTATCCCGAAAGGGAGTACCCAGCCCCAGTTTATGAAACTGGAGCCGGGGAAGCGCCTTGCTCCAGCCCCAGTTTAAGAAACTGGAGCTGGATGATGATATAGTCCATCCCTTTAGGAAACTTTAGGATAAGTGTAACCAATTGGTCGTCGGTTCGAATCCGACCCCGGGAGCCAAATTAAAAATATAATAAAATACTCGTATGGCAAAAAGAAACACGGGAGTGGGAAAGCACAAGAAAGCTCATTCCCATAAAACCGCGAAGAGGCTGGAAATCAAGCGGGTTATGCTTGAGGGAAAAGCCAAGAAAAAAAAGCGCAAATAAAATAACAAAAATAAAACGCGCCGGCAATATGCCGGCGTGTTTTATTTGCAAAAACAAGACTCCGGAAGCCTTGTTTTTATTTTAAAAAGAATGTAAAGTTAAATAAATAAGATTCTTACGGCATTATGTAATCAAAATAATTTTTAATAAATGAATCAAGAAATTGCGTTTGGAATTTTTAAAACAGGGAGGAATATTTTTTTAACAGGTTCGGCAGGGACCGGCAAGACCTATCTTTTAAATCAGTATATCCAATATCTGCAAGAGCGGGACATACAGCCGACTATCACGGCGCCGACCGGCATCGCCGCCTCTCATATCGGGGGAATGACTATTCATTCTTTTTTTGGGATTGGAATCAAGGAGTGGATTGACGATTATTTTTTAGACTGTCTTTTGCAGAAGGAATATCTTTATCGCCGCCTCAGAGCGATGAAAGTTTTGATCATTGATGAAATATCCATGGTTTCTCCCGAGCTGTTTGTTTCCGTTGATAAAATATTGCGGGCTTTTAAAAATTCCGATAAACCGTTCGGCGGGATTCAGATCATTTTATCGGGCGATTTTTTTCAATTGCCGCCAGTCAGCAAAACGGCAAAAAACATTAAGTTTGCCTGGCAGACCGGAGAGTGGCAAGCGGCGAATTTGAAGGTCTGCTACCTGGAAGAAAAATTCAGGCAGAGCGATGAGTCGCTGATAAGCATTCTTGATGAAATCCGCGCCGGTTCGGTTTCGGAAAATTCAATGGATGTTTTCCGCGCTTGCTACAAAAAAGAATTGCCCAACAGTTTTAAAGCGGCCAAACTTTATACGCACAATGAAGACGTGGACAGGATTAATAAGGAAGAGCTTGAAGCGCTTTCGGGAGAACCGAAAATTTTTAAATCCTTGAATAAAGGCTCAAGAAAAAATATTGAGAGAATTTTAAATTCATCGCTGGTAATTGAGGAGTTGAAATTAAAAAAAGGAGCGCTTGTGATTTTTATCAAGAATAATTATGAAGCCGGATATATCAACGGCACGTTGGGGAAGGTGATAAGTTTCAGCAAGACAACCGGCGCGCCGATAGTGGAAATTTTTTCCGGTGAAAAAATCGCGGCCGAACCGGAGGATTGGAAGTATGAGAACGAAAAAGGGGAGTTGAAAGCCGTTATCAGGCAAATTCCTCTGCGGCTTGCCTGGGCGCTTACAGTTCACAAATCACAGGGGATGACTTTGGATGCCGCGGAAATTGATTTGTCCAAAACTTTTGAAGCCGGACAAGGATATGTGGCCTTATCCCGCATTAGATCAATTAAAGGATTAAGGCTGATGGGGCTTAATGAAGTTGCTCTTCAAGTTGACGAATCGGTGCTGAATATAGACCGAGAAATGAGGGACTGTTCCCGACTGTACGCGCTTAAGTTCCGATCATTTTCCGATGAGGAAAAAGAAAAAATGAATGGGGAATTCATTGTAAAAAGCGGCGGCGTAATTTTGAAGCGGTTGAAAAAATCAAGCTGAAAAACAATCCGGATGATTTTTTGGAAATAATCTTTGTTGAGATATTATTTTATTGGTTGTTATTTATAAGTACAGCAACAGAAATAATAAACATAAAATTTAAAAAATAAACCCATGAACTATAAAAAGCTTATCATATTGCCGCTGTTTTTATTAATTCCTGTTTTTGTTTTTGCTCAAGCGGACAGCGCGCCAAAGGACGCGTTTTTTAAGGCGGAAGTGATTGAAATTACGGAGCAGAAAACAACGATATTGCCCGACGGCGCCGAAACCGAGCAGCAAAATTTAATACTCCGCGGTTTGGAGGGCGCGTTCAAAGACAAGGAAATAAATTTTAACGGCATTGGCGAAATTGACGTAATTAATAAAAATATTTACAGAGTGGGAGACAGGGTTCTCGCGGTCGCCAGTTTTGACGCGGAAGGAAACGCGGCTTACTATATTACCGATTATGTGAGGACAAAAGGTTTGTGGTGGCTTGCCATTGCTTTTGCGTTAACATTGATCGTTGTCGGCAGAGGAAAGGGCGCGCGGTCCCTTTTGGCGCTGGCTTTGACCTTTTTGGTTATTATTAAATATATCATTCCCCAAATATTGGCGGGGACAAGCCCGTTAATAATTACATTAATCGGCTCTATTATCATTTTGCTTATTATAATTTATGCCACAGAGGGCTTTTGCGCCCGTTCGCACATCGCGTTTATCAGCATTCTTTTCAGTTTGATTATCGCGATTTTGCTGTCATGGTTTTTTGTCTCATTAACAAAATTAACCGGAGTAACAAGCGAAGAAGCGTCATTTTTATTATACATAGGCGAACAAGCCGTTAATTTCAAAGGATTGCTGCTTGCCGGAATTATCATCGGAGCTCTTGGCGTATTAGACGATGTTGTTATTTCGCAGGTAGCGGCAGTTGAGCAGATTGCCATAGCCAATTCCGGCTTTAGGAGTAAAGAACTTTTTAAGCGGGCTTACAAAGTGGGAGTTTCGCATATCGCTTCTATGACCAATACATTGTTTTTGGCTTACGCGGGCGTGTCGCTTCCTTTGCTTATTGTGTTCATTTCCGGCACGAGCGCTTTTTCAAGCTGGGGGCAGGTTGTCAATAATGAGCAGATTGCCACGGAAATAGTAAGGACTTTAGCCGGAAGCATCGGTTTGATTTTATCCGTGCCAATCGCCACCTTTATAGCGGCTTGGCGGTATGGAGCGAAAGAATAGTTTAATAGCTTTCTTAAATATCTTTAGTTTTATCGCGAATATGCTATAATAAAAATAATATCATTTTTTAAAATTATAATGCTATAAATTATGAAAAATTTTATTGATCAGATTAAAAGAAAAATCAACGGCGTTATTTGGACATCAATCGGTACAGGCGTAATTTTATTGATTTTAGCCGTGCTTATCGTCTGGACTGATTTTGTTCTGCGGCTGATTATCGGCCTGTCAGTGGTTGTAATCGCTTACGGCTTTTTTTACGGCGCCTACAAGATTTGGTCGCTTAAGAAAGAAGTGGAGAAATATTTTAAGCTTTAATTGCCGCCAGCTTCAAAATAAAATAATAGTTTGCTTAAAATTTAAAAGCCGTGTTTCTTGTAAAGATAAACGCGGCTTTTTATTTTGGTGATGTTGAATTTTCTTCCTCTTCTTCTTTCTGCTTCTCCTCCTTTTTTAATTCTTCTGTTCTTAATTCTTCTATTTCTATTCTTTTTTCAAGATTATTAACTCGCCATTTTAGGATATCATCTTGTTTTTCTAAAATTTCTTTTTGTTTTTTTAACTCTTTTATTTCGTTTATTATTTTTTGGTTTTTTTCTTCAAAACTTGCTCTGGCCAACTTTAGATTCCTAAGATCTTGAAAAATATTTTTTACATACATATCCGGCCTAAAATAGCCGATTAACAAGAAAAAAAAGATGCCGGCAAAGATTATTATTGCTTTTAAAAACTTCCATGCCAATTTGCCTAAATCTTGCCAGAAAAACATTATTATCACCTCCTTATTTTGTCAAGGTTCAATTTTTTATTTTAACCGAATTTTTGCGGTAATTGTATTCTAACATAATTCCAAAATATTTGCTACTTTTTTATAACACAAAGTATATGTTATGTCAATATGGATTTTAGCTTAAAATTATGTTAAAATTAAAATGATAAATTTAAGTTTAAAATTTTTATGTTCAACCCGACATTAACTAAAAAAAATGAGAAGCCGATGGAAGTGACAGCGAATATTAAAAAACTGTTTCAGACCATTTATCGTAAGCAAAACAAGGAAGAAAAGAGCGGCGACACGCCCAAAATAAAAGTTTCCGAGCTTATTTCCAAAATGTCTTTTTATTACGAAAAGATCCGCAACACGGTTGATTACAAGGAAGAAAATTTATTGCATAAAAACGCGATTGAACGGATCTTGAGGCGCCAGATTATAATTCAGGGCGTAAAAAATGAGAATGACATAGCCAGGCATCTGTTGACCGAACTTATCCGCGCCGGCTACCTGCCGAACAATCAAATAGAGGAAAGCAAGACATACGAGCTGGGCAAAGTAATCGGCAAATACATCGCGTTAAAAAAATATTGCTTAGCCGGATTGACGAAGGTCAACGGAGCCAAAAGCAAAATGACCGATTGGATTATCGCCATGGCGGCTTGCGACCTTGAAGAAAGGCTTGGGCGCGACGCGGTAAAGCAGATGGTAATAAGCAATATGTATGAGACATTGCGGGAAAGCATTAAATTGCCCGAGGATTTGCCGTACGAGAAAGACAAGGATATCCAAATTCATATCGGCATTCACCGTAACTATTTGAAATTTGACGAAGAGATGATTGAATTTATTTTATTTAAATATTTTAATGCCGGCTGGCCCGACGCCGGCGACGAGGAAATCGCCGCGCTGGCGCGAAACATAACATCCCTGCGCCAAGCCATTAATAATCAAGTTGATCATCCGCTTACCGGCCAATTAAATCGCATTATTAACGGCTATACCGTTTATTTTACGATTTTAACCGATGTTATAGAAGACGATCCGACCGGCGTTTATGAAAAGATTTATACCGACCCCAAGGCGTTTCCCAGGCTGATTAAAAAGTTCTGCAACAAAAGATACAAAGAGGTTAAATCAAAATTGCGCCGGGCCGGGGTGCGCAGCATCACCTATATTTTTTTAACCAAGATGATTTTGGCGGTTATTTTGGAAGTTCCGGTTATATTGTGGCTGGGCCAGACGATCAACAACACATCCTTAGCTGTTAATGTCGCTTTTCCGCCATTTTTACTGTTATTGATTATCTTGTTTACCCGCCTGCCGGCTGAAGCCAATACTGCAAAAATTATTGAAGGGATAGAAGAAATAGTTTTTGAGGAAAAACAGCGCAAAAAAACATTTTTGCTGCGCAAGCCGGCCAAGCGGAGCAAGGCAATGAATATAATTTTTAGCGCGATATATTCAATCACTTTTTTCCTTTCGTTCGGTTTGGTTATCTGGGTGTTGAATAAATTTTATTTCAGCATCGTAAGCATAATAATCTTTTTGTTCTTTTTGACGTTAGTCAGTTTTTTCAGCATCAGAATCAGAAAAGTGACGCGCGAATTGATAGTTGTTGAGCAAAAAGAAAATATTTTCAAATTTTTAGCCGACTTTTTTTATGTGCCGATTGTTGAAGTCGGCAAATGGCTAAGCGAAAAATTTTCCCGCCTCAATGTTTTTGTTTTTATTCTGGATTTTATAATTGAAGCGCCGTTTAAGATTTTTGTTGAGATGACCGAAGAATGGACGAAGTATGTTAAAGAGCGCAAGGACGAAATAGTATAACTTATAACTTTTATGCTTTATATAGTAGCCACCCCAATCGGCAATTTAGAAGATATTTCGTTGAGGGCGCTTCGCGTTTTGGGCGAGGTTGATTTTATTTTGTGCGAAGATACGCGGGTAACAGGCAAGCTGCTCGCGCATTTTAAAATAAAAACACCGACGATTTCTTTTCATCAGCATTCCGATTTGAAAAAGATTGATTATGTTTTAAGTTTGCTGGAAGGAGGCAAAGATTTGGCCTTGGTTACGGACGCCGGCACGCCGGGTATTTCCGACCCGGGAGGAAAATTGGTGCAGGCGGCGATTGAAAAATTCGGCGATGACGCAAGAATAGAGTCCGTGCCCGGGCCGTCGGCGGTAACGGCCGCGCTATCCATCTCCGGCATCCCGACCGACAAGTTCGTTTTTATGGGTTTTCCGCCGCATAAAAAAGGCAGGCAGACTTTTTTGAAAAAAATACTGGAAAGCGAGTGGCCGGTTGTTGTTTACGAGTCAAAGCACAGGATAATTAAATTTTTGGAAGAATTGAAAAAAATGTCAAATGACAAATTTCTAATGACAAATCAAGATCAAAATCCAAATGACAAAAATAAAAAGATAAATTTAACTTCAGTGGTTGTTTGTAGAGAATTGTCAAAGATGCACGAGACGGTTTACAGGGGAGAATTAAAAAGCATTATTGAAAAAATAAAATCCGACCCAAACGCGCAAAAGGGCGAGTTCGTTGTGATTATCGGAAAATAAAATAAAAAGTATGAAAGAAAAAAAATTTTACATAACCACCCCGATTTACTACGTCAACGACATTCCGCATATCGGCAACGCCTATACCACTGTTGCGGCTGATGTTTTGGCGCGCTACCATCGGATGATCGGCGACAGAACTTTTTTCCTGACCGGCACGGACGAGCATGGCGCCAAGATTGAGAAAGCGGCGGAGAAAGCGGGCAAAAATCCGAAAGAATTCGTGGACGAGCTGGCGGCTAAATTTGAATTGGCTTGGGACGAGCTGGATATTTCACATGATAAGTTTATTCGCACCACGGATGAAAATCATATCAAAGCGGCGCGGAACGCGATGCAATATTTATACGACAAGGGCTTTATTTACAAAGGCGAGTATGAAGGCCTGTATTGCCTGGGCTGCGAGCAGTACAAAACGGAAAAAGAGCTGGTCGGCGGCAAATGCCCGGACCACGGCACCGAGCCGCAGAAAATGAAAGAAGAGTGCTATATGTTCAAGCTGTCGGCTTTTCAGGATAGGATTTTAGAGCTGATAAAAAAAGACGAATTATTAGTCAGGCCGGCGGAAAGAAAAAATGAAATTGTAAGCTTTTTGAAAAATAACCCTTTAAGCGATATTTCCTGTTCAAGAAAAACCGTGAAGTGGGGGATTGAATTACCCTGGGATAAAGAGCATACTGTTTATGTCTGGCTGGAAGCGTTTTTAAATTATTTAACCGGGTTGGGATGGGACGGAAGATCCCCCCTGCACCCCCCTTGCGAAGGGGGGCAATCCCCCCTGCACCCCCCTTGCGAAGGGGGGCAATCCCCTCTGATCCCCCTTGCGAAGGGGGGCATGTGGCCGCCGGACGTTCAGCTGATGAGCAAGGACATTTTGCGGGTTCACGCCACAATCTGGCCGGCAATGCTTTTGGCGTTAAACCTGCCCTTGCCAAAGCAGCTTTTTATCCACGGCTTTTTTCTGGTTGACGGCAAAAAAATGAGCAAGTCATTAGGCAACGTGATAGCGCCGAGGGATTTGATAGATAAATACGGCGTTGACGGAGCGAGGTATTTATTGATGAGCGCCACGCCTTTCGGCCATGACGGCGATGTCGGTTGGGAAAAATTTGATGAGAAGTATAACGCGGATCTGGCGAATGGGATAGGGAATCTTGTCGCGAGATCGGTGACGTTGGCGGAGAAGATGTTTGCTAAAAATAGCGGGATGCAAAATATTGATGAGAATTTTCAATTTTCAATTTTCAATTTTCAAATAATTTTCAATAATCAATTTTCAATTCCGACCGAAGATATGAAAATTAAAAACGTTTGTCAAACATATCAAGACAATTTTTCTTTGCTTAAATTAGAAAAAGTGGTTGATATTATTAATTTGCAGATTAAATTTTTAGACAGTTTTATTACCGCCGTAAAACCGTGGGAGATGATTAAAAACAAGGATGAAGAGATTGGGAAAATAATGTATAATATATTAGAGAGGTTGAGAATTGTTTCTTGGATGGTTTGGCCGTTTATGCCGGAGACGGCGGAAAAAATTTGGCGGCAATTGGGATTGAAGCCTGCCGAAGAGATGAAGAAGGATTTTAACGAAGCCATAAAATGGGGCGGGTTGAAACCGGGTACAAAAATACAAAAAGCCGAAGTACTATTCCCCAGGGTTAATTAAGAAATTTTATTATTTATTATGGTAGGAATTTTTGACATTATTTTACTAATTCTCCTTGCCGGTTTCATTTTTTACGGCTTGTTTTTCGGCCTGATAAAAACCGTGGGTTCCATAGCAGGCGTGGTGGTCGGGGCCTGGCTGGCCGGCCGTTTTTATCTGCCGGCGTTTGGCTGGACGCAGGATTTATTTTTCGGATACGACAATCTCGGCAAAGTCGCGGCTTTTATTATTTTATTTACCATAATAAACCGCTTGGTCTGTTTCGCTTTCGCTTTAGTTGACAGGACTTTTCATTTGATTTCCATCATCCCGTTTTTAAAAACAATCAATCGTTTGGCCGGCGCGGCGCTCGGTTTTTTGCTTGGCGGCTTGGTTTTGGGGCTGATTTTATATGTGGCATCGCGCTACGCCGTTATTAACAGCCTGTTCGGCGGGTGGCTTAAGAATTCGGAAGTGGCGCCATTTTTAATTAAGTTTGTTGACATATTAAAACCGCTTTTGCCGGAGATGCTGAAAAAATTGCAATCAATAATATAAAGCAAAAATGAAGCTAATTTTTTAACAAAAACGAAATTAAAATAAGAAGATGAAATAAGAAAAATAGAAAATTTTATAGTTTTAAAATTAACTTTAATAAAACCAATATGGCCATATTTAAAAAAACCGCATTATTCTTAATAAGTTTGCTGGTTGTTTCTTTTTGCTACTTCCATCTGCCTCAAGCCCAGGCAGCCCAAGAAGTAATAGGCCTTATCCGCCAGGACTGCGCCGGCTTTTCCAATTGCTACACCTCTTTATCCGCATGGGAAGCTGCCTATGGAGGCATAAATTTCGGCTCCTGCGCTCAAGGAGATTTAGTCTGTGCCGACAAAATAGCTGTTGCCAAGATAGATGGGGCGTGGACACAACCGGATACCAACCGAGTCACCATAGACGGCTGGACTACCGGACCAAATAACTATATTAGAATCTATACCGCGCCAGAAGCAAGGCATAAAGGAATAGCAGGAACAGGATACAGGTTAATAACTACAGCAAGTAGTGTACCTGGAATTTATATTTATGAAGGTCATGTTAGAATTGAAGGTTTAGAATTTCAACACACAAATACATATAACAATAGTATGAATGGTATTACGATATATAATTCAGGCGTACCAGATAACGATATTAGACTGATTGGATTATTGGTCCATGATTGCAGTTCTCCCGGTACTTACGAAGCTAGCGGCGTAAGTATTGGAGCTGGACCAGGAAAAGTTATTATTGCCAATAGTATCTTTTACAATAACAAAACCGATGGAGTAAGAGCAGGTACAAATTCCTCTACCTTGACTGTCTATAGTTATAACAATACCTTTGTCAATAATGGCAGATATGGATTATATAAAAATTGGAGTAATGCAGTGGTATCTAAAAATAATTATGCCGGCGGTAATTTAGTTGCAGATTATTTTGCTTCCACAGGTTCTATATCAATGACCACCTCGGCTTCTTCAGATGCTACTGGTTCGGCAGGATTGCGAAATATAGCGGTTTCTGATTCAGCAGGGGCTTATTTTATGAATCTAGAAAAAGGCAGCGAGAATTTTCATATTCAATCATCCTTATTATTAAAAGACGCAGGAACAAACTTGTCAGCAGACGCTAATTTAGCTTTCTCCGACGATATTGACGGACAAACCAGAAGCGCTCCATGGGACATTGGGGCGGACGAGACGGCGGCGAGCGGAGAAACGCCGGCTAAATTCAGATTCAATAACGGGATGTTTAAGATAAAAGGCAAGGCGATATTTAAATGAAAAATTGTTAAGTATGCCAAGCATTATTGTTGTTGATAACTCATTTCCTCCATTTTTAATAAAGTAATATAATAGACGCAATCATTATTGGACATAATTTATAATAATAAAACAATATGAGCGCATTTAAAAAGGTTTCCGTATTATTAGCAGTTTTTTTGCTTGCTTCTTTTGTATTTTCCAGTATTCCTCAAGTTCAAGCCGCGGCTTCGGCCGCCGGCCAGTATTTTTCGCCGGGAATACAGGGATGGGCGGAGAGAGCCAGTGCGGATATAAACGATATGGATTATTCAAAGGATTTCAGCGTGGAGATTTTAGCTTACATCCCTCCGTTTGAAGAGCAGGCGAGAATACCGGCTTATATTTCCAAACGTTACCGCGGCGAAGCCGGCTGGAGCATGAGTGGAGGGCATGAATATTTTAACACATACACGCATAATGTTAGTTTTGCGGTTTCCGACGGAACAAACAGCGCCGGTGTCACTTTTAATTATGCCGGCTACGCGCATATGGTGTTATCTTGGGACGCAACGTCTAAAACTTTAACAGGATATATTAACGGAATTTCAGGCAAACAGGAAAAAACCAATATTAATATAAATCCGTCCGGAATAAAAAACACGAAAGCGCTAAGCATAGCAAACGGATTATATTATAACGCTAATTCAGGTTGGGGCGGAAGCAATTCTGACGTTTCTTTTGCCAGATTATGGAATCGCAAATTAAGCGACAGCGATGTTGGCGCGATATATAATAATTGGAAATCTACCGGCCAGCATCAGACCCCAGCCGGTTTTAGCCGCTCTGATTTGGTTTCAGAATGGCTAATGAACGGCACAAGCGATAAAACTGGCGGAGAAGGAACCGCTTATTTGAAAGATAATGTCGGAAGCAATCATTTGGAGATAAAAGGAACGGCTTTTCTTCAAAAAGAAGAAGGGGCGTTTTCAATTGTTTCGCCTATTAGCGGCGCCGTGAATGTCGGGCCTTCCGCGTATCTTGATGTTTCGGGCGGAGCCGATTTAATATCCGGCCCGGCAATGCCTTATCAGTATTATTTTCAGGTTGATGAATCCCCGATTTTTAGCAGTTCTAATTTGAAAGAATCGGGATGGACAGAATACAGCAAATGGCAGCCTGTGTTAAAGCCGGCCACAACTTATTATTGGCGGGTAAAGGTTCGGGATTCTTCGGTAGCCGCGAAAGAATTGCCTTATTCGCCAACGATAAGCTTTGCCACAAGAGCATCTAAAAACTGGTATGTCAGGCCGCACACAACAACCGGAGCGTATGGAAGCGAAAATGGCTCTAACTACAACAGCGCCTTTAACGGCATGACAAAACTTAATTACGGCTCGCCTTCATTTAATAATACGCACGGAATAACTTGGGGTCCTGGCGGCGTTGAAGCAGGTGATAGTTTGTATGTTTGCGGAAAGCACGCGCTTAATCACGGCTCCAACAGTTTGAATGCCCATATGGTTGGCAATGTTTATATTCCTATCAATGGATATTCCGACGAATATCCGGTTACAATCCGCGCGGATTGTCCGCAAGAAGCGGGGATTGTATGGGGATTTTCAAAATTTGATTCATATTCTGTCGGGTGGAACGGCCCGGATGCGAACGGGGTTTATTACATAGATAAACTTTTGGGCGCGCCGCTGGCTTCAGACATTGATAATTCAAAGGCGGCTGTTTTGTTGAAAGAGAAATCAACGACTTGGACAGGCAATGCCGGTTATTGGTATAAAGATGCGACCCGCACTTACGTGAAAATGCCGGATGGAGGAAGCCCGGCCGGCCGCATATATACATATGGCGGTGGATATATATTTCTTGCCCAGCATCGCAAATACATTAAATTCCAAAACTGTGATTTTCGCGGGTATCATTTTGTTGACCAGCAAATTGACGTGGGTCCGTACCCTCGCTCAACTCATATCACATGGGACGGATGCACTCTTCAATACGGAACGCCTCTTATTGAATTAAAAAGAGGCAACGATTATTGGACAATTCGCAATTCCACATTAAAAAACTCGTCCAGCGCGATTTACGCGTGGAATAATAAGGAGAGTTATTCCGGATGCCATACGACGATAGAAAATAATAAAATCAGTAATTTGGGCACTTATGAATACGGGCTTAGCGACGGAGATAACCACGCGGTTGGCGCTCAAGGCGCTTCAAATTGGCTGATTCAAAATAATTATATTGAGAATGTTGGGTCGGCAATAGAATTTTGGAATGGAATTTGGCCCAAAGGGAGGAGAATGATTGACAATATAATCCGCTGGAATTTTATTAAAGATGTTAATTTAATGCGTGTAACAGAAGGCCATGGCATTGTGATTTCCGGAGAAAATAATGGCGAGCTGGGAGAGAGAACGGGTTTTGAAGTGTACGGCAACATAATCATTGATACAGAAGGCCATGGAATTTCTTCAAATAATCCCGACACTGAAAAAATTTACAACAACACGATTGTTCATTACGGCACTATTGGCTCCGACCCGGACGGGCATGGAATAAGGGAATCAATTTCATCCAGTCGTAGTTACCCGGCTGCGATAACAATAAAGAACAATCTTTTGTTAAATACCGCCAATAAAAGCAACACGGATATTAACAGGCAGTATTTTTTCCATGTATACAGCGGCAGTAATCCTTCACAAGAGAAAATAGACATTGATTATAATGGTTATTATCCAAACGCGGATGTCGGCATCCAATTTGGCGTGGCCGGGGCGCTGCATAATAAATTCAGCGATTTGGTATCCAAAACCGGTCTTGACATCCATAGTTTTATAACCAATCCTTTGATAGTAAAAGAAGCGGGCGCGTTCACTAATCTTGACGGCGTTAAATTGCAATGGAATTCTCCGGCAATAGACGCCGGAACAAATGTAGGATTGGCAGCTGATTATTACGGTAATCCAATTTATGGCGCTCCGGACATCGGAGCCATAGAATACCAGCCGCCGTACACTATGGGGACTGACAAGCCGTACGCGACAGCCAACATTAGAATTTACGCCAACGGCAGATTCAGGAACAAAGCGAATCCTTCAGGAGCCGCAGCCGATATTTCCGTTTCCCCTCAATCAGGATTTATTTCAAACAATTATTCCCAGTGGATGGATTTGGAAATCCAGCAATGGGATACCTCCACCACTACCAAAAAATGGAAAGAATCTCTTGGAGCGGCGAGTTATGTTGTAACTAATCATCAGATAGGCGATCTGATTCCGGGCAAGAATTATTCCGTCTATTATACCAAAACAGGCGGGGTAAAAACCAAATTGGATACCAAGCAAGCCAACTCGCAAGGCAAAATTATTTTTAACTATGACAAGGGTTATTCATCCGTAGTTTTTGAAATTGAAGAGGATAATTCTTCTACAGCAACTCCAAATGAATCTGCGGCGCCAGCGCCAGCCCCGGCGCCAGCTACCTGCTCTGACGGCATTAAGAATCAGGGCGAGACCAATACAGATTGCGGCGGCCCATGCTCGGCTTGCGCTACCCCAACCCCGGCGCCATCGCCAGGAGGAGGCGGAGGAGGCGGCGGCGGCGAATATTCCGACACCGCGCCACCAGCCAAGCCGTCCGATTTCCAAGCATTGCCGGCGGACAAGCAAATAACGCTCAAATGGCAGAACCCCAAAGATTCGGATTTTGTAAGGGTTTTAATCGTGAGAAAAGAAGGAAGCCAGCCAACATCAAAAGACGACGGCAAGGCGATTTACGAAGGCACAGGCCAAGAATACGCCGACATTAATTTGGACAATAGCAAAACATATTATTACGCAATATATTCCTACGACAAAAAGCCCAATTATTCCCAGCCGGCGATTATTTCAGTTCAGCCGAAAGAAGGCGTCACCCAGACAACAACGCAAGCCCCTAAGCAATACAGCCATTTGTACGGCCAGCCAAGCTCGGTGGTTAACCATGTAAGCAAAAACGAAGCGGAAACAACACATAACAACGGTTCGTTTGTCAATTTGGACAAAACAACCAAACCGATTTACGACAAGCTGATGGCGTTGCAGGCGAAAAAAATGAATATCAGCCAGAATATGAAATACGCCATTGCTTATTTCATCCACTACGGCACGCCCACCACCAAGAGATTGGGATCAGGAGAAAGAGCCGGAGTTATTAATTCGTACATCTCGGCCTATGGCAAACTGCCGGAAAACATAGCGGACTGGCAGGATATTATCAAAATCGCCAATGGCAGATGGCCTGGCGAAACAAACAGCAATACTGAAAACAAGGCCAAAGTTGAATTTAAAAAAGTGTACAAACGGGAACCGGATATGAAAAACGCCAATGACGGCAACGCGATAATGGTAACAGCCTACGGGCTTAGGCCGGTGAACAGGAATCTTGATTCTGAAAGAGCGGCCATAACCATATTTAAAGGAATTTACGGGTATAATCCGTCCGCGACAGATGAATGGGATATCGCGAGGGCGATCGGATATTCGGGGGCGAAGAGGTGAAGAATTTGGCTGATGATTATTTAGTTTCTGCTCAAATAAAGTATAATAAAATATTCGCAAATAGTTTTTACGAAAAATTAATCCATTTGTTTGTTTAATTATGTTTATAGACACCCACGCCCATGTGAATTTCAGCGCTTTTAAATACGATGCCGACGAAGTGATTCGCCGGTCATTGGATAATGAGATATGGATGATTTTAGTGGGCACGGAATACAAGACATCAAAACGCGCTTTGGATTACGCCAATAAATACGAGCGCGGAGTTTTCGCCACTGTCGGCCTGCATCCGATCCATCTTCAATCAATTTCAGCCAAAGGCGAAGATTACGAATTTCAAAGCCGCGCGGAAGATTTTAATTACGAAGTTTATGAAAGATTGGCCAAATCCAATAAGGCGGCGGCTATCGGGGAAATCGGCTTGGATTATTACCATATTGACAAAACGCAAAATGCCGCGGCCGTCAAGGAAAGGCAGAAAGAAATATTCATTGAGCAGTTTAAATTGGCCCGCGAGCTTGATCTGCCGGTAATCATCCATTGCCGCCAGGCGCATGACGATATGCTGGCCATGCTCAAAGCGTTAAAAAAACAATATCGGGATATTCTTTCCAAAGACAAGCCGTGGGGAGTGATGCATTGCTATTCGGGCGACGAGGATTTGGCGTGGCAATATTTTAATTTGGGCTTAATTATTTCTTTTACAGGGTTAATCACTTTTTCCGTTTTGTGGGATGATTTAATCCGCCGGGTGCCGCTGGAGAAAATTATGATTGAAACGGACTGCCCGTATATGACTCCGGAGCCCTACCGCGGCCAGCGCAATGAGCCGATATTGGTAAAATACGTGGCGGAAAGAATCGCTGAAATTAAGAATTTAAGCATTGAAAAAGTAGCTGATATTACAACAAAAAATGCCAGAGAATTTTTCGGCATTTAGGGACTGGGTTGACTTTTTTCTTTTTTTATTAAATAATAAAAATGAAAGGACAAGTGTCCTTGTTTTGTTTGTTTTTAATAAAAATCATGGCAGGCGATGAAACAAAAAATTCCGAACATAATAAAAACGCTGCTTGGTGGCAGCCGTCGCTGATTTTGTTCGCGAAATTTTCCGGCTGGATCGCGGCGCCGGTAATTATCGCGGCTTTTTTGGGGAGATGGTTAGACAAGAAATACGGCACAGAACCCCTGCTTTTTTTGGCAACGGTCGGCTTTGCTTTTTTAATTTCAATGCTTGGATTAGTTAAGACGGTAAAAGAGGAATATAGGAAGATAGAAAAAGAAAACAAAAAAAATAACCAAGATACTTAATTATTTATGTCCCAGCAAACAGAAAATCACAATTTAACCGAAATTCACAGCGAGATTGTCCATGAGCATACTCTATTCGCCGAACAGATTTTTCATGTTGGCGCTTTTCCCGTAACCAATTCTCTGCTTAATTCCTGGCTGGTGGTTTTAATAGTGCTAGCCGTTAGTTTATTTTTAAAATCAAAAATAAGCGCGATTCCCAAGGGCTTTCAAAACGCGATGGAAATGATTATTGAATGGTTTCTAGGCATTTTTGATTCAGTTACCGGCTCAAGAGAAAAATCGTTAAAATTTTTTCCTTTGGTTTTCAGCTTTTTTATTATAATTTTATTGTCTAATTGGATGGGTCTTTTGCCAGGGGTCGGATCGGTGGGGCAGGTAATATCGGAACACGGCGAAAAAATTTTTATCCCTTATTTTCGCGGGGGCACAGCGGATTTAAACACGACTTTGGCGCTGGCGATCATCGGAGTTGTTGCCAGCCATATTTTCGGCGTTGTTGCTATCGGAGCTTGGAATTATCTGAATAAATTTATAAATTTTAAAGCTTTTTTGGAAATACCGAGGAAAGTGATTAAAGATCCGACTGTTTTAATAATCAATCCGATAAAAGCGTTTGTCGGCCTTATTGAAATAATCGGCGAAATAGCCAAGATAGCCAGTCTGTCTTTTCGTCTTTTCGGCAATATTTTCGCCGGCGAGGTTCTGCTGGCTTCAATGGCGGCGATTCTGGCTTTCGGCCTGCCGATTCCTTTTATGTTTTTGGAAATTGTGGTTGGCTTGATTCAAGCGCTGATTTTTGCTATGCTGATTTTGGCGTATCTGACGATGAGCACAACTGTTGAAGAACACTAAATTATAATTTTTTAATAATTTTAAATGTTAAATTTATGGAAAATGTTATGTTGGCCAAGGCGTTAGCCATTGGCATCGGCTCAATCGCTCCGGCGATAGGCATCGGCATGATTGGAGCTAAGGCCATGGAAGCGATCGGCAGAAATCCGGAAGCGGCCGGAAAGATTTTAGTGCCTATGCTTTTGGCCGCGGCTTTCGCCGAAGCCATTGCTATTTACGCTTTAGTTATCGCTTTCAGCATTAAATAGTAGTTTTACGGACTGCTCCAATTTTGGGGCAGTGGCAAGATTATTAATAAATTTTTATAGCATGGATTCATTGATTGAGACATTCCACATAGACGTAAAATTATTAATCGCGCAAATTATTAATTTTGCTATTGTTTTTTCCGTTTTATATTTTTTCGCCTTGAAGCCGCTTTTAAAAGTGATGGGGGAAAGAACCAAAAAAATCGAGAAGAGCATTGATGACGCCGAAAAAATTGAGGAAAAATTGGCGCGCTCCGAGGAAGAATATAAAAAGGAGATCATCCGCGCCAGAAAAGAGGCGGAAATTATATTGGAAAAAGCCGGGCAAAGAGCGGAAGAAAGAAAACAAGAAACGATAGCTAACGCCAAAGAAGAGATAGGGCAGATTATTAATCAGGAAAAAGCGAAGATTCAGCAGGAGAAAGCAAAAACGTTAAAAGAAATAAAAAAAGAAGTGGCTGATTTGGTGGTTGCTTCAGTGGAAAAGGTGCTGAGTGAAAAGGTTGATAACCAGAAGGATGGGGAGTTGATAAAAAAGATGGTTAAAAGATAATATACAAAAAATATATTTGTGATTCGTTTGGATTCGTCAAAAATTCGTGAGCATTCGTTTTCAAACGAATTTAACACGAATAAGAAACGAATTAACACAAATCACGAATAAATCGTAAAAATGAAAATCACCCCGAAACAATACGCTGAAAGTTTATACCAATCTGTTATTAATAAAAAAGACAGCCGGATTAAGGGTATTTTGGACAATTTTGTTAAATTATTAATAGATAATAATGATATTTCAAAAATAGACAAGATTATCGGGCAGTTTAAAAAAATTTGGAACAGAGAAGAGGGCATTGTTGAGGCGGAAGCGGTTAGCGCGCGCGAACTGGACAAGAAAATTGTTAAATTGTTAAATGGTTATATTGTTCAATTATCAGGAGCTCGCAAGGTTTTGTTAAAACAGAAAGTTGATAAAAATATTTTAGGCGGGGTGATTATTAAATATGAAGACAAGATTTTAGATGGAAGCCTAAAGGCAAGATTGAAAGAGTTGAGAGTAGAGATGGAGAGGTAAAAATTTGAAATTGAAAATTGGAAATTCAGCCGGTTAATTTCTAATTTCTAATTTCTAATTTCTAATTACATATGTCGCAAACTAAAGATTTTATTGTTGAACAATTAAAACAGCGAATCGCCGATTATAAATCGGAAATTAAAGAGCAGACAGTCGGCCGGGTAATTGAAGTCGGCGACGGAATCGCTCGTGTTTCGGGCTTGTCCGACTGCATGATGTCCGAGATGCTGGAATTCGCCAGCGGACGCCAAACGACGCTAAACGACGGCAAGGAAAAAGTTTATGGGGTAGCTCTTAATCTTGAAGAAGACAGCGTGGGCGCGATTATTTTGGGCGATTATACGGGAATCAAGGAAGGCGATGAAGTAAAGTGTCTAAAAAGAATTTTGGAAGTGCCGGTAGGCGAATCCGTAATCGGCAGAGTTATTAATCCTTTGGGAGAGCCGTTAGACGGCAAGGGCGAAATTGAGGCAAAGAAATTTTATCCTGTTGAAAAAATCGCGCCGGGCGTAATAACACGCGAGTCTGTAAGCCAGCCGGTGCAAACGGGCATTAAAGCGATTGACGCCATGATTCCAATCGGCCGCGGCCAGAGAGAATTGATTATCGGCGATAGGCAAATCGGCAAAACCGCCATTGCCATTGACACGATAATCAACCAGAAAGGGCAGAATATGAAATGCGTATATGTCGCTATCGGCCAAAAAGAATCAAAAATAGCGAGTATAGTAGCCAAGCTGGAAGAATTCGGCGCGATGGAATATACAACCGTTGTTTTAGCCGGCGCTTCCGATCCGGCATCGCTCGCTTATATCGCTCCATACGCCGGTTGCGCCGTCGCGGAATATTTTTTGGATAAAGGCGAGGATGTCTTGATAGTTTACGACGATTTGAGCAAGCACGCGGTCGCTTACCGCGAAATCTCTCTGCTTTTGCGAAGGCCCCCGGGACGCGAAGCGTATCCCGGAGACGTATTTTATCTTCATTCGCGCCTGCTTGAGCGCGCCTGCAAATTAAATGAAAAATGCGGCGGCGGCTCAATCACGGCTTTGCCGATTATTGAAACCCAGTCCGGAGACGTATCCGCCTATATTCCAACCAATGTCATATCAATCACTGACGGCCAGATTTACTTGGAGCCGGATTTGTTTTATCAGGGACAGCGCCCGGCTATTAACGCCGGACTTTCCGTATCCCGCGTCGGCAGCGCGGCGCAGATTAAAGCGATGAAAAAAGTCGCCGGCAAAATGAGATTGGAAGCGGCGCAGTACCGCGAGTTAGCCGCTTTCGCCCAGTTCGGCTCCGATCTTGACGAGGAAACAAAAGCCAAGCTTGAGCGAGGCAAAAGATTAATGGAAATATTCAAGCAGGATTTATACAAGCCGGTTCCGGTCGCCAACCAGGTATTGATATTTTTCGCCCTTACGGATGGTTTATTGGATGATATTTCAGTGGAAAAAATTGGTGAGTTTGAAAATGGTTTTCGCCAATTTGCGCTAAATGACGCCAATGGTCGCCAAATTTTGGATGAGATTAGCAAGACAGGTGATTTAAACGAGAAATTAGAAAAAGATATTAAAGAGCTGATAGAAGATTATAAGAATACGCTAAATGACACCAATTAACGCTACTATTTGGTGATAAATAGCGTATTTCAAGGAGGATTATGAAAAAATTAGTTAATAATTTTTTGTATGAAAAAGAAAGTTATTTAATTATTGAAGCCGCTAGAGAAGTTTGGCGCGAATTAGGCGGGTCATTTAAGGAAAATATAGCTGATAAAGCGTTTAATATAGCATTAAAAAAGAGAAATTTAAAAATTGAAAACCAAAAAAGAATTAATATTTATTTTGCCGATCAGATCGTAGGAGTTTATGTACCTGATATGATTATTAATGAAGTAATATTAGTTGAAATTAAATGCAAACCGTTTTTAATTAAAGAAGATTATCAACAGCTATGGCATTATTTAAAAGCTACGAAATTTAAATTAGGTTTTATTATTAATTTTAGTCCCAGAGGCGTCCAATTTAAAAGAATTGTTTATGATACGGCCAGAAATAAAGCAGGCTTGGCGTAAATTGGCTTCATTTGGCGTAAGGTAGCGAACTATGGCGAATACCAAAGACATACAAAGAAGAATAAAATCAATTTCCAATACCAAGAAAATTACCAAGGCCATGGAAATGGTGGCGGCGTCCAAGATGAGAAAAGCCGTTGAAGCGGTTTTGCGCACGAGGACCTACGCCAATTTAAGCTGGGCCACTGTTTTAAACTTGTCGCAAGCTATGAACAATAAAGAAATCCCGCATCCGCTTTTATCGCCGAGAAAAGACATAAAGAAAATCGGCATTATTTTAATTACGTCAAACCGCGGGCTTTGTGGCGGATTTAACGCGGCTATTGTTAACAAAGTTCATCAATCAGTAAAAAAGCATCAGTATGCGGGAGAAAAAGTCATAATTGAAGCAGAGTTTGTTTTGGTCGGAAAAAAAGGAGCGGCGGTTCATCACCATCACGGCCATAATATTGTCGCGGAATTTCCCAAATTGGATTTGGCCAGTGAAATAACTGAAATCGCGCCGGTGGCGCAAATGATTATTCAGGAATATTTAGCGGGCAAATATGATAAAATAATGGTTGCTTACACCGACTATGTCAACGCCTCAAAGCAGATACCGCGGGTCAAACAGCTTTTGCCGATTGACATCGCGACGGAGGATGAATATTTGGGGATTGTAGGAAAAGACACTCGCTTAGGCATTGACAAGGAATTTATTGAAAAGAAAAAGCGCGGGTATTTGGCTGATGAAAAATATGTTTATGAATATACCTTTGAGCCGAGCCCGAAAGAAGTATTGGATGAAATGATTCCGAGATTGATTGAAGTGCAGTTATTTCAGGCGTTGCTGGAATCAAACGCCTCCGAGCACAGCGCCCGCATGGCGGCGATGCATCAGGCCACTGACGCGGCGAACGATATGGTTAATGAGTTGACGCTCTTTTATAACAAGGCGCGGCAGGCAAGCATTACCGCCGAGATAGCGGAAATATCAGCAGGAGCAAACGCGCTGGCAAATTAGTTTTAGTTTTTTAAATTTTTATAAAAATATCACTATGTCTAATACGAAAACAGGAACAATTAAACAAATTATCGGCGCGGTTATTGATGTTCATTTTGAGGGCGAACTGCCCGAAATTTATACCGCTTTGGAAGTTGAAAGCCAAGGCAAAAAAGTTGTTTTGGAAGCCCAGCAGCATATCGGCTCCAATGTGGTTAGGGCGATTTCCATGGGCTCAACCGACGGCTTAAAGCGCGGCGACAAGGTAATCAATACCGGCGCCGGCATTACCGTTCCGGTCGGCGATGAAACATTGGGCAGAATTTTTGATGTCTTGGGCAATCCGGTGGACGGCAAAGCCGCGCCGAAGACCGACAAAAGATATCCGATCCACCGCCCGGCCCCTGATTTTACCGAGCAGTCAACCAAAACGGAAATCTTGGAAACAGGAATTAAGGTTATTGACTTAATCTGCCCGATTGCCAAAGGCGGCAAAGTGGGAATGTTCGGCGGCGCCGGCGTGGGCAAAACCGTGATTATTATGGAATTAATCAATAACATCGCCAAAGAGCATGGCGGCTATTCGGTTTTCGCCGGAGTGGGCGAGCGCACCCGCGAAGGCAATGACTTATACCATGAAATGAAAGATTCGGGCGTCCTGAATAAAGTGTCAATGGTTTTCGGCCAGATGAACGAGCCGCCCGGAGCGCGCGCCCGCGTTGCCTTATCAGGGCTTTCCATCGCCGAATATTTTCGCGATGAGCAGAACCAGGATGTGCTGTTTTTTATAGACAATATTTTTAGGTTTACGCAAGCCGGTTCGGAAGTTTCAACCCTGCTCGGAAGAATGCCGTCGGCCGTGGGATACCAGCCGACTTTGGCGACTGAAATGGGAGAATTACAGGAGCGCATCACTTCAACCAATAAAGGGTCAATCACTTCCATTCAGGCGGTTTATGTGCCGGCTGACGACTTGACCGATCCGGCTCCGGCCACGACCTTCGGCCACCTTGATTCAACCGTGGTATTGTCAAGGGCTTTGACGGAGTTAGGCATTTATCCGGCTGTTGACCCGCTTGATTCCTCGTCAATTATTTTGGATCCGAAAATCGTGGGCGAAGAGCATTACAAGGTTGCCCGCGGGGTGCAGATGATATTGCAAAGATACAAAGACTTGCAGGATATTATCGCCATTTTAGGAATGGAAGAATTGTCCGATGAAGACAAGCTAACCGTAACGCGCGCCAGAAAAATTCAAAGATTCCTGTCCCAGCCGTTCCATGTCGCGGAAACATTTACCGGCCATCCGGGCAAATATGTCAAATTAGCCGACACCATCCGCGGCTTTAAAGAAATTCTTGACGGCAAGCATGACGACAAGGGAGAGGGGGAATTTTATATGAAGGGTGGGATAGAGGATGTCGGGAAATAGAATTATAAAATTTTTAAATTTTTAAATTTTTAAATAATGCTTAAATTTTTAATGTTTTAAAATTAAATCATTAAAAATTATTTAAAAATTAAAAATTGGAAATTAAAAATTCCTATTTTTATGTCAGATAAAATCATACAATTTGAAATAGTTACCCCTGAAAGAATTGTGTTAAAAGAAAAAATTACGCAGGTAACCGTGCCGACAAAGCAGGGCGAAATTACAGTATTGCCTAATCATATTCCGCTGGTGGCTTCA
>JAHIME010000050.1 GCA_018896595.1 Patescibacteria group bacterium
AGGGATCGCTTTTAATCGCATAACGGCCGCGGCGAGAAAAAACTGCCCCGAGGCGAAGTTCGGCGGAGTTTTAATTGAAAGGCAAATCACGAAAAAATTCGAATTGCTTATCGGCTGTAAAAAAGATCCGATTTTCGGCCCGGCGATAGTTTTCGGCATGGGCGGAGTCGCGGTTGAAATTTTTAAAGACATAAATGTCGGCCTGCCTCCGCTTAATATGTCGCTGGCGAGGCGGCTGATTGAAGAAACAAAAATTTATAAATTGCTCAGAGGATATCGCGGCATGCCCGGAGTTGATATTGGCGCGATACAATTCCTGCTTTACAAATTCGCCTATTTGGTTGCCGACTTTCCCGAAATAAAAGAGATTGACATTAATCCTTTCGCCGTTGACGAAAACGGCGGCATAGTTCTTGACGCCAAAGTTATTTTGGATAAAAAAATCGCGGAGAAAGAAATCAAGCCCTATTCCCATCTTGTTATTTCCCCTTACCCCAAAGAATATATCGGCAGGTTTAAAATGAAAAACGGCAAGACAGCCCTGCTGCGGCCGATCAGGCCGGAGGACGAACCGCTGGAAGCCGCGCTGATTAAAACTTTTTCCAAGGAAACGCAAAGGCAGAGATTTTTCGGGCAGATCAAGGATATTACCCATGAAATGTTAGTGAGATACACGCAGATTGATTACGACCGGGAAATGGCGATAGTCGCCGAAATAACCGAAAAAGGGGAAAAGAAATTCGCCGGCGTTTCAAGATTGATAGCCGATTCTTACGGCGAAACGGCCGAATTCGCCGTTGCCGTGGGCGATCCCTGGCATTTTCAAGGATTAGGCAATAAATTAACCGATTATATTTTAAACATCGCCAAGCAAAGGGGAATAAAAAAAGTTTGCGCGCAATTTTTTAAAGACAATAAAGTTATGCGCCATATTTTGGAAAAAAAGGGCTTTAAGATAACGGAAGACAAGGCGATAAGCCGCGCCGAGTTGGAATTAAGGAAATAATTTTGACATTTTACAGCGGTTTTGCTAATATTTTAATGTTAAGAAATTGGATATATTTTAATTTTATCTTAAATAAATATTTACATAATCCAAATGCCGCAAATTCCGAAGGTTTGATCCGCCAGCCGGCGGATTTGAGGATTTGAATTATACGCGCGTTATGAAAAAAATAATTATTCTCGGCTTGCTGCTGGTTTTCGCGATCAGCGGCTGCAGTTTAATCAAGCCGAAAAACGCTCAGATAGTAATCGGGCCGGAAGCCGCCAAGACAAAAGCGGAAAAATTTATCAATGAAAATTTAATGCAGCCGGGCAGCAATGTAACGGTCAAGGAAGTGGTTGAAGAAAACGATCTTTATAAAATTACGGTAGTTATGTCAAACGGCCAGGAAATTCCTTCCTATATGACCAAGGACGGCAAGAAATTTTTTCCGCAGACATTGGATATCGCGGAAATAGAAAAACAAAACGCGGAGAAAAACAGCGAGCCGGCGGCCGAAGCGGATAGCGCCGCGGGCGTTGTTGAAAAAAGCGACAAGCCGAAAGTGGAGCTGTTTATTATGAGCCATTGCCCGTACGGCACGCAGATTGAAAAAGGAATAATTCCGGCCGTGGAAGCGCTGGGCGATAAAATTGATTTTACTTTAAAGTTTTGCGATTACGCCATGCACGGCAAAAAGGAATTGGATGAGCAATTAACCCAGCACTGCATCCAAAAAGAAGGTCTTAATAATTTGATCGTTTATTTAAAATGTTTTCTTAAAGCAGGCGATTCGGCAAGCTGCGTGAAAGAAGTAGGCGTTGACAACGGAAAATTGCAATCCTGCGTAAGCGAAACCGACAAGCAATATAAAGTTACCGAGAAATTCAATGACAAAAGCACCTGGTCAAGCGGCCAATTTCCGGCGTTTGACGTGGACAAAGCCGATGCCGGCAAGTACGGCGTCAAGGGTTCTCCATCCTTGATAATCAACGGCCGGCAAGCCAGCTCCGGCAGGGATTCAGCCAGTTTGTTGAAAGTAATTTGCTCGGCTTTTAACAGTCAGCCGGAAGCATGCAATCAAACTTTATCTTCAACAGCTCCATCAGCCGGGTTCGGCGAAGGCGCGGGTTCAGATTCCGGCGGCGGCTGCGGCGGGTAGTTCGTGAAACACAAAACATAAAACATATAACATATAACATAGAACATAGAACATAGATTATTGTATAAGATTAGTAAAAAAGGAGCAACGAGAAGTTGCTCCTTTTAAAATCCCGAATTTGGCTGTGGATAACTAATGATTATATTAACGCTTATTAAATTATTAATTTTCGCGAATTGCGAAGCGTCCCGTCCTTGCATTTTTTAGAGCTATCTGCTAATGTAAAGCTATTAAAACTAAATATCGCCTTTAACAAATTCTTTGGTTTTCAGGCGGCCAAAGAGCTTTCCCAAGCGATTGGGAAG
>JAHIME010000051.1 GCA_018896595.1 Patescibacteria group bacterium
ATACTTTGTCTTCTTATCCGGACGGCATGCTTATAAAACTTTCAGACGATCCGAAAGTCTATGTTATTAAGAACGGGAATAAGTTTTGGATCACTTCGGAGGAAGCCTTTTCGGCCGCCGGATATAAATGGAGCGATATAAAAATAGTTTCCGGAGAAGTTTTGAAATCAATCGGTTCGGTCACGCTGATCAGAGTCGAAGGCGATCATAAAGTTTATGTTGTTCAAAATAACGCAAGGCGCCATATTAAATCGCCGGAAGAATTTAACGCCGCAGGGTATAAATGGGATAGCATTGTCGTGGTAAAGAAAGCGGAAGCGAATGCGTACGCGGAGGAAGGCGCAAATGGAATAGTTGAAGTTACATTTGAGTGGTTGAGAGTGAGGGCGTCAAATACCGTTAAGAGCGCTCAATTGAGTATGGTTCATAAAGGGAATACTTTTTCAATCCTGGAAGAAAAAGATGGCTGGTATAAGATTACAACAGCAGATGGAATTACAGGGTGGATTTCGGGAGCTTACGCCAAGAAAAAATAATAAAATAAAATTTTTAAGAACGGCTTTCAAGAGAGAGCCGTTCTTTTTTGACATTGTTATTGTATTTTGATAGAATGAAGCTGTTAAATTAATAATTTGATTCGATGGATTTGAAATACAAGAAATTTATTTTAGTTTTTTTATTTGCGCTGGCGATTGGTTTTCTCGCCGGCGTTTTTGTTGTTTATAAAGATTTTCCGATTTAATAAATTAAATTTATTTTTATGGAAATAAAAAATGAAGAAAAAAAAAATAAAAACAACCGGACAAAAATTAAAAATCGGCGCGATAGCCGTGGCGCTGGTTGTTGTCGGTTTGTCGGCGGGGTATGTTTTGGGGGTTGTCGGATATATTAAAGTCATCGGGCCTTATGTTTCGGAAATGAAATATAAGGTGTTTTTGAAAGATTATTTAAAGCCGTACGAGGAAGATTTTACCGGCGGCGACACGCCGGAAGAAACCATTGATTTATTTATTGAGGTGTTGAAAAAGGGGGATTATGAGCTGGCTGTTAAATATTTTGAAATTCAAGAACAGGAAAAACAAAAAGAAAGCTATATAAATTTAACCGAAGAAAATAAAAAAAATATTATTGATTGGATTAATGAAATAGAAAGAAAAAAAAATATTTGGCATAAGGATAAGCAAGATGAGAATAATGTTGAATTTTGGTACAATGTTGGTGAGGGAGAAAATGAAAGAACCCACTCTATTTATTTAAGAAAAAATATTAATAATAAATGGAAAATTGAAGGATTTTAATATGAATTTATTAATAAAAAATAAAAAAATTTTAATTTTTATTGGAATTATTGTTGCTGTTATATTTTTTTCAAATTACCTTTTTGCTTACGACGAAACCATCGTTCACCCTACTTTAACTGAAGAAGCGGCGAAATTGTATAATTTTAATTTTGCCGATAACAAGATTAGCGATGATGAAATAGGCTGGATAAGGCAAGGAAGCATCGATGAAGATAAAATTTGGGGCGGATTAAAACAAATTCGTTCCGGCAATCATTTTTATAACCCGTTCGGCGTCAAAGAATGGAAAGACTATAATTTAAATGAAAAAATTTCCGCTTATTTTTCCAGCGGCATAGGAAACGGTTCCAAGCAATGGGCGCATGATTCGGTGGCGCAATCAGAATATGTCGGCGGGGATTTCACTTGGGAACGGGCGATTTATGATTATGCCAATGGCGATATGGAACACGCTTATAAATCTCTTGGCCATATTTTACATTTGATCGAAGATATGTCGGTGCCGGCGCATACGCGCAATGATTTTCATCTGTCGCCGAAAGAGCTGGAAACATATCAAAACTGGCTGATAATTAAAAATTTTGTGGATTACGAGCCGTATGAAACTTGGACGGGAAAACAAGCCAAAGCGGGAGAACTAAAATTTATTTCCGCCGATAGCTTACAGCGGGATAACAAATCGCCTATTATTTTCAGCAATCTTGATGCCTATTTTGATGATATGGCGAGATATTCGAATACTAATTTTTTTAGTAAAGATACGATTTATAGTTATTCGGAACCGAATACTATTGCATTTGAGGGAAACGAAAAAATAATTAGTGGAAAAATTATAGATTATGTTTATGAAATTGATGAAAATGGGCAAAAATTTAAATTGGCGAAAATTTTTGAAGATTTAAAGACTAAGCAACGAGTTTATGATGTTTCTGACAATACACCTGAAATCCATTCCGATTATTGGTCTCGTCTTGCTCCAAAATCAATTCTTGCCGGCGCGGGTATAATCAATCTTTTTAAAACTGAAGCGGAAAAAGCAAAGAAAAATCCGGATAGCGTTCAAAAACCTCCCACGGCTGTAAGCTATTATGTAATCGACCCTGTAAGTAAAAAAGTCGATGAAGTTAAATCTTCCGTCGTCGCTTTTTTAAATTGGGGGAAGGCAACGAGTATCGCCGCGTATGATGCGGTGAAAACAACCACTGTTACCGTTTTTAACAAGACTAAAACAGGATTGCAATTGACCAAAGAATATGTTTTTACATCCGCCGATAGCGCCGCCGCGAAAGTCGGCGATTTTTTTAATTTAACCGTCAAATCCAATTTGGAATTTGATAAATCCAATCCTTTGCCTGCCGGCTATTCACTTGAAGATATCATAAGTCAGGCAAAAGCGGCGGAAAACATAAAAGCCGCGGCGGTTGCCGCGCCTATTTATGGCGCGGAATTATCGGCTGTAAAAAATCAAAAAACAATTTTCGCGCCCGGCGAAGAAATAGCGCTAAGCGCTAAAATTAAAAACATCGGCGCGGCAATCTGGCAAGGAGAGAAAATCTCACTGAATGTTTATACCGGTGAAGATTTGGCCAAACAATTTTATCATTCTTCCTGGCTGACCAAAGTGCGTCCGGCGAGACTGGGAAAAACAGAGATCAATTCCGGCGCAATCGGAATTTTTAATTTTATTGTTACCGCGCCTATCGCCGAAGGAGATTATTTTTTTCGCGCTCGTCCGGTTTGGCAGAGCGATAAGAATGAATTTAATTGGCTGGGAGATGATATCGCTTCGTGGAATATTCGAGTTGAAGCGCCGCCGGTTGAGGTTGCGGAAAAAAGCGCGGATTTGCCGATTGATTTACCGGTGGAAAACAAAGAGCAAATTTTTGAAGCGGAAAAGCCGGAAGAAGAGATTTTGCCTGAGGAAGATGATTTGCCTTTGGACGAAGAAATAATTATTGTTGATGAAAATATCGAGAAAGAAAAATCGGAAGCCGAGGCTCTTGCCGCCGCCCAAGCCGCGTTTTTAGAGGAAGAAACCGCGCGCTTAAGAGAAGAAGAAGAAACAGCGGCAAGAAGGCGCCGAGCCAGAGCTTGGGCCGCGATGCCGCCTGATACCGAAATTCTTGAATTTCCGGAAGATCCAACTTTTGAGACCGTGGCTGATTTTAAATTTTCTTCCACGAAGCCGAATTCGACTTTTTTTTGCAGTTTGGACAGCAGTAAATTTGAAGATTGCGGAGAGATTACGATTTTTGAAGATTTGAATTCCGGCGAGCATATTTTAAAAGTAAAAGCCAAAGACGAATATGGAAATATTGATGAGACGCCAGCGGAATATGAGTGGACGATAAAAAATCCTCCGCATTTGGTGATTAGTGAAATTCTTTTTGACGCCGAAGATTTAGATACAGGAAAAGAGTTTATTGAATTATATAATCCGACCAATGACCCGATTGATTTAAATAATTGGTCTTTGTATTACTTAAAAGATGGCTCATCAGAAATAAAACCTTTAATAACTTTTGATGAGACGGGCGATTATACCATAATTTCTAAAAATGGTTTTTTTCTAGTCGGATTTAATAATTATTCCGAAAATAATTATTTAGATGATGATTATTTAGATAATAATCGTGACTATATTTATGCAGATGCCAGGCGAAGCGCTTCTTTACTCAACGGCGGGGTAGGTGATGCGGTGCAAAAAATTGGGTCATACTCAATTTAACACTAGTTTGAAAACTTATCCATATAGTTTTGATACCCTGAACAGGAAGAATTTCTTATCGGTCACGCCTCTTACTACTGCTCTGAATCCTTTGAGTTTTGCATTAAACGATTCTGC
>JAHIME010000052.1 GCA_018896595.1 Patescibacteria group bacterium
AAACCAAGTGGCGCGTTATTTCCGGATAGCCCATTATATTGACTAAAATAATGGTGGCCAAAAGAGATAAAAAGGCCAACGGGATTTTAATCGCCAAAACACTGCTTAATAAACTTTGCGCGTCCCAATTTTTATATTTAGCCACTTCTCTGGTTAATACGTTAGACAAGCCGATGTCAATAAAAATGGCGAAAATAGTGGTAAAAGATATGGCGAAATAATATTTCCCCAAATCCTCCGGGCCTATTGCTCTGGCGATTATGGCAAAATAAGCGAAAGAAATCACCTTCTGCAAGATGAGAGCGAAGGTGAAGTAGGAGGTGTTTTTGGCTATATTGTTGATTTTACCAGTCATAGCTTGTTTATCGTCATAAGTTATGTCCAATAATGATCGTATCTATTATACTGCTTTATTAAAAATGACGGAAATGAGTTATGCGCAACATTAAAAATTTTCAATTCTCAATTTTCAATTCTCAATGAATGTTCAATTCTCAATTTTCAATTATTGTTTCTTTTTATTTAAAGAATTAACGATTTTTTGAAAAATTAAATTTAACTCTTGAGCTTCTTGCCATAATTTTCTTGCTTGATTTTTTAATTCTGAATTTGTATTGGTCAACATTCTAAGCCAATATTTTGTTTCGTTTATTTCTTTTTTGCAAATATAAATTTTATTTCTGAAATCACTTTTGGAACTGGCATTATTCGCTTCGCAATAATTTGCTCCAACACTTGTCGCGGACCTGATTAATTGTCTTAAAATAGAATCATTAAGCGCGTCTCTTTTTACGCTTTTAATAAAACTAATAACATCTTCGCTAAACTTGGCCGTCCGCTCCTCCAAATCATAATTATTACTATTTGTTTTATTGCTTGAATCTTGAAGCATTTAATTGTTTGAAAATTTAGTTATTGAAAATTGATTGGAAATTGGAAATTGGAAATTGATAATTATTCATATATCATCTAAATATCGCCTTCCCTTTTATCTTAAAGGTTCCGTTGTTGAATTTAAATTTGGTTAAATATGATTCGTCCGCTCCGATGTCCCAGCCGGTGCTGATAGGGCGGGTTTCGCCGTCTATGTCGTCGCTAAAAGCCAAATAGGAGTCGGCGGAAAGGTTGGTTCCGGCGTTAATGGCGCTGTAATCGTTGGGAGCTAAATGAAAATCGTCGTTGGCTTCGTCAATAAAGATAACTTTTGCCGCATTTACCGGATTTGTTCCGGGCGCGTCAGTTTGGGTGGGACCGGAGAGGTTGTTAGTGGAAGCAGTAAAAGTGCCATTATAATTATCGGAGTTGCCATAAGAAATGTTGTTTTTGGCAACAGATGTTCCAGATTCTATATATATTCCATTATAACAATTTATTATTGTATTGTTATAAATATAATAATTTGCCAAACGCACCCTAATGCCATGAAGATCACCATAGCCTCCATTTTTAAAATCGTATATAATATTATTCCATATCTTTACTGTATTGGTTGAGGTTCCACTTGCGTACCAAGTAATAATACCCGCCGAATTATCTGATGTCCCAGATAGTGCACCTCTAATTATACAGTTAGATACTCTTATATCTGTTACATTACTGACGCCTGGATTTAACCAGATAGTATTTTTAAGACTCACCGAAGACAATGTAAGCTTTACCTGCAAGCCATCTATTCTGACATAATCCTCTTGGACATATAGAGCTTGCGCACCACTAATCTCTAACCTATACTTCCCCGTATCCCACTTCCCATTATGCCTTTGGCTGGTTCCGACTTCTGAAGAAGCGACGGGGGTGTAGATTTTAATATAATTATCGGCGGTTGTTGTCCAGCCGTCTATTGTTACGGCGGCTGTGTCCGCGGTTGTTCCATTGGCATAGCAAGCGATGTTCCATTGCTCGTTGGAGCCGGTGGAAGACGAAATGTCTTTGCCTAATGTCCAGGTGTCAAAATTCAGCACAGTAGCATTAATTCCAGTGTTCTCTGTGCCGGTTTCGGCAAGGGCAAGCGAGGTGTAGGCTCTAAAAATAGACCAGTCATTGTCCGCGGCGACGGTGGCTGTGGGTATTGCGCCTGAGGCCTTTTTAACGGCATAGACCGTTGACGATGTCCTGGCATGGATAAAACAGATAGCGTCAATGGCGCCGTTATTATCCGAGTCATACTGCAAAGCGTCCCCTACTCCGACATTGTCCGGCAGGCCGCTGGCAAAGGTGGCGGTTGAGCCGGAAATGGTTAGCGCGTTGGATGTTCCGACTGCCAAAGCCGTAGTTTTACTCGGCCCCACTGACCTGTAAATCTCTTCCGCCGCCTCATCCGCTCCGATGTCCCAAGTGCCCGCCCTGGTCTGGCCGTCTATGTCGTCGGTGAACGGCAAGTTAGCGTCGGCGGACAAATTAGTTCCTGAATCTTTAGCTCCTGTATCGCTGGAAGAAATATGAAAATCATCATTGGCTTCGTCAGCGAAGGAAACCGTTGTATCTGTTTTATCATTACTCCCACTAGCTGGTTGGTCGCCTACTATATCAGAGATATTGTAGTCAGATGAAGCGCCAAAAGTGCCGTTAAAACCATCATTACAATTTTGGGCGATGTTGTTTTTAAGAACTTTATATGTACTATAAGCAAAATAACCAATTCGACAATTAACAACAGTGTTATTATAAGTGTATACTGTAGTGCCGGACTGCCACAACCGAATGCCTTGAACAACATCTTCGCCGTTTAAAAAATCATAAACAATATTATTAAATACTTTTACATAGGAGGCCCCAGCCACAATCCCGCTATCGTTTGAACAAGTTCCACTCAAATTACCCTTTACTATATTATGAGATATTTGAGCATAAGTTCCATCCGAATACATGGCTATTATACCTACTAGATCGCTTGTCGTTCCTGTTGTTGTGAGCAAAACTTGTAAACCTTCAACCCGTACATATTCTTCGCGTACATAAACAGCATGAGTATTTAAAACTTGGAGTCTATACTTCCCCTCATCCCAAACCCCACTATGCCTCGCCGCAGTCGTAGTATAAATCTTAATATAATTTGTCGCAGAGGTAGTCCAACCTGCGATGGTTACGGCGGTTGTGTCCGGGCTTGTCCACGCCCCGTCTATTTGCGCGATGGCAATCGGGCTGTCGCCCAACTGCGCTCCTGTTCCTGACACCGTCCACATATTGGCGGTGGAGCTGGCAACCCGCCACTCGTCGCCATCCTGCAAAACCTTGTAGCTGCCGCTGAAGCTGTTAACTAAAATCTGCGTTGTGGTGGTGGCGGTGGTTGAGGCGGTGATATTTTGATAAATCCCGCCCCTGAATAATTCCAAAACAGTTCCGGCAGGCAGTCCGCCCGCGCCTGTTCCCGAATAAACCACGGTTGTTGAAGCCGTTAAATTGCTCTGCACGGCCGCTTCCCAAGTTGACAGCATAGAATAGTCCCCGCCTGTGGCGCGGATGGTGCTTATAAATTCGGTCGCGGCGCTGGCTTTATGCGCCGCGCACAGCAAAACAGCCGCGATGAATATTATTATGAAAATGTATTTTGAGGAAAACATATTTAAGAAATTTTGTAATTTTTAATTTTTTAATTTTTAAATAATTTTTAATGCTCTAATTTTTAAATCCCAATGTCCAAATCCCAATTCCCAATCAAGCCCCAAATCTCAAATCCTAATTATTCTTTTGTTTGGGATTTGTTGAATTGGGATTTTATTGGTCATTGGTCATTGGGGTTTGGGATTTTATTTGACATTTGATATTTGTAATTTGTCATTAAAACTTATCTCTCTCCCACATCTTTCATCCCTAATTCCTCTCCTTTTTCCATTCTACTTAAAATATTAATATCAATAAAATATTTGCGGCGCGCTTCCATTTCCATAACAGACAAGCCGCTCTCATCTTTCTCGCCGGTTTCTTTTTCTTTCGGCTTCATCAGTTCTTCGGCCTGCGTTTCCGTAAGCTCCATTTGCGCAATCCAAAAATTCTGAATCTCGCCGGAAGACCACTCGTGTCCCAGCGGCTTGATCGCCACAATATCGCCTTCTTGGTAAGCTCCGGCGCCCGTTCCGGTCTGCGCTTTTTTAATCAGCAGATCGTAAGTTTGCGTCGGCTCGTTAGATTTCGGCGGATTTTGCTTGATGATTCCCAGTATGGCATCTATAACCGTTCCGGGCAGTTCGTTGAATTTAATCCTTTCGCCCAAAGCGAAATTTGCCCCGATTAAAGCGACGGCCAGAAAAGCGAAAATGTAAATCGCGAATTTTAGTTTTTTTGGCATTTAGTTATTTTTTTAAGATTTACGCGCATAAATATTATACCATAAACCGTTTATTTTTAAAAACAAAAACCCTCCGGTTTTACCGGAGGATTTTCATATTAAATTTACCCCAAATTTTTATTTATTTTGAGTTATTTTTTGTTTAAACCCTCTTTCCGCTAATGTTTTGCTAATTTCTGATTGCGCCGGCAATTTATCCAATTCATCAATATGCATAAAATCATGCCTGTCCTTTGCCAATTCCAAATCCACAATCCGCCTGTCGGCCCAACTAAAAACCTCCTCTTTTGTAGGTCTTTTGGCCATTTCATTCTTTAATTCATTAAACTGCCCCTGCATCCCGGTAAAGCCCTCATTGACAGCATTAAGCACCTCATCTATTTTTTCATCCATTTTTCTTTCAAATTTTTCCGTAATTCTGTCTTCTTGGACTTTGAATTTTTGATCAAATTTTTCCGTAATTCTGTCTTCTTGGACTTTGAATTTTTGATCAAATTTTTCCGTAATTCTGTCTTCTTGGACTTTGAATTTTTTATCAAGCAATATTCCTATTGCCTGTAAGTCTTTTTCTTCCGGCATAGTATTAATTATAATAGATTGATTAATTTTGTCAATGCAGATTGGCAAATATCCTACCTCTTCGCCCACTGCGGAGCTCGGCGGGCCTTTTTGAGCCCGGGTTTCTTGCGCTCCTTTTTGCGCGAATCCCTGGTAAGCCATCCTTTTGGCTTGAAAACCGGCTTTAATTCTTTATCTAACAGAATTAAGGCGCGCGCGATGCCGTGGCGCATCGCTTCGGCCTGGCTTTTCTTGCCGCTGCCCTTGGCAACGATTGAAAAATCCAAATCCTTCAGATGCCCTGTTAATTTTAACGGCTGGCTTACTACCGCCCTTAAATAGTCAGTCGGCAGGTATTGGCTGATTTTTTGTTGGTTAATCGTTATAATCCCGGCGCCGTTTTTATATAATCGGACTTGCGCGCCGGCAGTCTTGCGCCTGCCAATCGCGGCGATGAATTTGCCTTTGAAATTAATCAATTCTTCTTTATTTTTGCTTTCTTTTTCTATTGTCTTTGTCATAATAGTTTATTAAATTTAGCGGATAATCAATCTCTTCATCATCCCGTTTCTTAGTTTATTAGGCGGCAGCATTTCGCGGACGGCGCGGCTTAATATCTCGGCCGGGTTGTTTTTCGCCAAATCGCTCATTTTCTTTTCTTTTAAGCCGCCCGGGTAGCCGGAGTATCTGAAATATTTTTTCTGCTCCAGTTTTTTGCCGGTAAATTTTAATTTTTTAATATTCTCCACTTCAACAATATCGCCATTGTCAATATTCGGCTGGTATTCCGGCTTATTTTTGCCGCGCAAAAGAATGGCGATTTGCGTCGCTATTCTGCCGACTGACTGTCCTTCAGCGTCTATTTTATGCAGTTGTCTGTTAATTTTATTCATATTTTATCCGCGTTAATTCAGCGTACTAATCAGCGTTATATCAGCGGTTACACCAGCTCTATCACCGCCATCTCCGCTCCGTCTCCCTGCCTAACGCCTAATTTTACTATTCGCGCGTATCCGCCTTTTCTGTCTTTATAGCGTTCGGCTAAAACTTCCATGGCTTTTTTGACCGCCATTTTCTGCGGCAAAATTTCTATAAGCCGGCGCCGGGCGGTTAAATCGCCTTTTTTCGCGACTGTGATCATTTTTTCAACTAATGGTTTAACCGCTTTCGCTTTGGCTTTGGTTGTTTTTATTTTTTCGTATATTAAAATGCTTGAAGCTAAATTTCTCAGCATCATTTCCCTTGGCTCTTTTTTTCTGCCTAAAATTTTTCCTTTTACTCCGTGTCTCATATAATTAAGATTCTTTGGATAATTTTATGGGTAAATTAGTCAAGATTGGTTTTTAGCAAAAGATTGTTCTGTCGTCCCTTCCTCTTGGATAAGAGGAAGGATAGGATGGAGTTTGATTTATTTTTAACTCCACCCTGCCCCTCCTCTTGAAACAAGAGGAGGGAACGAGCAAAACACTTCCTCGCATGCGCAGACCCTCAGTCAATACCCGCAGAATTGTCTGAAGAACCAAAATTAATAATTAATTCTTCTTCGGCCTGCCTCTTTTTTGTTTCTTTTCAGGCAAAACTTTCTTGCTCGCCGCTGAGGGCTTTTCTTGTTTTATTTCAGTTTCTTTTGCCTCGCCCTTTTCTTCTTCGCCCTTTTCTTCTTCCGCCGGCTCGGCTTCTTTTTCTTCCGGTTCAGTTTCCGCGCCGATTAGAAAGCTGAATTGCTTGATTAATATTTTTACGGATTCATTAAACGCTTCTTCGGGCGTAATCGTTCCGTCAGTCGTAATGTCTAAAATCAACTTGTCCCAGTTGGTCATTTTTCCGACGCGGACATTCTCAATATTTATGCCAACCGCCCTGATCGGCGAGAAAATTGAATCAATTTCAATGTAGCCGATTTCATGTTTTTTTTCTTCTCTGCTTTCAACCATTTCGTAGCCTTTGCCGCGCGAGGCGTAAATTTCCATATTCAAGCTTCCCGCCACATCCGTGATATGGGCCAAAGTCAAATCAGGATTTACAATTTCCGCTTGGCTGTTCTTTTTTATGTCCTTGGCTTTAGCTTCTTTTTCGCCGCGCGCGTCCAATTCCAATTTTACCGCTTCATCTCCGTAAATTTTTAAGCGCAGCTGTTTTAAGTTCAGAATAATTTCCAAGACATCTTCTTTGATATTCGGCAGGGCCATAAATTCATGGCTGGCGCCTTTGATTTTTACGCCGACAACAGCCGCTCCGGGCAAGGATGAAAGCAAAACGCGCCTCAAAGAGTTTCCCAGGGTTAAGCCATAGCCGGGATAGCACGGCTCAATTATTACCGATTTTTGATTCGGCTCTTTGCCTTTTATAAATTCAATTTTTTTAGGCAATGAAAT
>JAHIME010000003.1 GCA_018896595.1 Patescibacteria group bacterium
CCCCAGGCAAGGGGAAAAAGAAAATCCCAAGTATCCTATGGGGCGGCTGATTTCCCCAAAAAACCGATACCCCTTACGAGGTATCTCCACGTCCTCGTCAACGGCCTCGCCCATGCGCCACTCTTCAAGGCCGAGGCTGAGCTTTAAGCCAGGCAAATTGGAAAAATCACTGAGATTGGCTTGAATCCCAATCCCGATGCATGACTTATGCCCTTCGCTTTCACCATTTTCTTTCCATTCCATCCCTGCCGCCCTTAAAGACGGCTCCACTTCAACATCAACCGCGTAAGCGAAAGATGCCAATCCGAGAAACAACACCGCCAATACTGCCGCACATGCCTTTTTCATACCCATATCCTCCTTTTGTTTTTTAAACAAAAAATCAAGAATTTTTAAAATCCTTAATTCTTGTTTAGTTTTATATTATAGCTGATTATCAACTTTTGTCAAGGATGATAAAAAATAGCTAATTCTGCATAAAAATCAAACTTTCTAATTAAAGCGGCATCGGCGCTATTTCCCGCGAATCTTTATCGCGAACTTTTTGGCCCAGGCACTGGTAGCCGGCTTCATGGGGCCAGCGGTCTTTGTAATCATAATTACCATAAATAACATCTTCATCCTTATTTGAAGTTATAAATGCGACGCACAATTCATAAGTGTTTTCGTTGATTATTTTATATTCAAACTTTTCTTTTGTCGCGGGATTTTCCAAGTCTTTATCGGTAATATAGGTAAACTCGGTTTTTAATTCTTCCAAATCGGCCGGCAATTTTTCGTAATCTTGATAATAAGTATTAAGAGCGCCGTCAACTTTTTGAAAATTGTCTAAAATAGCATTGTCGTATTTTCTGTTCCTTGTTTCCGTTGGCGATTCAACAAAGAAAAGAGAAGCGACAAAGACGGCCGCAACCGCGGCCAAAGAGCAATAAAAATAAATCCGTATGACTTTGTCTTTCTTGCCGGCCGGCTCTTCTCTTTTTATGTCGTAAAAATAAAAAGTAAATATCGCCGCGGCAATAACTATGGCAGTCATGGCTTTTAAAATAAACTTTATCGTAAGCTCGCCGTCCAAAAAATTATTTATCACGGCTATCAGCCAGCCCAGCATCACGACCGACGCGACAAAAAGAATAAAATAAGTAAGCCATTTGCGGATTCCCGAATCTTTGCTTAAAGCGCCGGAATAGAGATTTTTAAAAATCTGGCGCATTGTAAGATAATAAATCGGCGCGGCAATGATTATCGCCGAAATGGCGAATTTAAGCTGGTCCGGCGAAAAGCTAACGCTGTACTGGCTTAAGACATCAACTATTTTTTTATTAATAATTTGAAAAATAATCATGCCGCCCGCGAGCGCCATAAATACGAGCGCCACCAGGGACAGCATGTAGAAAAAAGCGAATTTAGCCGAGTTGTTTTGCGTGTCCATAATTTTTAATTATTTAAATTTTTTAAATTTAACTCTTTAAGATGCTTCTCGCTTACTTCGCTCGGGCTGTCCATCATCACATCGCGCGCCTGGCCGTCCTTTGGAAATGCGTAAATGTCGCGGATTGATTCGCAATCAAATAAAATCATCATAATGCGGTCAATGCCGGGCGCGGCTCCCCCATGCGGCGGAGCGCCGTATTCAAAAGCGCGGACCATATGGCCGAATTTCTTGTCCACCTCTTCTTTAGCATAGCCGGCTATTTCAAACGCCTTGTACATAATATCGGGTTCATGATTGCGGATGGCGCCGGAAGAAACTTCGTAGCCGTTGCAGACAATATCATATTGATAGGCCAGAATGTCCAAAGGATTTTTTTCCTCAAGCGCTTTAAGCCCGCCCTGGGGCATGGAAAACGGATTATGGGAAAAATCAATTTTTCCTTCTTCCAGCTCGGAATAATCATACATCGGATAATCATAAATCCAGCACCAAGCCGCGATTTTTTCGTCTTTTAAGCCCAAACGGGCCCCGCATTCGTTTCGCGCCGCGCCCAAGCAAGCGCAAACTATTCTCCAGCTGTCGGCGCCGAAAAAAATTATATCGCCCGGCTTGCCGCCAACCTCTTTGACAATTTTGTCAGCCAGCTTATCACCTAAAAATTTTATTATAGGCGATTTTAATTCAAATAACTTTGAACTTTGAACTTTGAACTTTGAACTTATTATAATATATGCCAAACCTTTCGCGCCCTTGCTTTTGGCTATTTCGGTTAACTCGTCAATTTCCTTGCGGCTGAATTTCGCGCCGTTATCAACTTTCAAGGCGTGGACCACTCCCCCGCTTTTTATCGCCTCGGCGAACACCGCGAAGCCGCAATCTTTAACCAAATTCGTAATAGGTATAATTTCCAAACCAAAGCGCAAATCCGGCTTATCCGTGCCGTATTTGTTCATTGAATCCATATAAGTTACGCGGGGGAAGGGCTTGCTTAAAACTTTTTTCTTGCTGAACTTTTCAGTTAGCTCAATCATCAGCGGCTCAACCGCCTGCCAGACATCTTCCTGCTCCACAAAGCTCATTTCCATGTCAATCTGGTAAAAATCCCCCGGATGCCTGTCGGCGCGCGGGTCCTCGTCGCGGAAGCAAGGAGCAATCTGGAAATACTTGTCAAAGCCGGCTACCATTAATAACTGCTTAAACTGCTGGGGCGCCTGGGGCAGGGCGTAGAACTTTCCCGGATAAATTCGCGAAGGCACCAAATAATCGCGCGCCCCTTCCGGCGAGGAATTTGCCAAAATCGGCGTCTGTATTTCTATAAAATCCCGCTCATGGAAATAGTCGCGGACATATTGCATTAATTGGTCGCGCTTAATTAAAATTTCCCGCAGTCTTTCCCTGCGCAGGTCCAAAAAGCGATATTTCAGCCGAATATGCTCGTTGGCCTCGCCGGCTTTTTCCTCGTCAATTTCAAAAGGCGGAGTTTTTGACTCCGATAAAATTTTCAGTTCAAAGCATTCCACTTCAATTTCCCCTGTTTTTAATTTTTTATTAACCATACCGGCCGGCCGCGCCGCCACTTTTCCTTTAATTTTTATCACCCATTCGGCGCGCAATTTGTCGGCTTCTTGCCAGGCCTCTTTTCGCGCTTCCGGGTCAAAGGTGAGCTGGGTCAGGCCGTAGCGGTCGCGCAAATCAATAAAAATAATGCCGCCATGGTCGCGCCGGCGATGCACCCAGCCGGCCAATTCAACGGTTTCGCCGGCTTCTTTTTTGGTTAATTCTCCGCAAGTATGCGTTCTCAACATATAAAAAGTTATATAATTTATACTTATATCCTACCTCATTTTCCCAATTTTAGCAAGAAAAAAGCCGGCTTTAGCGTTTCCGCCAAATCGGCTATTTGATATAAGTGATTCCTCCTTTTAAATTATTGTTTACTATGATTTTTTCTCCTGTTTTTCTGTTTGTCAGTAAAATTTTTCTTGCCGACAATTTTTTTCGCGACAAATCTCCTTCCCTTATTCTCCTTTTTAAACTTTTTTTGCTTATGGGTTTAAAAAAACCGGATCGCTCAACGCATCTGCCGATATAATGCCAGCTCTCTTGTCCGCTTGAGCTTAATATTGGCAGCTTTTCCTTTTTTCTCGCATGCTTTTTTCTTTCGTTCCTGATACCCAATTTACATCACCGCCTTTTGTTATTTTTTTTCTCCTGTGGACAATCTATACAAGAAAAACTCCACCACTTTTCTTTTAAAAAATCATCGGAACATTCTCTGTAATACTTGCATAATGACCACCTTAGTTCAGCAACCAACTTTTGGTATTTTAACTGACAAAGTCTTCCAGGGGATTTTATTTCCGTTATTACAGCTGTTATGTTATTATAAAGATTTAATTCTTTTTTAACACCCGTTTTAAATTCGTATTTCAGGTTTAATGTAACTACAATTATTTTTTCGCTATTCATCTTCTCCCTCCTCCTTTTCGCGTTAGCAATAAATAAAATTATAAAAAGAGCATATTATATCGTTTATTTCTTTAATTAGCTTATCATTGATTTTTAATTTTATCAGTTTATTCAAATCGCTTTCAACCGCCAATCTTAACACTTTAATGCAATCGGCGGAAATTGGCAAGACATGCTTGTTTTTATTATTTTTTTGGCAACTTGCGCAAACCAAACCGCCTTTGGATAAATTAAATTGGTTGCCCGCGGGCAAAATTTTATTTCCGCAAATCACGCAATTGTGCAGCTCGGGCCGATAACCCAACTCTGCCAACATATTTAATGTAAAAAAATGATAAAATAACTGATACCTGATAACTGATAACTTATTTTCATTTAATGTTTCTAAAAAATCTTGCAACAATTCAAATAACTTCTCTCCTTTTTCGCCCGGTTTGACTGATTTATTAAAAATGGCAACGGCTTGAGCGGCAAAAAACAGCTTTTCCAAATCGGTTTTTATGTTATAGTGGCAATTTTGGCTGATCGCGGCGCCGATATAATCATACTGCCTGCCCCGCGCCACCATTAAATCGGAAAGATTGAACGGCTCAAGGTGTCCGGCTAATTTTGAAGAAATCTTTTTTGTTCCCCGCGCCACCAAATCAATCTTGCCCCTGTCGCGGCTGTAAACAATAACTCGGCAATCATTTTCCCTGAACGGCTGGCGGCTTAAAATTATCGCCTTTGTTTGATAAGTAGCTTCCATAAATTAATTTCTATTAATTTCTATCCAAGTAATTCTGCAGTATCAGCATCGCCGCGATCGCGTCGCGCGACGCCTTAACTTTCTTGCCGCCGATTAGGGCATCGGCCGCCTTGCTAGTCAGCCGCTCGTCAATTGTTTTAATCGGAATATTTATTTTCTTTTTCAGCGAATTTAAAAATTCTAAAAACTCATCTTGCATTTTTAATTTTGCGTTTCGCATCTTTAACGGAGCGCCGACAACAACCATGCCTATCTCATCGTCTTTTATAGTCTTTATTATCTCGTTAATGCCGCCAACAACCTTAAAAGGCGTAGCTATTTTTGTCTCGCTATCGCCAAGCGCCAAACCGATTCTTTTTTCTCCCCAGTCTATTCCTAAATACCTCATAAAATATGCTTTTACAAAAAAGTAAGTACTTCACACCCTTTCTCTGTAACCACGACGGTGTGTTCAAAATGGGCGCTTAAACCGCCGTCGGCAGTTAATATGGTAAGTCCGTCTCTGCCGGTTTTAATTTTCCAGCCCCCCGCGTTAACCATGGGCTCTATGGCTATAGTCATGCCCGGTTTTAAAATAATATTTTCTCCCGAGCGCTCGGAACCATCCGAAATTTCATAGTTGGGCACTTGCGGCTCTTCATGCACGGCCGTGCCGACGCCATGGCCGACCAGCTCGCGCACCACGGAAAAACCCTGCTTTTCAACATATTGCCGGATCGCCCTGCCGATATCATTTAAAGTATTGCCCGGCTTAACTTGTTTAATGGCCAGCTCCAAGGATTTTTTTGTTACATTGATTAATTTTTTCGCCGGCTTGCTAATTTTGCCTATCGCCGCGGTAACCGCCATATCGGTGTAATAACCGCGCGTATTTTTCCCATAGGGGTATTCCATGCCTAAATCCAGGCCGATTATATCGCCTTGATTTAATTCGCGCGGCGGCAAAGCCGGAGCATGAACTACTTCGTTATTTATTGAAACGCATAAAGCGGTGGGAAAAGCGCGCGCGTCGCGCATTGACTTATAGCCCTTGAAAGAAGGCCTGCCTCCCGCGGCTTTAATCAAATCGCAAGCCGTTTTTTCCAAATGGCCCGTGGTCGCGCCCGGCTTCGCCGCGATAGCTACTTGTTTTAAAATTTCCGCTAAAATCCTGCCGCCGCGGCGCATTATTTCAATTTCTTTTTCCGTTTTAATTATTATCATACATCGCTCTTTCCGCTAACTCTTTTATAATATTATTTTGAACTTGATTAATATTTTGTTCCCCGTCTATTTCAATCAACTTATCACTTTTCTCAAAATAATCAAGCAGGGGCTTTATTTTTTGATGATATAATTTTAATCTATCGGCAATCAATTTCGGCTTGTCATCATGCCTGATATATAATTTCTTGCCGCACAAATCGCAAAGACCGCTCTTTTTCGGCGGATTGTATATTAAATGGTAAGCGGCGCCGCAGTCGCAAACTCTTCTGCCGCCCAGCCGGCGCTTTACTTCCTTGTCGCTCACATTAATTAAAATCGCGCGAACATAATCTTGCCTGCCTTGCCTGCAGGCAGGCTTGCCGGCAATTTTTTCCAATTTTTTAATTAAAAAATCAAGCTGCGCCCTTTTTCTGGGGTAGCCGTCAAAAACGATTCCCGCCCGAGCGTCAAATCTTTTAAAGCATTTGAGAATAATTTTTTCAATAATTTCGTCGGGAACTAATTTGCCGGAATCTATAATCGGCTTTATTTTCCTGCCTATCGCCGTATTTGAATCTTCCTCGTGCCTTAATAATTCTCCCGGCGAAACAACGGGAAGATTTAATTTCTTGGCCAGCATATCGGCCTGCGTACCTTTGCCTGAACCGGGAGGGCCAAAAAAGATGAGAAATGTTTTTTGAGACATAAAAATATAAAACTCTAAATTCTAAATCCTATATCGGCAAAATCGTAATCGGCGGCGCGGCAGGAGGTTCCGGCGGGTTATTTTTATCATCGCCGGTTGGAGGATTGCCCGTACCGCCTATTGTTTGAAACTTAGACCGCCCCGGCGCGCCGGCCGGCTGATTGTCTTGCCCTGTTTGCGGCGCCTGTCCCGGGCCGGCAAATCCGGTGTTAGAGCCATGGCCGGCGGCCTGTCCAGCAAATCCTTGATTATATCCATCGCCTTTATACCAGCCGCCTTTTTGCCTTTTATATTCATCTGTTTCCTCGGCAGACCTTTTGCCTAAATAAATATTTACTTTTTCTTTTTTTTCAGCCGCTTTTTTCGCCATTTTCTGTTCATGAAGGCTTTTTTCGCCTTTGCCAAAAATTTCACTTTCAATTTTTTTCCTTTTTTTATCCTGCAAACCAAGTCCTTTAAAATACTTCTCCCTTTGCTCTTTACTTTTGTCTTTCAAGGCGCGAGCCAACACCTCCTTAGCCTTGATATTTGTCGGCACTTTTTCTCCCGCTCCTTTAAGCTTTTCTCTTAAATTTCCTATACCCCGTAAATTTCCTATATCCTTGCCGCTGAATCTGCGGTTGATTTCGGCAAGGGAAAATGATGATTTTACAGACATAGAATTTATTGGTCTTATAAGACTTATTAGACTTATCAGACTTATTTATATCTTAAAGCTTCTAAGCAATTTATTTTCGCGGCCCGGCTTGCCGGATAAATGCCGGTTATCAGCCCGACAACGGTGGAAAAAATTATGACAAAAAAGATAAACCAAATCGGCGTGTAAAACAAATCAATCTTCTCGCCGCCGAAAGCTTTGGCCAAGAAATTAATGCCGTAATTGAAAACCTCGCCGCCCGTCATTCCGATGATTATACCTCCGACTCCGCCGAAAAAACCGATTATAAAAGACTCGCCCAAAAACATATTCCAGATATCCATGCCGGTCGCTCCCAGCGTTTTCATAATGCCGATCTCCTGCGTTCGTTCAAGCAAGGCGATGGTCATGGTATTAAACATGCCGATGGCGCTTACCAACAAAGCGATTATGCCGAATAAAGCCAAGACTATTTGCGCGGTCCTGAAAATCTGGTTCGCCTGTTCAATAATATCCGACAGCGCGCTTACCATATATCCCCGCTCTATGATGGATTCCCTTACCGGATTTAAATTATCTTTATAATCAACTTTAACCTTCAACCTGCCATAGTCTTCAACGTTTAACTTCTGGATAATGCCAAAAGGCAAATAAACATAATTGGAGTTTTCCTCTTCTATAATGCCTATTATTTGAAATTCCTGGTCTAATTTTACCGTGTTTCTGGACAATTTCTCGCCGTTTTCGTCTTTATCGGGCAAAAATAAGGTAAAGCCGATTTTTTTATTGTCAAAACAATTGTTTTCATCCAAATTAAAAAGCTTTAAAGCGGACGAGGAAATAATAATTTTATTCATATCCTGCTCGCTGTCGGAATAAAAATTTCCCTTTTTCAGCATCGTCCCCTCCAAATTGAAATAATCGCTATTGGCAAAATCGGTAACTAATTCGGAAGAGATGTCCGATACATTCATTTGCGAAGTTATGGAAACTAACGGGCTTATTTTTTCAACCCCGGCGATTTTTTTAATATCCTCCACCGATTCATTGTTTAATTTTAAGCCGGCCGCATCGCCCGTGCTTACATCCAAGCTAAGCAAAGATTCAGAGGTGGTGATCTGGCCTAAAATCAGCCTCTGCAAGCCGTAACCCATGGAAACCAAAAACAATATGGTGCCGATGCCGACGCTGATGCCTAATATGGTCAAAATAGTTCTGGAACGGTTGGTTCTGAACATTCTGGTTGATAATCTTAAGATGTCCGCGACTAACATAAGTTATTCGCTTCGCGAACCCGCAACTACAAATGCGGGACATGCGAATGGTAATATTAAAATCCTTTTATATTGAAATAATTATTAAATTTACCGGAATCTGATTTTTTGGGCTATGGCTAATTTACCCGCGCTTAACTTGCCGGCCGGAGACAAAAATTCGCTCTTATTCTGTATTCTTTGAGCCATGCCGTAGCCCAATACCAATATTAATTCAAGCTCTTCCGTTATGTTCCTGACCGTCTTGCTGTTTAGGCCGACCCCGCCCTCTTTAAAGGGTTTGTCCAAAAAATTATAAAAATCAACCTTGCTTAAGCCGCGAAATAAGCGCTCTTCCACGGCTTGCTTAATCCGCTCCATCGCGGTTTTGTCCAAATCATTGTAATAATCTCTATAGCAGGTATTTAACAAATAATAAGTTAATTTTTCCGACTTTTCCTCATCGGTTATTTTTTTATGGCCCGCTTGCTCATCCTTGCGCTGATGGCCTTTTCTGTAAAGATAAAAAGCCATTCTGATTTTTCTGTTAATCCTTCTTGTTATGTTTTCAGCGGTTCGCCTGTCAAAACCGACTCCCCCTTCCTGGTACGGCCGATTTAAAGTTTCTAAAAATTGCTCATGCGAAATAGTATTTAATAATTTCCTGTAAATAATTTCTTCAAATACTTTTTCTTCCTCCATGTTGCGATTGGTAATAAAATGATGGGCGAATAATTTGGCTTTATAAGGCATGATAATCACATTGATTTGTTCCTGGGTCAACCCTTGATAAGCCCGCATTAAATCTTCTATTTCCGCCGTCGGCGCTTTTTTAATAATCTCGCTCTGCCCGGCTCTTAATTTATGCCTGTCGCGATTAACCGTTTCCCTGACAATCATTCCGTCTTTCATATAAAAAATTCTGTCGCCAAACGCCAAATTTTCCGGATTGTGGGTAACTAAAATAATCGTCTTTTTTTCTTTCTCGTTAAGATCTTTTAAAATTTCCAAAACATTTTTCGCCGATACCGAATCTAAATTGCCAATCGGCTCATCGGCTAAAATAATATCCGGATTATTGACAATTGACCTGGCGATGCCGATTCTTTGCTGCTGGCCGCCGGACAATTCCATGGGAATTTTTTTTGCCTGCTTTATAATGCCGAAACGCTCCAGCAATTCAAATGATTTCTTTTCCCTTTCTTTCTTGCCGATGTTTAAAAAGACCTGGGGCAAAGCGACATTATCCAAAACCGACAAGCTGTTGATTAAATTATACGCCTGAAAAATCATGCCGATTTTTTCGCGGTGATACTGGGCGAATTCTTTCGCGTTCATCTTGGTTAAATCCTTTTCCGCGACTATAATAATGCCTTCATCAGGCGTTTCCAGCCCTGAAATTACATTAAGCAAAGTTGATTTGCCGCATCCGGAAGGCCCGAAAAAAATAATGTATTCTTCAGGGTATATTTCCAAATTGATATTTATCAGCGCCTGAAATTCATTATCTTTGCCTTTGTTATATACAAAATTCAAATTTTTAGCTTTAATTAGCGGCTGCATAAAAAAATCAAAATTTAAAAATCAAAATGTAAAATTAATTTTAATTTTTGCACTTATATTATACCACAAATCCTCTCAAATAAAAAACCCCGAAAACAGGGGTACTAAATCAAAAATCCAAAATCGCAAATCAAAAATCTCTACATTCCCTCATATTCTCTCATAGTAAGCTGCGATTCAACTTGTTTAACCGTTTCTATGACAACCGCCACAACGATAAGCAAGCTTGTGCCGCCTACGGCCAAAGACTCCATGCCGGTAAAATAGCGCATAATCAAAGGCAAAATGGCGATTGTGCCCAAAAACAAGGCGCCGGCAAAAATAATCTTGTGGGTGGTGTTGGCCAAATACTCGCTGGTGTGCCTGCCCGGCCTGATGCCGGGAATAAAACCGCCTTGTTTTTGCAGATTTTCCGCGATCTGAGCCGGATGAAAAATAACTTCGGTGTAAAAATAAGTGAAAGCGAAAACTAATAAAAAATAAATTATGCCGTAAAATAATTGATTTTGAAAAATTGAGATTGTCCATTCAGAGGCCTTGGCTATCCATGCGCTCTTGGCATGAATAAAAAACTGGGCGATCATCGGAGGAAATAAAACAACGGAAATCGCGAAAATAATGGGAATTACGCCAGCCATATTAACTCTCAAAGGCAGGTGGGTGCTGGTGCCGCCGTACATCCTGTGGCCCCTGATTTGCCTGGCGTATTGCACCGGTATATTCCGCTGGCCTTCGGTAATAATCACTACTCCGACAACAGTAATTAAAGCTATAACGATAAAGCCGATTAAAGTAAACAGCTGGGATAAATCAAAGGTGGCAAGAATCTGCTGAACAGCCTGCGGCAAGCTCGCGACAATGCCGGCGAAAATCAACAATGAAATGCCGTTGCCGATTTTCTTTTCGCTGATTAACTCGCCGATCCACATTAAAAAGATAGTGCCGGCGGTTATGGTAACTATCATGGCGAATAAATCAAAAAAGCTGATATCGCCTAAAATGCCGGCGGAAGACCGCCTGAGCAGTGTTATCATGCTGTATGACTGCAAGGCGGCCAAAGGAACTGTCGCCAAGCGAGTCCACATGTTGATTTTTTGCCTGCCCGCCTCTTCTTTTTGCATTTCTTCCAATTTGGGAACGATCATGGCTAAAAGCTGAAAAATAATTGAAGCTGTAATGTAGGGGGCTATCCCCATCATGACAATGGAAAAATTTTCCATGCTGCCGCCGGAAAAAATATTAAGCAAGCCCAAAATCTGATTTGAAGAAAAAAACTCTTTTAAAGCGGCGATATCAACGCCGGGTATGGGTATGTGCGCGGCCAAACGAAAAATAACCAGCATAGTTAAAACATACAACACGCTGTTGCGCAAATCCTTGGCTTTCCAAATTTGGACGAGTTTATTTAACATTGTATCTTAGTTAATCTGATTTTTAACGCTTCCGCTCATCTTCACTCCTTCAAACTTCACATTTTTCAGTTTAAGATCCCCTTTCCTTAAAATCTTTACCGGTAATTTTATTGTATTAATTAGCCCGGCTTTAAGCAATGTTTGAAGATTAATCGTCGCGCCATCCTCAAAATATTTATTAATATCAGCTAAATTTACAGCTTGATTCTTCGGCTTTTGAGATTTAAAACCCCTCTTTTTGGGAATATTGAGCAAAGTCGTCTTCATACCCAAACGTTTCAAGCCGTTTTTTCCGCCTGATCTTGACTTTTGCCCTTTCAGGCCTCTTCCGCTATAAGTGCCGTGGCCTGAAGCATTGCCTCTGCCCACCCGTTTCCTTTTTTTAGTTGAGCCCTTGGCCGGTTTAATTGTATGTAACCTTAATGTCATATGAAAATCAAAAATTAAATACCAAATACCAAAAATAAATATTTAAAAATATAAAAATTATTAATTTAACTATTTTTGTTCCCCGATTTTTTGATCCGCCTTTTCATTCTTTTCCACTTTCTTCAATCTCTTCAGCGCTTCAATCGCGCACTTTACATTGTTAACCTTATTGTTTGTGCCCAATATCTTGCTGGTAATATTTTTAATTCCGGATAATTCAATAATAATTCTCACGGCTCCGCCCGCGATAATGCCTCTGCCCTTGCGGGCCGGTTTGAACAAAATTTCCGCCGCGCCGTATTTTTGCCTGATTTCATGCGGGATGGTGTCATTTACGATTGGAACTTCAATAATATTTTTTTTGGCCCTATTAACGGCTTTGGTGACAGCATTGGTAACATCAGCGCCTTTAGCCAGCCCAATGGCCGCTTTGCCTTTTTTATTGCCGATTGCCACGCAAGCTCTGAATCTCATTCTTTTTCCGCCTGCCATAACGCGAGTTACTCTCGCGATATCTATGATTCTTTGTTCAAATTCTTCCGGTATTTGTTCGCTTCTATTTCTAAAGCCGCCTCTTTTACCGCCCCTTGAAGCCCCTTTATTCGCTTCAGCCGGTTTTGATTGCATTTTATTTTGTTCTGTCATATATTTAAACTGTTGAATAATTAAATTTACCTCCTCCATTGTCATTCCCGCGAAAGCGGGAATCCAGATTTTACTCGCTTAACCCCTGGATTCCCCACCCGCTTTCGCGAGTGCTAAAGGCCGCGGGAATGACAAACTGGCGTATCTAAAATTCTAATCCTCCTTCTCTCGCTCCGTCCGCCGCGGCTTTAACGCGGCCGTGATATTTATACCCTCCGCGGTCAAACACGGCTTGTTTTATTTTTTTATCCAGAGCTTTTTTAGCGATTAATTTTCCCATTTCAAAACTAATGGAAATTTTTTTATCTTTTTTCTTTATCTCTTTGCTATGAACGCTGGCTAAAGTGTTTCCTTTCGCGTCGTCAATCAACTGCAAATACATGCCTTTATTGGACCTGAACACGGATAACCTTGGCAGCTTATTTGTGCCTGTAATTTTGGCGCGAACCCTGCCTTTCCGCCTAACCCTTTTCAATTGTTTTATTTTTTGTTTATCCATATTTATTTGCCTTTCGCCGCGGTCTTGCCCGCCTTTCTCTTTATTACCTCGCCGACATATTTAATTCCCTTGCCTTTATACGGCTCGGGTTTTCTTACTTTTTTGATTTGAGCCGCTACATCGCCTACTAAATATTTATCAATGCCGTTTATCGTGATTATGTTGCCTTCAACTTTAGCGGCAATGCCGGAAGGCAAATCATATATAACCGGGTGCGAATACCCCATGTTCAACAACACTTTATCTCCGCTAATTGACGCCTTGTAGCCGACACCGATAATTTCCAGCTTTTTTTCAAAACCCTCGTTAACGCCGATTGCCATATTGTTAATCAAACTGCGGTAAAGGCCCCACAATGCTCTCTCTCTCTTATCCTCGGGGTTGGCAACTTTTACCCTCGCCTCTTTATCATCTATATCAACTTTTATTAATTTATGCAATTTCTGCTTTAATTCGCCCTTCGGCCCTTTAACGATAATAAAATCATTCTCAACTTTAGCTTGAGTTCCTTCGGGCAATATAATTGGCAATTTTCCCAAACGTGACATAGTATTTGTTAATAGATTTCGCAAATAATTTCCCCGCCAACGGCTTTTTCGCGCGCTTCTTTATTGGTCATTAGCCCAAAGGGCGTGGAAATTATCGCTATGCCTAAATTATTTAATACCTTGGGCAGTTCGCCTTTGCCGGCGTAAATCCTGCGGCCCGGCTTGCTGATTCTTTCAAGCGATGTTATGGCCGAACTGCCATTTTTATTATATTTTAAAATTATTTTTAAATCATTGAAAACGGCGCCGCTGTTTTTTTTGCTTTTTACTTTTATAATTTCAACTTTTCCCACCCAGTTTCCTCGCTCTAAAATTTTGGCTATCTCATATTTAATCTTGCTCATAGGCAAAACAACCTGCGGTTTGCGAACAGACTGGGCGTTTCTTATTCTTGTTAACATGTCTGCGATTGGATCTGTCATAAAAATATAAAAAATTAAAAATAAAATACGCAATTTACCAACTTGATTTGGTTATTCCCGGTATATTGCCGTTGCTGGCCAATTCGCGGAAACAAATTCGGCATAAGCCAAAATCGCGCATATAACCGCGGTTTTTCCCGCAACGCCAACAGCGCCGCACTATTCGCGTGGAGTATTTTGGTTTCTTCTTTGCTTTTGCTATTAATGCTTTTCTCGCCATAAATGTTATTTATATTTTCTTAAACGGAAAACCTAATAATCTGAATAATCCCAGCCCTTCCTCCCTTGTCTTGGCCGTATTGGAAATGCAAACTTCCAATCCATGGATTTTCTCAACTTCATCCGCCCTGATTTCCGGGAAAGCCAAATGCTCTCGCAGTCCAATGGTTAAATTGCCTTGATTATCAACCACCTTTTCATCTATGCCGCGGAAATCTCTGATGCGCGGCAGGGTTATATTAACTAATTTTTCCACGAAATCATACATGCGCTTGCCGCGCAAAGTAACCATAACGCCGATTATATTGCCCTCCCTCACCTTGAAAGCTGAAATTGATTTTTTCGCCTTGCTTAAAACCGGCTTTTGCCCGGTAATGCGGCTTAAACTGCTTACAACATTGTCAATATGCGCCTTATCTTTTGAAAATCTGCCAACGCCGACATTAACCACAAGCTTGTTCAGCTTGGGTATGGCCGGATTATTTTTATAGCCAAACTTTTCTTTCATTTTTGACGCTATTTCTTTTTTATATAATTCCTGTAAACGCATAATTATGATTAAAATTTTAAAAATTAAAAATTAAAAATTTATTTATATTACCCCCTTACACTTCACGCATACCCTGACTTTTTTCTTTTCCTTTTTGCCTGCCTTGCCGGCAGGCAGGCCTTGTTCGGAAATTGCGGAAGCTGCTTTTGTTACTTCCATATATTTAAATCCTATTCTCGCCGACTTATTGCATTTAGGGCAGACCAACATCATATTCGATAAATCCATTGGCGCGGGAAACTCAATTCTCTGGCCTTTTTCTCCCTGCTTTCTCGGCCGCATATGTTTAATCAGCAAATTCAGACCCTCAATACTGGCTTTATTTCGCGACGGAAAAATCTGCAAAACTTTTCCGGTCTTGCCCTTGTCTTTACCCGCTATAATTTTTACTTTGTCGCCTTTTTTTATTTTCATATAATTTTTAAAGCACTTCCGGCGCTAAACTCGCAATTTTAAAAAATCCGGCCCGCCTTACTTCGCGCGGAATCGGGCCGAAAATTCTTGTTCCCCTCGGCTCTTTTGTTTTTTTATCAATAATCACACAGGCGTTTTCATCAAATCTAATATAGCTTCCATCCTTGCGGCGGATCTCTTTTTTTGTCCTTACAATCACAGCCGGCAAAACATCGCTCTTTTTAACTACGGAATGCGGAACCGCTTCTTTAACGGTGATTGTGATAATGTCGCCCACTCTGGCAAAACGCTTCCTGTAACCGCCTAAAACGCCAATGCACTGGACCTTCTTTGCTCCTGAATTATCAGCGACTTTTAACATTGTTTGTATTTGTATCATATTTATGTTATTTATACACCACTCGCCACTTCTTATCCTTGCTCAGCGGCCTGCATTCCGTGAATTCCACTTTATCATCTTCTTTAAACTGGTTTTTCTCGTCATGAACTTTATATTTCTTGCTAACCGCGTATCTTTTTTTGTATTTTGGATGAATTTTAACCTGATCAACCCTAACCACAATGGTTTTATTCATTTTATCGCTGATGACAACGCCCTTGAATTTTCTCGTTATTGCTTTCTTCGTTTCTTTTGTATTTTTTAATTGATTTTCCATATTATTCTTTCTTGCTATTTAATAAAGTCAATATCCTCGCAATCATTTCCCTTACTTTCCTAATTTCTCTTACATTCTTCAACTGCTTATTGGCATCCTTAAAACGGAGATCTCTTAATTTATCCCGAGATTCGGCTAAAATTCTATGCAATTCGCTTTCGCTTTTCTTTTTTAATTCTTTAAACTCCATAAATATAATTTGAATTATTTACTTACAAATTTGCACTTAACCGGCAATTTATATGCCGCCGATGTCAATGCCTCCTGCGCCGCCTCATGGCTTATGCCATCCATTTCAAACATTACCATGCCCGGCTTAACCACGGCTACGTAATGGTCAACAGAACCTTTGCCTTTGCCCATGGGAATTTCGCCGCCTTTCTGCGTAACCGGCTTATCGGGAAAAATTCTAATCCAAATCTTACCGCCCTTTTTCGTGTATTTTGTTAAAACGCGGCGAGTGGCTTCAATCTGCCTTGAAGTAATCCAGTGGGCTTCCAAACTTTTTAAGCCGTAACTGCCGAACCCAAGTTTAATCTTGCGAGTTGCTTTTCCGCCCCGTCTTCCTTTGTGCGATTTTCTGTATTTTGTTTTCTTTGGCGCTAACATATATATATAAACACTAATTTAACGAATAATAACGAAACAAACGAATTAAATTTTGTGTTCTATCTTTTTTACACTTACTTTATTCTCTCCCCCACGACCTCTCCCCTCTTCTCTTTTTTCTCAAACACCTCTCCCTTATAAATCCAAACTTTGACTCCGATAGCGCCGTAAATAGTCTTGGCGGCGCCTCTGGCATAATCAATATCGGCGCGCAGAGTATGCAAAGGCACTTTACCGGTAGTCAGCATCTCGCTACGGGCGATTTCCGCCCCGTTTAATCTGCCTTTCACAATAACTTTAACGCCCAAAGCCCCCGCTCTTTCCGCCCGGCTCATCGCCTGCTTCATCACTCTTCTGAAAGGAATTCTTTTTTCTAAATCTAAAATCATTGACTGAGCTAATATTTGCGCGCTTAAATTCGGCCTGTCCGCTTCCGTTATATTTAAATTTATCTCGCTTAACCTGTGCTTCTTTAAAAATTTATTATGAACTTTCTTTTTTAAATCATCAACGCCCAAGCCGCCGCGCCCGATAATTAACCCCGGCTTGGCGGCAAAAATATTAATGCTGATTTTATTGGAGCTTCTTTCAATTTCCACCCTGTCAACGCCTGATTCGCGCAATTCATTCATTAAAAACTTCCTAATCTTAACATCCTGCATAAAATTAGTTATGTAATCTTTTTTGCTGTCGCTAAACCATTTTGAATCCCATGTTCTGATTATTCCCAAGCGGAATATTTTTGGATTGACTTTTTGTCCCATATAAAATTAAATTCTAATTATTTATTATTTACCCGCTCTTTCTGCGGAAAATTTTCCCTACAAACCCCTTATGGCTCTTGCCTTCTATTTTAGTATGCTTCCCCCTGCCTTCGCCTCTAAGATCAACTATGCTTTTATCCTTTTCTGAAGCGGCTTCTTTCTCCTCCATTTTCTCTTTAATCTCCTTTGTTTTATCAATAATCTTAACCTCCCCTTCTTCTTTCGGCTTGCTCTCTAATTTAATCGGAGCTTCAATTTTCTGTTTTTTGGCTTGTTTAACTCCGCTTTCTTTAATCTCGGATAAAATTAAATTAATATGGCTGGTTCTTTTGCGCAAAGGGGTGGCGCGCCCGAAAGCTCTCGGCATCCAGCGGCGCAAGGTTGGTCCCTCATCTACCTTAATTTCTTTAACATATAAATTATCCGGCTCAATTTCAAAATTATGCTTTGCGTTGGCTACGGCTGAATTAATCAGCTTAACAACCGGCTTAACCGCGAGCTTATTGACAAATTTTAACTGTTCCAAGGCCGCTTGCACTTCTTTGCCGCGCGCAACGTCAACCACCAGGCGGACTTTCCTGGGCGACATCTTGATATGTTTTGCCTTGGCTTTAATTTCCATTATATTTTTGAAATTATTTTTTATGATTTCGCTTGTTCTTTCGCCATCTTTCCGCCGTGGCTGATGAACTTCCTCGTCGGAGCGAATTCTCCCAGCTTATGTCCAACCATATTTTCAACTATATAAACCGGAACATGCGTTTTGCCGTTATGCACGCCAATAGTAAATCCTACCATCTCCGGAGTAATCGCGCAAGCCCTGTCCCAAACCTTAATCACGGTCTTGTCGCCGGGTTTTAAGTCATGGATCTTCTTTAATATTCTTGGATTTACGTATGGCCCTTTTTTTAGACTTCTTGGCATAATATTTTAAATTTATGATTTAAAAACTTATCTTCTCTTTTTTCCTCGTCTCTGTATTATTAATTTATTTGAAAATTTGCTTTTTTTTCTAGTCTTAACGCCTAACGCCGGCTTGCCCCACTTGGTTTTCGGGCCCTTCAGGCCGATCGGCTGATTGCCTTCACCTCCGCCGTGCGGATGGTCAATCGGATTCATGGCTGTTCCTCTGACAGTCGGTCTTACTCCCAGATATCTCATTCTGCCCGCCTTGCCTAATATAATATGGCGCTTGTCAGGATTGCTAACTTGGCCCACCGCGCATAAGCATTCTTTCTTAACCAATCTTATTTCGCCTGAAGGCAGTTTTATCTGCGCGTACTTTCCCTCAACTCCCATAACTTGCGCCAAATTGCCTGCTCCGCGGACGATTTTGCCGCCCCTGCCCGGCTCAAGCTCAATATTATACACCGCTACGCCAGCGGGAATATATTCAATAGGCATAGCGTTGCCTCTTTTGATTTCAACTTGCTTTTTTGAACTGATAACGGTTTCACCTACTTTTAAATCAACGGGGGCGATAATGTACCTTTTCTCTCCGTCCTCGTAATTCAGTAAAGCGATTCTTGCTCCGCGGTTTGGGTCATATTCAATCGCGGCAACACGGGCGGGAATATCAAATTTATCCCTCGTAAAATCAATTTTGCGGATATATCTCTTGGCTCCGCCTCCTCTGTGCCTAATGGTGATTTTGCCTTGCGCGTTTCTGCCGCCTTGTCTTTTCTTGATAACAATTAAACTTTTTTCCGGCTCTTTTTTGGTGATATCCAAAAAATCATCAAAGGTGGCTTGACGTCTTCCCGGTGTTGTCGGTTTTACTTTTTTAATACCCATATATTAATAATTTTATCTACACGCCTTCGTAAACCTTAATACTCTCTCCTTCCGGCAGGGTTACAACCGCCTTCTTCCAATCCTTCCTTTTGCCGGCTATTTTGCCGTAACGCGTTTTCTTGCCCTGCATTTTAATTATATTAACGCTAACCGGCTTAATGCCGTAAACTTCAATAACCGCTTTGGCTATCTCAATTTTATTGGCTTTCTTGGCAACTTCAAAAATATACTTGTTTTCCGCGTTCATCACGCTTCCCTTTTCGGTTACCAGCGGCTTAACTAAAACTTTATAAGCATTGCCGTATTTTTTTTCTTTTTTTTCTTGCTTTTTTACCTTATCGCCCTCGTACAACTCTTTCGTCCCTGTTTTTTTGGCATCGCTAACCTGAACGGATTGCTTAATCTGCCTCTTTTCTTCTTTCTTGCTTTTGGTTATTATTTTACTTAATAAACCCATAAAATAAAATTTCTAATTTCTAATTTCTAATTTCTAATTTTTAAACAATTTTTATTGAAAATTATTTTTTGTATCTTTCTTCCAGTATTTTAACCCCCTCAACCGTTAATATCACATTCTTATATTTCAACAAATCCAATATGTTAATATTTTCCAAATTAATTATTTCCACGCCGGCTAAATTTCTCGCTGAGTATTTAACCTTTTCATCTTTTTTGTCGTTTATAACCAATATGCTTCTCTTAATTTTTTCTTTCTTCGTCTTCTCGCCCTTCTTATCCTCTCCTCCCTTTAATCCTTTTCCCGCCTCATAAACTTTTTCTTCTAACTTCCTCAACATCTCATTAAATGCCTTGGTTTTAAATTCCTCCATTTCCAATTTATCTAAAATCACCAAGCTTTTATTAGCAAGCCGATCGGACAATGCCGCGAGCATCGCTTTTTGCTTCATTTTCTTATTAATCTTTTTCTCAAAATTTCTTTCTTTTGTCGGGCCGAAAGTCACGCCCCCGCCGATCCAGATCGGCGACCTTGACGAGCCGGCTCTGGCTCTGCCCGTGCCCTTCTGCTTCCATGGCTTTTTGCCGCCGCCTCTAACTTCGCTTCTGTCTTTGGTGTGCGCCAGCACTTGCCTTTCGTTAGCCATTTGCGCGACCATTGCCTGATGTATCAACGCTTCTTTCGCTTTCACGCCAAAAACCTTATCGGATAGTTCAATTTCTCCCGCATGTTCGGCTTTTTGGTTGTAAATATTTAATTTCATATTTATTTTTTCTCTTCTTTATTTTCCGGCTCCGCCACTTTTTCATCTGTGGCTATTCGTCCTTCGTCCGCGGCTATTTGTGTTTCGTCTTTAGCGGCAACTTCCGCATTGTCTTGCGCCGCTACCTTTAATTCCCCTTCGCCTGAAATCAACACTAACCCGTTTCTCGCCCCGGGCACAGCCCCCTTGATTAACAATATGTTATTTTCCTTATCAACTTCAACAACTTCCAAGTTTTTAGTTGTTACCTGTTCGCCGCCCATTCTTCCGGGCATTCTTACGCCCTTAAAAACATGGGCCGGGCCGGTACAGCCGATTGAACCGGGCATTCTAAGTTGATCTTTATTGCCGTGAGTCTTGTCCTGTCCGTGAAAGCCGTGCCGTTTCACCACGCCTTGAAATCCTTTGCCCTTGGAAATGCCGGTAACTTGAATATTATCACCCGCTTCAAACATATTAACATCAATAATATCGCCGCATTCCAACTGGCGTTCTTTGGCGTCATTTGGCGTATTCAGCGAAATCCTAAATTCTCTTACATATCTAAAATTATTTTTGCATTTTTTAAAATGCCCCAATTGAGGTTTAGCGATATTCTTTTCTTTTCTCTCGCCAAAACCGATTTGGACAGCTTCGTATCTGTCCTTGTCTTTCGTTTTTACCTGCACGACAACACACGGACCAGCCTGAACTTTGGTCACGCCGACAACTTTATCGCCCCTCCAAACCTGCGTCATATCCAATTTTTTCCCTATGATAAATTTCATACGATTTAAAAATAATAAACTGGTTTTTCAACAAAAACCAGCATTTATTTTTTCTACCGAGCTTCAGCTCGGGTTTTGAATGCTTTAGCATTCTGTATCGCCAATAAGCTAAAGCTTATTAAACCCGCTCTAAAGAGCGGTAGAAATTATCGTTTTTGCTGTTTTAATGTTGAATTTTTAACCTCGCTAATTGTATTAATTCTTATTTCAGCACTTTCCTGCAAGGAGTTGCTGAAACAATTATTAATATATTTTAATAAAATTAAGCGAACTACATCTTTATCTCCACATCCACGCCCGCCGGCAGGCTTAAATTAGTTAACGCTTCAACGGTCTTCGCGGTGGGCTCAACAATATCAACCAATCTTTTATGAATCCGCATTTCATATTGATCCCTTGAGTCTTTATGCACAAAGGTTGATTTATTTACGGTATACTTGCTTTTTTCTATCGGCAAAGGAATCGGGCCGAAAACTTGGGCCCCGCTCCTTTGCGCCGTTTCAATAATCGTCTTGGTTGACTGGTCAATTATCTTATGGTCAAAGGCCTTGATTTTAATGCGAATTCTCTGCTTGGATTCTTCGCCTGCGCCTTTATCTTTTATATTTTTTTCAACTTTATCTTTTTTTTCCGCCATGTAATTTAATTTCAATAAATTTAAATAAACATTACAACCCAGCCCCGGCTTGAAAAACCGGAGCTGGACAAAATATCTACTTTATAATCTTAGTAACAACGCCCGCGCCGACAGTCCTGCCGCCTTCGCGGATAGCGAATCTTTGCTTTTCTTCCAGCGCGATCGGAGCGATCAGCTTGATTTTCAAATTAACGGTGTCGCCGGGCATAACCATTTCGGTTCCTTCCGGCAATTCCACTTCTCCGGTTACATCGGTTGTGCGGATATAAAATTGCGGCTTATATCCCTTGAAAAACGGCTTATGCCTTCCGCCTTCTTCTTTGGTTAAGATATAAACTTCGCCTTCAAATTCAGTATGGGGAGTAAGCGTTCCCGGCTTGGCCAAAACCTGGCCCCTTTCCACTTCGTCCTTTTTCGTGCCGCGAAGCAAAAGACCCGCGTTATCGCCCGCCCTGCCTTCGTCTAACGATTTGTTAAACATTTCAATGCCGGTAACCACTGTCTTTTTTGTGTCGCTGATGCCGATAATTTCAATTTCCTCGTTAATCTTAACGATGCCTCTTTCAATTCTTCCGGTGACAACGGTGCCGCGGCCTTCAATTGAAAAAATGTCTTCAATCGGCATAAGAAACGGCTTGTCCGTGTCTCGCTTCGGCTCGGGAATATACTCATCCAACGCCTTGACCAATTCCTCAATTGTTTTGCCGTATTCGCCGCTTGGATTTTCCAAAGCTTTCAGGGCGCTGCCTCGGATGATCGGCGTTTCATCTCCTGGAAATTCGTATTTTTTCAATAAATCCCTGATTTCTTCTTCCACCAAATCAATCAAATCCTTGTCTTCAACCATGTCGCACTTGTTCAAATACACCACTATATAAGGCACGCCGACCTGGCGGGCAAGCAAAATGTGCTCCCTTGTTTGCGGCATAGGGCCGTCGGTAGCCGCCACCACCAATATTGCTCCGTCCATCTGCGCGGCGCCGGTAATCATGTTCTTCACATAATCGGCGTGGCCGGGACAGTCAACATGGGCGTAATGCCTTTTTTCGGATTCGTACTCAACGTGGCAAGTGGCGATTGTGATACCGCGCTCTTTTTCTTCGGGCGCGGCGTCAATCTGATCAACTGATTTTTGAGACGCTCTAAATCCTTTTTCGTGCAATACTTTAAGTATTGCGGCGGTTAAAGTTGTTTTGCCATGATCAACGTGGCCAATAGTGCCGACATTGATATGGGGTTTTATTCTTTCAAATTTTTCTACCATAATATTGTCCTCTTACGGCCTCCGGCATAACCGGAGTTATTTGCCCTTTAAAAATTATTATTTAATAAAAGGCGGGGCATCCAGCCGTCTTTAATTATTATTAATTATTATAAATATTTAATTTTATTTTAAAATTCCACATCTTCCAGATACTGGCGATCTTCTTCAATAACTTCTAGAGCGGCTTCTTTTATGTCCTTGGGGATGGACCATAAATTGCCTTTGCTGTCCGGTTTCTCTTCGCCAAGCTTATCCTCAAAAAAATCAAATTTATTCGCTTGCTTGTATTGGACTAAATTTTCCTTGAATTCCCGCTCGCTTTTCCAGACAGCGATATCGCGATTTATTTTATCAAGCAATTCGTTTTCTGTCAAGCCGCGCACCTCGCTTTTGCCCAAAACCAAATTTTCATAATCTTTTAAGCCCATTATCACATAAGCGCTGTCCTGTTTGGCGCTGTCAAAAATTATCAGCTTATCGCCGGTTTTTTTTATTAAATCAATCGCTTTTTGGAATTGGCTCTGCATATTATTAACGGATTAATCCTGATAACAAATGAAATTATATTATCATTCTATATTAATTTTTAATGTCCGTCAAATATTCTTATTTCTTGCCTTCTTCTTTTTTTCCTATAATCCCCTCAGCCACGCTCCTTGGCACCTCGCTGTAATGCAAAAATTCCATGCTATAACTGGCTCTGCCCTGAGTCATTGACCTTAACTGCGTCGCGTAGCCGAACATTTCAGCCAGCGGCACTCTCGCTTTAATAACTTTAATATTGGCCCGGTCGGCCATTTCTTCAATCTGCGCCCGCTTTGAATTAAGATCGCCGATTACATCGCCCATAAATTCTTCGGGGGTAACCACTTCAACCTTCATAACCGGCTCAAGTATGGCCGGGTCCGCCTTTTTAACCGCGCTTTGGAAAGCCATTGATCCGGCGATTTTAAAAGCCCCTTCGCTTGAATCAACCTCGTGGTATGTGCCGTCAAAAACGGCAACCTTAACGTCAACCATCGGATAACCGGCTAAAACTCCCTTATCCATCGCTTCCCGCGCTCCCTTATTAACCGCGGAAACATATTCCTTTGGAATAACGCCGCCTTTTATTTCATCGGCGAATTCATAGCCCTTTCCTTCCTCTTGGGGCTCAACTCTCAGCCAGCAATGGCCGTATTGGCCGCGGCCGCCTGACTGGCGGATATATTTTCCTTCCGCTTCAGCTTGTTTTTTAATGGTTTCGCGATAAGCTACCTGCGGCTGGCCCACATTGGCTTCAACTTTAAATTCCCTTTTCATCCTGTCAACGATAATTTCCAAATGTAATTCTCCCATGCCGGAAATAATCGTCTGCAACGTTTCCTCGTCGCTTCTTACCCTGAAAGTCGGATCTTCTTCAGCCAGTTTGGACAGAGCAACGCCCATCTTTTCCTGGTCGGCTTTGGTTTTCGGCTCAATCGCCACTGAAATCACCGGCTCGGGAAAAGTTATTGACTCCAATACCACCGGCCTTGACTCGCCGCATAAGGTATTGCCGGTGGTCGTGCTTTTAAGCCCGATGACCGCGGCAATTTCGCCGGCGTAAACCTCGCCGACTTCTTCGCGATAATTCGCGTGCATCCTTACAATGCGGCCGATTCTTTCTTTGTCGTTGGTTGAAGTATTTAAAACATAAGAGCCCGATTTTAATACTCCGCTGTAAACCCTGATAAAGCAAAGTTTCCCCACGTAAGGGTCGGTCGCGATCTTGAAAGCCAAGGCGGCAAACGGCTCGCCGTCATCAGCTTTAACTTCAATCTTCTTTTCTTTGTCTTCGGGATTAAAGCCGACTAAAGGCGGAACATCCAGCGGCGAAGGCAGATATTCAACCACCGCGTCTAATAAAAACTGCGCGCCTTTATTCTTTAAAGCGCTGCCGCACAGCACCGGCACGATTTTATTGCCGCATACCGCTTTGCGCAGCTCTTTTTTTAATTCTTCAACGGAGATCTCTTCTCCGGATAAATATTTATTTGTTAATTCTTCATTATTTTCCACAATGGCTTCAACTAATTTGCCGCGATATTCCTCGACTTTTTCTTTTATATCCTCGGGTATTTCCGTATCTTCCCATTTAACGCCCAAATCATCAAGATAAATCCTTACTTTTCTTTCAAGCAAATCTATAATGCCCTTAAATTCGCTCTCAGCCCCAACCGGCAGCTGGACAGGATGCGCGTTCTTGGTCAAGCGCTTGTAAATAGAATCCAAATCCGCGTAAAAATCAGCTCCGGTTCTGTCCATTTTATTGATAAAAGCGATGCGCGGCACTTTGTATTTGTCGGCCTGATGCCAGACTGTTTCCGATTGCGGCTCAACGCCGGCAACGCCGTCAAAAATAACCACGCCGCCGTCAAGCACGCGCAAAGAACGTTCAACCTCGGCGGTGAAATCAACATGGCCGGGGGTATCAATTATATTAATCCGGCAATCTTTCCAAAAACAGGTCGTTGCGGCGGATGTTATGGTAATGCCTCGCTCGCGTTCCTGCTCCATCCAATCCATTTCCGCTTCGCCTTCGTGAACTTCGCCGATTTTATGTTTTTTGCCGGTATAAAAAAGCACCCGTTCAGTAACGGTTGTCTTTCCCGCGTCAATATGGGCGATAATCCCGATATTTCGTGTTTTTTCAAGTGAATATTCTCTGGGCATAATTATGAAATAAATTAAAAATTACGGTTTATCTGGCGAAGTGCGCGAACGCTCTGTTGGCTTCGGCCATTCTATGGACATCCATTCTTTTTTTCACGGCCGCTCCCTCGCCTCTTGACGCGTCTAAAATTTCGCTTGCCATTTTTTCCGCGAACGGCTTGCCTTTTCTCGCTCTCGCGGCCTCGATCAGCCAGCGGCAGCCCAGAACAAAACGGCGGTCGCCGCGGACTTGATAAGGTATCTGATAATTGGCGCCGCCAACGCGCCTGCCTCTTACTTCAAGCAAAGGGCTTACCTGCTTTAAGGCCTTGTTAAAAATATGCCGCGGGTCCTGCTTGGTTTCTTCTTTAAGAACGTCAAAACAGCGATAAACAACTTTTTCCGCGGTGGATTTCTTGCCATCTCGCATAATATAATTGATAAACTTGGCGATATCGGTATCGTTGTACATAGGATCGCCTTGTATTTTTCGTTTTATCGCTGGTTTTCCTCTCATAAATAATAAGTTAAAAAATTATTTTTTTGCTTTCTCTCTTTTTGCTCCATAGCAGCTCCTTGACTGCTTTCTGCCTTCCACTCCCTGCGCATCATAAACGCCGCGTATTACTTTATAGCGGACTCCGGGCAAATCAGGCGTTTTTCCGCCCTTAACTAAAACTATGGAATGTTCCTGCAAATTATGGCCGACTCCCGGAATATAGGCGGTAACCTCCATGCCGTTGGACAATCTGACGCGGGCGATTTTGCGCAATGCCGAATTCGGCTTTTTAGGCGTGGTGGTTGTCACTTTCAAGCATACCCCGCGTTTAAACGAAGCTCCTTTTGGCAGCTTTTTTCTTTTTCTATGCAAAGTATCCAGAGTTGTCTGCAGAGCCGGCGATTTGCTTTTCTTTTTGGTTGTCGTCCGCCCTTTGCGAACCAATTGATTAATAGTCGGCATACATAAATATAATTCAAATACTACAAATTATATTCAAATACTACAAAAATTTATTATACAGAATAATGAATTCTTATCTATTTCATTTGTAGTATTCGCATACATTTGTAGATTCGCATTATTTTAATAAAACAAACCCCGAATAGCCGGGATGTATATAACTTAAATTACTATTTTAATTTAGCAAATTGTTAAAAATAAGTCAAGAAGCGCCAACCAGCAAACTGAACAAAAACAATATAACCGGCCAAATTAAATTAAATAAGCCGAACATCAGCAAAAATAAAATAATGAAAATTCCAAACGGCTCTATCCTGCGGAATTTAATTTGCCAGCCCGCCGGCAAAAAGGTCATTAACACTTTTGAGCCGTCAAGCGGCGGAATTGGAATTAAATTAAAAATCATTAACAGCAAATTAATGAAAACAACAATAAAAGACATCGCGAAAATGCTGGCGGCGATTGAGCCCTGCATCTGGCTTAATAAAAAATCATTATTGCCCTGGAAAAAATTAATTATTAAATCTTGTTTTAGCGAAGCGGGCAAAGCCGCGAGCCGCGCAACGATGCCGAATAAAACGGCTAAAATAAAATTCGCGCCCGGGCCGCCAATGGCCACTTTCAAATCGCCGTATTTTTGGTCGCGCAGATTGTAAGGATTATAAGGAACCGGCTTTGCCCAGCCGATAATAAAGCCGGATTTTGACAAAACTAACAACAAGGGCAGTAAAATGGAACCGAAAAAATCAAGATGGGCAATCGGATTTAAAGTTAATCTGCCCGCGTCTTTGGCGGTATAATCCCCTAATTTATAAGCGGCCCAGCCATGGGCGTATTCGTGAATGATGGCTGAAAATATTAAAGCCGCTATTGTAAATAATGTGATTAACATACATAAAATATACCACACCTTGCGCGTTTAATCAAAGCGTGATAATATAAAAAATGGAAAAATGAAAAAATTCTTTCGTTTCTTAATTCACAATAATCAACTAAACAATATGGCTAAAAAATGCGATTTATGCGGACGCGGCTCCACCAAAGACGCGAGCCGTTCGCACTCCAATATAAAAACAATCAAGCGCCAGCATATCAATCTGCAAACTAAAACCGTTGGCGGCAAAAAAATGAAGGTCTGCTCAAAGTGCTTAAAGACGATGTTAAAGACGAAATAAGTGATTATCGGTTTTAAAAATACAGCGGTATTATACGCTGTATTTTAATTTTCCGGTGGGCATTTTATAAATTATTTTTTCTAACATTCATTTTGCTGGTCTTTTAAAATTCTTAAAACTCCAAATATCTCCATCCTTTTTCGCCTTTTTTCCCGTCTCTTACCAATTGGTTAAAGCGTCCAAACGGCACATAAACATCATCGCTATTTATTAAAAAATACTTACCTTCTTTAATTACAATTCCGCCAGTTAAAAAATCTTTTTTCTTCTTTATGTTTTCTTTTTTAATATACCCTTGCAAGGATTCAGCTTTAATCTTGTTATCATCTTCGTTATAACCGGCCGCTTTCGTGTCGTATATCCCTAATTGGCCGTTCTTAAACATCACCAAGAAATCAGGTTGAAAAGTTGATCCTTCCCCATATTTAATGCCAAAATTCAAGGCCATGTGCTCGTTGCCGTTCTGCCACCACCAAAAAACCTGATCTTTATTTTTTTCCAAAAATTCAACAAAATCTTTTTCAATTTCACTGTCAAAATTCAAATATGTTTTATTTTCAATAGGCCTTTTATACAACGATAAGCCATAGTTGAAAGGTTTATGCGTTTCAGGGTTATAATTTCTGCTTTCGGCTATTTCCCACTCTTCATTCCACTGTTCAATTTCTTTAATTTTCTTTTTTATTTCCTCGTTTTTTACCGGTTTATATTTTATAACCGCCTCATTAAATAATTTATCAAATATATTAATGTTATTTAATATGATATTTTGGATAAAAATCGTTCCATTGTTAAATCGAGTTATTCCTAAATATTTTTTAAACCAGCTTAACACTGCCCCCATAAAAATGGGAATTGATCTCTTGGGCGCAAACCCGTTAAGATTTCTTTTAAACAAGTTCTCAAAAAGCGCGTCTTTATCATCCTGCGATAAATATGCCTGAAAATTATCGCCTTGAATAATTTCTTCTTTGTCCAGCTCGTCAAACAATTTAGCGTCAATTTCTCTGTTTAAAATAATCTCCTCCTTTCCCTCCAAACCGTTAAGATTTATTTTTTTGCCTAATTTTTTCTTATTTTTCTCGGTAAAATTAAAATCAAACTTATTTTTTTCTAATCCAAATTCAGCGCAAAAAATGTCTTCCAGCACTTCATGGAAGCTAAGCGTTAAATCTCCGAAATCAACTCGATTGCGGTAATAAGATTTTAATTTTAAATTTTGGTATGCGCTTGAACGCCTCATAGGGATTGATTTTATGGCGTTTTTAATTGTCATATCCTTTCCTTTAAATTCAAGCCTGTCAGGTTCTATATTTGTATAGATAAACGCCTTGTTTAAACTGTCATTATCATAATGTTTCGCCTCGGGCATTCTTAGAATTCTTCCAACGGTTTGCAATTCAAAAATTTCGCTGTGAGTTTCCCTAAACTTTACCAAAATTTGCGCTCGCGGACAATCCCAACCGGTGTCAATCGCCTGTTTGAAAATAAGAAATTCCACTTCGCAGGCGTTATTCTCCAAAATTTCCAAATTCACTTTTTCTTCACTCAGCCACACCGCTAATTTTCCATTATCAATCGCTATGTCTTTTTCAGCAAAAAATTTCTCAATGCGCTTTCTTTTTTCATTCCCTTCTTCACCTGTCGGGATTTGGATCAAAACCAGCGGATTGACATCAGTATTTTCTTTTTTATACATTTTCGCAAGCTCTAATCTTTTTTGATAACTGGCTTCCAAAACCAAATCCTGCGAAGTTATTTCATCATCGGAAATTTTATCTATGTTTTCGTTTACTATAATTTCTTTTTTAATCATTCCTTCGTCAATCACGCTATTCGCCGGCACTTCAACGAGCCGATTATCATGTTTCCCCTCTGCCAAAACAGGCGTTGCGCTCATCTCTATGGTTAAATCCGCGCCAATGATTTCACGGAGTTCAATTGCTCTCTCGCTTGTTGAATTAGAATGGCTTTCGTCAATAATCATTATTATTTTAAAATTATTTTCTTTTGTATTTGCAATCAACTCTCGAAAATTAGTGGTTTCCTTATCTTTCATTAAAATATTTTTCCATTCTCCTGTCTGATTATCCTTAGCTCTTAATTTTTCCCAATTAACAACAACGACATCGTTATTTTCAATCGTTCTTTTGGATCCAAAATATTTTTCCTCCAACAAGCAAACATTAGGAAAGGGGCCAAAATATTTTTTTAGCGCCCGGCAACTTTGTTTGTGCAATTCACCCTTGCCAATACTAACCCATAAAAAACACATATCCGAGTTCCTTTTATTTTCCAACTCTTTGATGAGCTGATAAATATACTCGGCCATTATAAGAGTCTTCCCACTTCCGGTCGGAGCCTTAAAAATTATAGTTCTTTCGTCCGGGCTTAATTTTTCGCCATTCTGAAGAATATTTTTAGTTTTAGCAATAATTTTTTCAATCGCGATATCTTGATATTTTTTTAATTGCATTAAAACCATATTATTTTATATTAAATTTATTTAACAATAATTTCACATGTTTATAAAAATTTTTTACATGTTCAATTTCATATTCATTATACTCTCCATGAGCGGCATGATTTCCAATCGCCAAATATGTTTTATTTTCTTCCCATTCAATTTTGGAAAAAATATTTTTGCTTTTAAGTTTGTCATTCAATACGGATATTTTTTCTCCTTTAGCATTTCCCCTTAAAAATTCAATGCCGTTATTTTGCGAAATTTTAATGATTATTTTCTCTAAAACTATCCTAAGCAGTCTTGCGCTCTCGTTTTTATCATTCTGCTCAAAAATTTTATCTTTAGCCCTTTCAAATTCTAAAAGAATCAAGTCGCTTCGCATAGGTATATTTTTTCTCACCCACTCTTCATAAACTTTCAAAATCTTCTGCGGAATAGCTTCAAATCTGGCATTTTTAACAGTGGAAAAAATTTTCCCGTCTATTTCATCTTTCAGGGAAAACACATAAACCGCTTTTTCTTCTTCAATATTTTTTATTTCAGATAAAAAATCATCAAAACTTTTCTCAATGAAATTATAATAAATACAAAGAAATTTATCATTCTTGTTTGAAAAAAAAATTTTATAATCATTAGCTTCTTTTTTAAGATTGAATATATTTTCTTTAATGCAAAGCATTTCCGTGCATCTGGAAGTAATGTCTAATTTTGTTTGTACCGTTGTCGTTTTTTTCACTAAATCAGTTCTAAAATACTGCAAATTCCCGCCTAATCCCTCGACTTTCTCGCCATTGCCGTTTTTCTTATAGCCTTTTATAACTTTTTTCAAACGCGGATAAGTAACATGCCGGCAGATTCCATGTTCCAAAATTTCGTTTTCATCCATCTTTTTTTCTTTTAATTCTTTTTCCAATCCATTTAGCTCGTTGTTAGTGCATAAAATAAATTTCCTATTTCCGCCATCTTCTTTGTTAAGCTCTAAAACCGCATGGCCAGTAGTGCCGGAGCCGGCCATAAAATCTAAGGCAACTGAATTATTGTCGGAAGAAATTTTTATTATTTTCTTAATTAAATATAAAGTTTTTGGATATTCAAAGAGTGCCTCGCCGTTAAAAATTTCTCTCAACTCTTTTTTTGCATTTTCATAATTAATTTCTTTTTCATCCCAAACTGATTTTGCCTTAATGCCTTTTTGTTTATCATCTCTTATTAAATAATCCTTTTCAAAAATATCCCATCGATTTTTATTAACAAGCCTGCCATATAATTTATCTTTGTCTTCTTCAAATTTTTTCTTTCCCCACCGCCATCGACCGTCTTCTCCGCTACCCAAGATTGGCAACGCTTCTTCAGTAAAAACATTATCCTTTTTTAAAGATACATTCCTATTTTTAGGATTTACATAAATAGGATAATATAAATTAGGAACATCAACCCTTAAAGACGCCGCTCCTCTTTTTCTCAATCCCATTTCTCTGTAGTTTAAACCGTTTTTATCTACCTTGGAATACTCCTTAACCCTATCATCACTTAAATCTTCCTCATTAAAATTCAACTTTTGTATATTTTTAGAATAAATTAATAAATATTCGTGGGTCGTAGCAATATTCATTTGTTGTTTACCTCTGGGATTACTTTGAATAATAATATTAGCTACAAAGTTATTTTCTCCGAATACCTTATCACACAACAATTTTAACTGTGCTACTTCATTATCATCAATAGAAATAAAAATCACTCCGGTTTCTTTAAGCAGTGCCTGCGCTAAATTCAAACGCTTTTCCATAAAATTCAGCCATTTGCTGTGGCGGTAGCCGTCTTCTTTTTCTACATATCTATCATTATAAATAAAATCTTTATTCCCAGTATTATACGGCGGATCAATATAAATTACATCAATTTTTTCCTTATGCGTATAATTTAAAACCGTGAGCGCGTGATAATTATCACCCTCAATTAAAATATTATCCTGCTCATCGCAAGTTCTTATTTCTTTCCCCTTAACTCTTTTTAAAACCGGCAAATTATTCTCGCAATCTAAAACGACCTGTTCTGGCTCCCTCTCCGCGTCCCAGACCAGGCCGTATTTTTTCTGCGCTAATTCCTGCTCTTGTTTCTCAATTATCCGCAACAATTCTTCTTTTGAAAAATTTTCGTATTTAGGCATAGTTAAATTTTACATAATTAACTGAACCGAGATTCCCATTGATACTTGATTCCCAATAAAATCTTCATCACCAGTAACTATAATTTTAATTCCATTATCCTTCATAGTCGCCAGATGAAAAGCGTCTCTTGGTTTTAAATTGAAATTCTTTATATTATCCAAAGCGTCTTCAACTCCATTTTTAATATCAGCAAATTGCGCTAAATTTAATTTTGCCAGAATTAACTTGGTAAATTGGCTTAATTTTTCAAATACATCATTATCGCCGCACGAAAAATTAACGCCATTCTGTTGATTATACTCATCCTTGATGCCCCACCATGCTTCGTCAAGAGCCAAAGCAGAGGAATATAAATCATTATTATTGATCAAAAACTCTGCCAATAAAGAACGAGCCCGCTTTTTTAATTCGGGCTCTTTACTGATAAACCAATATATCAAAAAGTTGGCGTCAAAATAAATTTTTTCACCTTTAGTATTGGTATCCATTGTGTATAGAAGTAAATATTCTTTTTAAATCATCTTTACTTGCTTTGTAGCCAAAATCAATAGATCCTTCCGTTTCTACAATAAACTGCTTATCATCTTCAGATAAAGCGAGAAAGAGATCGTTTCCTATGTCTTGTTTTAAATCTTCTAAAGCAACACCTCTTTCGTATATTTCCCTAATGCTGTCTTGGTAATTTAATACGGAAATATTTAAATATAAATCTTGGATAATATTTGTATTGTAATTTTGTGTTAAATTCATATATTTTGCAAAATCTTATTAAATTCATTAAATTGTAAATTAATTTCACTTTTTAAATCCGCCGCCGAAGGAAGTTTATTTAAATTAAAGTGGGCGTTAAAGTGGGCAATAAATCTTTTGTTATCCCTTAATGGTTTAATTTCTAAAACATAAGTTATGTTACCTTTTTCAAAAAGCACATTTACGCCAGCGCTTTTAATGTTTTCTATACTAGCAATTTTACTGCCTACAAGATTATTAATATCAAAACTATCACTTTCGGGGATAATCACCGCGTCATAATTAAACCCATAAGCGCTTAATTTATTTAGATCAATAGCATCTAAGGTTAAAAGATTTTGCAAATCATCAATAACTTCAGATTCATTTATTTTACCGCCCCTTTTATCGTTTATCAAAATTCTATTGGCCTCAAACACTATCTCTTTCTGCCTTTTTGGAAAAACCAAAACTTTAAGGCCAGGCGCCTCTATAAAAGAATGCTTATCATTATCATCGACGCCTGACTTAAATTTATCCAGCAAATCCTTTTGGGAAATCAATAAATGATTTAACGGCGACGATAAAAGCAGAGTAATATTAATATTTTTTACGCTTTCTACCTTCATAGCATAGAATCTTAATTATATCTTATATGTCTACATAATAACTGAAAAAAAGCAAAAAATCAATAGAGTTTAAAATTATTTCTTTTTCCGTTTATAATCGCGAATTATTTTTTCCCTCTCCTTTTCGGTTATTTCGCATTGATCGCATCTATACACATCGCATAAAACCGAATAACCTCCATCGGGAAGAACAATTCTTTTGCCGCATTTTGAGCAATAAGTCGGTTCAAAAGCCGGCGAGCTTTCCAGTTTGGTAAAATTATATTCATTAGTCCCGTACCAAACATACATTTCCAATTCATGCTCAAAATCTTTTAAGCACTCTTGGCAATTTTTCCAGTCTCCCTTATGTTCTTCCGCATTATGATGGCCGCACAACGTAAACCGCCGATGATTTCTTGAGCAACTGTTTCTCGCGTAAGAAAAAAGCGCATACTTGTCTTCATCATCGCAGATCCAGTTGCCGCAACAATCGGTTTTTACTAATTTCTTTCGCTTTCCACATAATCCGCATTTTGGCTTTGAATCTATTTTATTTTTTGAATTTTTTTTATTAACTGACATAAATTTACTTCCACCCCTGCCCGACAATCCTAAACCCGACCTGCTCCTGCGGGACTTGAATCGGGCCCTGCGGGGTTTGCTGAACCATATTTACCTGCTGTTTGCGATAATCAATTGAAAGCTCAAAATGGCTTGATAACTGCCGGCTTTCAATAAAGGCGATTTTATAATCCTTTTTATTTTGCATCGCGTTCGGGCCAAGCTCGTTTTCCGGATTCCATAATTTGCCAAGATCCATTTCTGTTTTATATTCCTCGTATAAATCAGTCATCGCCTTTGATAAAATTTGATCCGCGAAAATAACCGTTTTTAATCCCAAATCCTCTTTGGCTTCTTTGCGCCCGATAAAATACTGGTGCGAATATAATTTTTCCGTGAAATAATCAACGATTTTTTCAATTTCATCGTCTTTCATCGGCGTTTTGTGGCTTTTTAAAAGCCGCTTGGCGAGAATACGGATTAAATTATGGATGCGGTTGACATTGCCGAGCGCCAAAGGATGAATTTGCGGATTTGATTCCACGAATTTATTAAAAATCTTGGCAAGCTCCTCGTCGTTTTTAATTCCAAATTTATTTTTCGCCAAATCAAAATACGCCATCACATCTTCCACTGAAATGGGAATTTTGTTCTGCGGATTTTGCGGGTCTTGCGGATTGAAAACATTAGCGGTTGACGGGTCAATCGGCGAAAGCTCGGAAAGATCGCTCATCACGATTTCATCAGCTCCAAGCGCGATCATCGTTGCCGCGCTGTGCGCTTTATAAGGCGCGATGACTGAAAATTTATCGCAGTACTCGCGAACCATAGAAACCAGCCGCCAGGGAACCATAGTATCCCCGCCGGCGCTGTACAAAAACAAATCAATATTTTCCGTTTTGCCGATGGTTTGAAGCTGTTTACTGATGACCGGAATAATGTCCATTGCCACGCGGGCGTTAATCGGACCCTGCCGGTCGCTGGTAATATAAGTTATTACCCGCGAATTTCGCGCCTCCTCAATTTGTTGAATAAGCGTTTTTTTGTCCATAGTGTTGTTATTTTATCATTATTTTAATAATTTTTCAAATTAACCCTTTTTCTTTGAAACTCAAAAATTTATCTTTAACAATAATTATGTGGTCCACAACCTCTATGCCCATAATTTTACCTGCCTCTACCAATCTTTTTGTAATTGCCAGATCGTCTTCTGATGGTTCGGGGTCGCCGGAAGGGTGGTTGTGAACGAATATAACCGATGCGGCTTTGTTTTTAATGGCTTCCGAGAATACTTCGCGCGGATGGACAATGCTGGCGTTAAGCGAGCCGACTGAAACTTCCGCGATTGAATGGTTCCTGCTGTTAAGAGCAATAATGTAAAAATGTTCTTTATGATAATCTTTAAGTTTGCTTTTTATCAACTGATACACTTTTTTGGGATCGGTAAGCTCTTTGCTCTTATAAGGCGGAGTTTGAGTGGAAATTCGGCGGCCGATTTCAAAGACGGCTTTTATCTGCGCCGCTTTTGCCAATCCGATTCCTTTAATTAAAGACAGCTCCTCAATACTTGCCTCGGCTAATTTTTGAAGACTGCCGAATTGCGACAGCAGTTTTTGCGCCGTAACCGCGACCGATTCGCCGGCAATGCCGCGCCCCAAAATAACCTGTAATAATTCTTGGGCCGAAAGCACCTGCTCGCCAAATTTAACCAACCGTTCGCGCGGCCGCTCTTCTTTAGGCAAGTCGTGAATAGTAAATGATTTGCTCATAATTTTATTTCATTAAACTATCATTTAAAAACAACGATTCTGTGGGCGATGGTGGATTCGAACCACCGACTTCTATCGTGTGAGGATAGCACTCTAACCGCTGAGTTAATCGCCCGGAATTATTTTAACCCCTTGTCAATCGCCAAATTCACCAACCTGTCCGCCTCCTTATTCATCTCGCGGGGAATATGCTTGAATGTTACTTTTTTAAAACCCATGGTCGCGTTATAAATTTTAACAAACAGCGGAGCTAAATTTTTATCTTTTACCCTGTATTCCCTGTTTAACTGCTTGACCACCAATTCGCTGTCCAAATAAAATTCCAGTTCTTCGGCGCCCAATTTTTTGGCTTTTTCTATCGCCGCCAACAGCGCTTTGTATTCCGCTTGATTATTTGTCGCCAGTCCGATGTATTCCGAAATTTCCGCTATCACTTCTTTGTTTTCATTATAAAAAACAGCACCGATTCCCGCAGGCCCCGGATTGTTGCGCGCGCCGCCGTCCGTGTAGATTGTAAGTTTGCTATATTTCATAATGCGTTTATAATGCGAATACTACAAATAAAACTCAAATACTACAAAAACTACAAATCGAATTAAAGTAAATGTTAATTCGCATTATTCGTTTTGTAGTATTCGCATACTAATTTGTAGTATTCGCATTATGTTTTATGTCAACAACCTTTAACTGCGCCTCTCTTCTTCCATTAAACTCGTTCATTTCCACATAATAAACAATATCAATTTTATCGCCGATGCGCAAATCCTGCCACGTTTCGGCTTGATTAAAAGCCACCGCCCAAAAGTTTCCCATTCTGAATTTAACATGCCTGCCGTCAATGCCCATGGTCATTATATCACGGATCGCGACATTGCGGCTCGCGAACCGCGGCCGCTCGTTGTCCTCGCCGAATGGCGCGAATTTCTCCATATCTTTAATCAGCTCCTCGCTTACTTCTTCTAAATCCAGCTCGGCTTCAACAACCACTCGCGGCCTTAAATCAATGTCTTTTAATATTGTATCCGCGATTCGCTTCATCTTTCCGACAAAATCCGGCAAATTATCTTTGCTTTTCAGAGTAAAGCCGCAGGCCTGGGCATGGCCGCCGAACCTTAAGAAAAACTCCTTTACCTCTTCCAGCGCTTTGATAATATTAAACTCTTCTATGCTGCGGCCCGAGCCCTTTATTTCGCCATGGCCTTGTGTTATTACTAAAACCGGCCGATTGTACTGTTCGCATAATCTGCCCGCCACCAAGCCGATAACTCCCTCGGGCCATGAATTTGCCCCGCTAATTATAGCCGGATCGGTTAAAATTAAAATTTTATCATCCCCCAACTCTTTTTCAACAACCTGCCTGCAATACTCCGCTATTTCATTGGTTATTTTTTGCCGTTCAATATTTTTGTCATTCAAACGGGCGGCAATGGCTTGCGCTTCTTGTTTATTTTTAGTTGTAAGCAGTTCAAAGGCGGTATTGGCGTGTTCAAGCCGGCCGGCCGCGTTAAGCCGCGGCGCAATCTGCCAGCCGATATTCCAGGCGTCAATCCGGCCGTTAATCTGCGCTTGCTTTATGAGCTCGTCCAGCCCAACACGGTTTTGCTTATTGATTATTTTAAGCCCTTCTTTGATTATTATTCTGTTCTCTCCCAAAACGGTTACGCAATCCGCCACCGTGCCGATAGCGGCCAAATCCAAAATATTTTCTTCCAATTTTCGCTTCACGCTTTCTTCTAATTTTGCCTCGCCGATAAGCGCCTTTGCCAATTTAAAAGCCACTCCCACTCCGGCCAAATATTTAAAAGGATATTTTTCGCCCTTTGCCATCGGATTGATAATCAAGCAGTCGGGCAATTCGCTTTCATCTTCCGACGGCTGGTGGTGGTCGGTTATAATAACATCAATTCCTAAACTCTTGGCGTATTCAACTTCGTCTTTACCGCGGATGCCGTTGTCAACGGTTATGATAAGTTTCGCGCCGGCTTGCGCCAACAAATCAATCGCTTGATTGTTCAGCCCGTAACCCTCGCTCGCCCTGTCCGGAATATAAACATCAACATCGGCTTTTAATGTTGATAATGTTTCAGCCAATATCGCCGAAGCCGTAACCCCGTCGGCGTCAAAGTCGCCGTAGACCACGATGAAATGAGCTTTTTTAATATGCTCTATAATCAGCTCAACAGCCGCCCGCATATTTTGAAAAAGAAAAGGATCGTAACCGTTCTCGGCGCAGTCCGGATTTAAAAACGCTTCAATTTCTTCTTTCTCTTTTAAGCCGCGATTATACAGCAATTGCAAAACCACCCGGCTGTACTCGGGGAATTTTTTAATAAATTCTCTGTCAATTTGAGGCAATATCAGCCAGTTTTTGTTCATATTTTATCACATGAACGCCGCGCCAACAGTCCAAAGCACCATGGTAAAAATCACTATAACGGAAATAATTATCCAAATAATTTTTGTTATAACTTTTCTTTTCATATAATTTATCTCTTTAATATCTTAACGAACACATCGCTCGGAATTTCCACGCTTCCTTTCCCGGCCGCCATCATTTTCTTCTTGCCCTTTTTCTGCTTGTCCAAGAGCTTGCGCTTGCGCGAAACATCGCCGCCGTAAAGCTTGGCCGTCACATCCTTGCTCATAGCCGAAAGCCGTTCCGCGGCAATAATCTTGCCGCCGATAGCCGCCTGCAATTTAACAACGAACATCTGCTTGGACAAAGATTCTTTTAAAACGTTAACCACTTCTTTGCCGCGATTAAAGGCCTCGTCTTCATAAACAATCATTGTTAGCGCCTCAACCGGCTCCTCGGCGACTAAAATATCCATTTTTACCACCTTTGCTTCGCGGTAATCCGTAAATTCGTAATTAATGGAAGCGTAGCCGGAACTCGCGCTTTTTATTTTATCGTAAAAATCAGTCAATATCGCCGACATGGGCATTTCGTAATGCAGAACCGCGCGCGTTTCATTTAAATATTCGGTATTCTTATATACCCCTCTTTTTTCCTGAACTAAATTCATTATGGCGCCGATATATTCTTTCGGCGTAATTATATCCAAAGTTACCCATGGCTCTTCTATTTTTTCTATTATTTCTCTTGAAGGAAATTTCTGCGGACTGCGCGCGATTAATTCCTCTTCATTTTTCTTGTAAATTTTATAAGCAACACTGGGAACGGTGACGATTAAGTTTAAATTATATTCCCTTTTCAATCTTTCTTGAAATATATCCAAGTGAAGCAGGCCCAAAAAGCCGCACCTGAAACCAAAACCCAGGGCTTCCGAATGCTCCGGCTCATAAATTAAAGCGGCGTCGTTTAATTTTAATTTTTCCATTGATTCGCGCAATTCCTGGAATTCATTGCCTTCGCGCGGAAAGATGCCGGCGAAAACCATAGGCTTTACTTCTTTGTACCCTTGCAGCGGCTCTACAAGCGTACGCGCCGCTATCGCGCCACGTCCGCTAATCACCGTATCCCCGACCCGGCATTCGCTCACATCCTTAAAGCCGGTAACAATATAGCCGATTTCTCCGGTTTGCAATTTTCCGGTTGAAAAATAATCCGGCTTAAAAATGCCGATATCCAAAGCCTCGCTTTTCGCGCGCGTGGACATTAAAATTATTTTATCGCCTTTTTTTACTTCTCCGTCAACAACGCGGACATAAGCGACAACGCCTCGGTATTCGTCGTAATTGGAATCAAATATCAAAGCGCGCAACAAAGTGCCGGCTCCATAGTCTACGGCCGCAGCCGGAGCTGTGGAGCCTTGTTGCGAGCCATTATCGCCAGTTTGCATTTGGGCTCCACAGCCCTTCGGGACTATGGAGCCGGCAAATTGGGGTGAGGTCGCCGGCACCGGCACACGCTCAATAACCGCCTTTAATATTTCTTCAACGCCCTGCCCTGTTTTTCCTGAAGCATGGATTATTTCCTCCCGGCCGCAGCCCAATAATTTAATAATTTCATTTTCGGTTTTTTCAATTTGCGCCGCCGGCAAGTCAATCTTATTCACCACCGGAATAACGGTTAAATCCTGCTCAACAGCCAAATATAAATTTGCCAAAGTCTGCGCCTGTATCCCCTGGGTCGCGTCCACTAATAAAACAGCGCCCTCTACGGCAGCCAAAGAGCGCGACACCTCGTAAGTAAAATCAACATGGCCGGGAGTATCTATTAAATTCAAAATATAGCCGTTGTAATCCATTGTTACGGGCTGCAATTTAATCGTTATCCCGCGCTCTCTTTCCAAATCCATTCTGTCCAAAACCTGCTCTTTCATTTTTCTTTTTTCAATCGTGCCGGTAATCTCAAGCATCCTGTCCGCCAAAGTTGATTTGCCGTGGTCAATATGCGCGATTATGCAAAAATTTCTGATGTTATTCATAGAAAACTAAATAATAATTCGTAATAAATTAGAAATTAGAAATTAGAAATTAGAAATTTTTTATATTCCTCTCGCCTCTCCCTGATCGCCTGTTTCAACTTTCTTAAACGGCAGGCGGCGCTTAATTGACGACCAGAAATTGAACAATTCTTCACTGCGCAAAACCATGCAGATTATTATATACACTATAATTCCCGCCAAGCCGGCGGCCGCGCCCTGAACTAAAACTCCCCAAAATTTAGTCATATCAACAAACGGCCAGACGGCCAATTTCATTCCTTGGACGGCAACGCCGCAGAGAATGGCGGCGGCGGAAAACTTAACAGTGGAAATTAGAATGCGCGATTCATCCATATCGCCCAATTCAAGCCGCAGAACAATCCACAATATAATGAAATTCAGTATGCTGGCGATTGAAAAAGCCAAAGCCAGGCCTGCTACGCCGTAACGGCCTGCCAGCCATAGCGACAAAAAAACATTGGCCATAGCCGTTGCCAAGCCGACAAAAAACGGGGTCTTGGAATTATGGCGGGCGTAAAATACGCGGATAAGCAAAGGAATCAGGGCCTGGGCGAACAAAGAAAGCGTGAAAAACCCTAAAGTATCAATGGTTAATATCGTATCCTGCCAGTCAAACCGGCCTGTGCCGAAAATAACCCGGATTATTTGCGCGCGCAAAGTTAAAAGCAAAACCGTCGCCGGCGCGATAAAAAACAAAATTTGCCTTAGCGTAACGGAGAAATTGTCTATTAACCTTTTCTTGCTGAAAGCAACTGCTGATAATGCGGGGAAAGCGGCAATGGCGTAAGAAATGCCGAAAATGCCCACAGGAAAAGACTGCAAGTTATTGGCAAAATTAAATATTACCAGAGAGCCGCTGGCTAAAGTTGAGGCGATAATCGTGATTACCACTAAATTTATCTGAGAAATAGCCAGAGTCAATGTCCGCGGAATCATCATCGCGCCAATTTTTTTAATTTCGCTGTTTTTAAATTTTATTTTAGGAACATATCTGAAGCCAAGGCTTATAACGGCGGGCAATTGAATAATCATATGCATAAAAGAACCCAGCGCCACGCCCCAGGCCAATCCGTAAACGCCCCACAAAGGCGTTAAATAAAGAGCGCCGGCAATAATGCCTATATTATACATTATTGGCGACAGCGAATAGACAAAAAACCTTTTAAAAGACTGCAATATGCCGCCCAGCACGCCGGAAATCCCTAAAAAAACCGGCGATAAAAACATAATGCGGGTAAGCTCGGCGGTTAGCGCCTGCTTTTCCGGCGCGAAGCCCGGTGAAATTAATCCGGTTAATTGCGCGGCAAAAACAATTCCCAATCCGGATAAAATTATTAATCCGAACCCCATTATATTAATGACATTGCTTGCCAGCTCCCATGCGGCTTTATGATCGGCCGGCGAAAAAATATCGCGCGCTTTTTTCAAGGGGCTTTTAAGCAATCCGGTAAAAATAGGGATAAAGCCGGCTGACAAGGCGCCTAAAACCAGCAGATTAAAAACTAAATCAGGGATGCGAAAAGCGGCGTAATAAATATCCAAAGTATCGCCGGCGCCGAATTCACCGGCTAAAATGCGGTCGCGGAAAATTCCCAAAAAACGGCTAACCAAAGAAGACAGCGCCACTAAAAGCGCTGCCAAGGTAATGCTGTTAATTTGACCGTTAATTATCCGCCTAAACATAATATTATATCAAACTCCTTCCCGTCATCTCTTTCGGCTTTGGCAATCCCATTATTTTCAGCACAGTCGGCGCTATGTCAGACAAAATTCCCTGCGGCTGGACCAAGCTCAAATCGCCGCTGGGCGCGCCGCGGCCGTCTAAATTATATCCTTCAAATTGCCTGCCCACAATAATAAAAGGAACCGGATTGGCGGTATGCTCCTTGTCAATCATGCCTGTCTGCATATTAAACATAGACTCGGCGTTGCCGTGATCCGCTGTCGCTAACACCACCCCGTCTTTCGCTAAAACCGCTTTGACTACTTTGCTTAAACATTTATCAACTGTTTCAACCGCCTTAACCGTTGCCGGCATATTGCCGGTATGGCCGACCATATCCGAATTGGCGTAATTTACTAAAATAAAGTCATATTTATCGTCTTCAATTTCTTTAAGCAATTTTTGGGTTACCTCAAGCGCGGACATTTCCGGCCTTTGGTCATAGCTCGCGACTCTCGGCGATGGAACCAGCATATGCTCTTCGCCTTCGCTTTTTTCTTCCCTGCCGCCGTTGAAGAAATAAGTTACATGGGCGTATTTTTCTGTTTCGGCGATGCGCAATTGCTTTAAACCATGAACGGAGATTATTTCGCCCAAGGCGTTGCTTAAAATTTCCGGCAGGAAAGCCGCTTCCGCCGGCAATCCTTTTTCATAATCAGTGAAACAAACAAAAAACAAATCGCTTAAATATCGCTTCCGGTTAAATTTATCAAATTCCGGCATAATAAAAGTTTTGGTAATCTGCCGCGCCCGATCCGCCCGGAAATTAAAAAATATTACCGCGTCGCCATTTTCAATTTTAGCTATCGGCTGGCCGCCTTTAGTTATTACAGTCGGCGTAAACTCTTCATCATATATTTTCTTGCTATAGCTCTCTTCTATCGCCCCCTCGGCGGTTTCGCTTTTGTTGCCTATGGCTTCAGTCATGGCTAAATAAGCCTTTTCTATCCTATCCCATCTGTTATCCCTGTCCATAGTGTAAAATCTGCCTGAAATGGTGGCGATAGCGCCAATATTATATTCCGCTAAAAACCGTTCCAAATCCCTGATAAAATTAAGACCGCTGTTATATGGAGCGTCGCGACCGTCCAATATGGCATGAATAAACAGCTGCTCAACTTTTTGCTCTTTGGCTAAAACGATTAGCGCTTGCAGATGTTCAATTGACGAATGCACTCCGCCGTTGGAAACTAAGCCCATTAAATGCAGTTTCGTTCCGCCTGCCCTCGCGTGCTTGCAAGCGTTAATCAGCGCTTTATTTTGATAAAAACTGTTATCAACTATGGCTTTATTAATTCGCGGCAAGTCTTGATACAATATTCTTCCAAGCCCCATGTTAAGATGGCCGACTTCGCTGTTGCCGGATTCTCCCCACGGCAAACCGACGGCCTCGCCAGAAGCCCGAAGAACCATGGAAGGGTATCTTACAATCAGCTGATCCATAACCGGAGTATCGGCCTGGCTGATCGCGTTGCCGGTAAACGGCTGGCTTATCCCCCAGCCGTCCAAAATCATGAGTACTACCGGCTTAGGCCGTTTTGTTGGTTGTTGAATGTCTAACATAAAAAATCAAAAATATAGGTAATAATTATTTTGTGAAAAATTTCTAAAATTTTTCACTCTTTAACTTTGCATTTTGAATTTTTAACTTTGAATTAATAATGCTCTCTCCCGTCATCTCCTTCGGCTTCTCGCGCCCGATTAATTCAAGCATGGTCGGGGCTATATCGGCTAAAACGGCTGAATCGCGCAATTTTATGCTATGTTTTAATTTTTGATTAATAAAAATAAACGGCACCGGGTTGCTTGAATGTTCCGAATCAATTTCACCTGTTTCCAAATTAATCATTTCTTCTATATTGCCGTGGTCAGCGGTTATTAAAGCCGTCCCGCCGGCTTTTAAGCAGGCCTTAACGATCTGATTCGTATAACCATCAACCTCTTCGCAGCATTTAATTCCCGCCGCGAGATTGCCTGTGTGGCCTATCATATCCGGCGCGGCAATATTCAAAACAATAAAATCATATCTTTTATTGTTTAAGCTGTCAATAACGAACTTGGTTAATCCCGCTGTGCTCATAGCCGGTGTTTCATCGTATGATTTTACATCAGGGGAAGGAATCATACGCTGGTTTTCGCCGTTGACTGTGCCGGCATAGCCGCCGTTAAAAAAATAAGTTACATGCGCGTACTTTTCCGTTTCAGCGATGTATAGTTGCCGCAAATCCGCTAATTGCATCGGCAAAGTTCCTTTTAAATCAACGCTTGGGAAGGCCGTGAGAATATCGCCCAAATCGGGGCCGAAATCAGTCATAACGATAAATTTTATATTTTTCAATACTTTTTTCCTTTTAAACGAACCTGGATTAAGCTTATTAAAATCTTCCTGCACGAAAACTTTTGTAAGCTGCCTGGCCCTGTCTGAACGCAAATTAAAAAAAATAACGCTGTCGTTGTTGCTTATTCCGGGTGTCGGTTTGCCTTTCCGGGTAATTACATAGGGCTCAATAAATTCGTCGTTTTCTCCCCTATTGTAAGCTTCCGTTACGGCGGCATAAGGGTTTTCCGCCTTGCGGCCCTCTCCTAAAACCAACGTATTATAAGCTTTTTCGCTGCGCTCCCACTTTTTCTTCCTGTCCATGGCGTAAAACCTCCCAATGATTGAAGCGATGGAGCCGACGCCTTTCATGCTGAATTCAATCTTTTTAATCATTTTTAAAGCCGCGTATTTAGGCGAATCGCGGCCATCGGTAAATAGATGGAGATAAACATTTTTAATGTTAAAACCTTTAACTAATGTTAACAAGGCCAAAATGTGGTCGGGATCGCTATGGGCGCTCATGCCGTCGGACAGCATGCCTATTAAATGCAAGTTTGATTTATTCTTTCCAACATGCCTTATGGCTTCTACAAAAGCGGGATTTTTAAAAAAAGTGCCTTCGTTAATGCTTCTGCTTATTTTTACCGCGTCTTGCTCCACTACTCGGCCGGCGCCGATATTCATATGTCCCGCTTCGCTATTGCCGTCTTGCTTGGGGGGCAAACCAACGGATCTGCCGAACGCGCATAATTCGGTATTAGGGTATTCTTTAATTAATTTATCAATATTCGGCGTTTTTGCCAAAGTAATCGCGTTGCCTTTACTGGATTTGGCAATACCCCAGCCGTCCAAAATAATCAATATTATTGGCAGAATATTTTTTTTATCAAAATTTTTTTTCATTTTAAATTTTCTTCTATTTCCATTAAACGATTGTACTTAGCTAAACGCTCTCCCCTTGACAACGATCCCGCCTTGATATAATCCGCGCCGACGGCAACGGCCAAATCGGCGATAAAATCATCGCAGGTTTCGCCGCTCCTGTGCGATACCATTATTTTATAATTATGTTTTTGCGCCAGTTTTACGCATTCCACAGTTTCGGTTAAGGTGCCGACCTGGTTGGGCTTGATTAAAATCGCGTTAGCCGCGCGCTCTTTTAATCCTTGGCGCAGACGGGCGATATTGGTAGCGAACAAATCGTCGCCGATAAGCATAATTTCACCGCCCAATCGACCGGTCAATTCGCGCCAGCCCTGCCAATCATCCTCGGCCAGGCCGTCTTCAATGGAAATAATCGGATATTTTCTAAACCACTCGTAATACAGATTAGCTAAATTGGTATTGGTAAAATTCGCCTGATCCAGCTTAAAAATATATTTTTTGGTTGCCGGATTATACAATTCCGATGAGCCGACATCAACGCCTAAGCCGACATCCTCGCCGGGATTATAACCGGCATTGATTATTGCCGCCATAATCAATTCAATCGCTTGTATGCTTGAAGCAATATCAGGGGCATAACCGCCTTCATTGCCGACATCGGTGTCAAAACCCGCCTTTTTCAGCACATATCCAAGCTCGTGGAATATTTCCGCCCCCATCCTGACCTTTTCAACAAAACTGATTTTTTTAAGCGGCAAAACCATAAATTCCTGAAAATCCAAGTTGGTGTCAGCGTGCTTGCCGCCGTTGAAAATATTAAAAGACGGAGTTGGAAATTGCGATTGGGAATTGGAAATCGGGAATTGGCAGGTTTTCGCGATATACTCATATAATTCTTTTTTTTCAGCTATTGCGGCGGCTCGAGCGCAGGCGAGAGACACCGACAAAATCGCGTTAGCGCCCAGTTTCTTTTTATTTTTTGTGCCGTCCAGTTTTATCATTATTTCATCAATTTTTTCCTGCTTGGCAACGTCAACGCCTATCAATTTCGGCGCGATTTTCGCTTCAACATTTTTGCAAGCTTTAAGCACGCCCAACCCGCCGTATCTTTTTTGGTCGCCGTCGCGCAATTCACAGGCTTCATGCGCGCCGGTGGAAGCTCCTGACGGCACGCTGTCCTTGGCCATTATTCCGTTATCCAAAATTATTTTGGTTTCAATTGTCGGATTGCCGCGAGAATCCAAAATTTCGCGAGCCGTGATTTGTTTTATTTTTGGCATAAATTATTTTAAAAATTTAAAATTTCAAAAGGATAAACAAAATAAACGGTCGTTTTTTTGAATTTTATTTTGTCTTCTATCAATAAATTTACCACAAACGCTTTTTCCGGCGAATACTTTTCAATAAAACTTCTTAGGCCGGATGGAATAACCGTTTTCTTCGCGTTCAATTTTACTTCAATGGGTATTATTTTTTCTTTTTCCAAAATCAAAAAATCAACCTCGGTTTTTTGTTTCGTTCTCCAAAAACGAACTTTTTGAAAAAGAGTTAAAGAAAGTAAAATTTCCTTGAAAATAATATTTTCCATTACCAAGCCGTTATCTAATCTTTTTGAAAGAGGAGAAAAATTTTCCAAAGCGTAATTTCTAATTCCCGCGTCGTTAAAATAAATCTTATTCTGCCTGATTACTTCTTGCCGGGAATTTTTAAAATAAGGCGGCAGAAAACTTGTGATAAAAGTTTCTTCCAACGTTTTTAGATATCTTTCTATTGTTTCTCTGTCTAAATTTAATGAATTGGAAAGTTCGCTGATATTGACTAATTGCCCTGTCTGTCCGGCCAGAAGTTTAACTAACTTTGAAAATCCGAGACGATTTTTTATTTCCAATAAGCCAACGACATCCTTTTCAATATAACTGGAATAAATATCGGTTAAAACATCTATTTTTTCCTGGGCAGTTTTAGAAAAAACCACTCGCGGATATCCGCCCCAAACGGCATATTCTTTAAAGAGACTTAGAATTTTCTTTTTAGATATTTCTGAAACTATGGAATTTTCTCTTATTTTTTCCGCCAGCATTTTATTTTTTGCTTGCAAAAATTCGTTAAAAGAAAATGAAAAAAGCTGAAATGTTTTCTTCCTCCCGGCCAATGATTCTTTAAATCCGGTTTTTAATTCCAAAGAACTTGAGCCGGTCAAAATTAATTTTATGTTTAAATCAGAATCATAAACCCCTTTAAAAAAACGGGAGCACCCGGGCGCTCTTTGCGCTTCGTCCACGAATACATATATTTTTTTCTTTTGAGACTGCTCTTTTAAGAATTCTATAAATTCCGTTTGATCTTGGAAAAATTCCCAATCTTTGGCAATATCCAAATTGAAATACAAAATATTTTCAGAAGCAATCTTCTTTTTGTTGATCAGCCATTCCTTAAGCGTTCCCAAAAGCACGGTTTTGCCGACTTGCCTTGCCCCCACAATCAAAGTAATCTCCCGCTTTGGCAAATGAGCGGCGATTTTTGGGAAGAGGCCTCTTTTAATAATTTTTGATTTTTCTATTTTCTGCATATACCCCTATTTTAGCATAACTATTTTTGGTGTCAAGCCAAAATTTAGCATTATCATTTATTTTAATCATTTTGGTTTCAATTGCCGGATTGCCGCGAGAATCCAAAATTTCGCGGGCGGTGATTTGTTTTATTCTTATAAATTATATTGTTAAATTGTTTTAATTATAAGCCAGTAATTTTCCAAGAATCACCTTCAAGAATCATTTCAAATGTTACCTGTTGTTTAATGCCGCCTGGCAAATCCATCGCAGTTTCCAACTCAACATTCTTTTCAGTTTGATTAATTATAATAGCGTTTCTAAGCGTATTGGCTAACCCATAAAGAGCTGTTTGGCTAAATTCCTTAAATTGATATCGCATAAAATCTTTTTCATACGCAGGAACATATAATACAAAACTATCAATATCTTCTTTTTCTAAAGCAGCAGCCGCGCTTTGAATAACTGATTTTTGAGCAGACAATAAATTTAAAGTATTTGCATTTAACTCTAATTTTCCTTCTCCAATTGGATTATAGCCATTTTTCACCTCATCGCCGTCCAAATACCCATCGCCGTCGCTGTCATGATTTTGCGGGTCCGTGCCGTATTTTGTTTCATCAGCATCCGTCAACCCGTCATCATCAGAATCCAAATTCATATCTTCTTCTGTTGAACTTGCCGCAATATTTTCGTTAGCTTCTTTATCAACAGGTTCGCACCAAGCATAAGCCCCCATGCACCATAATGAATTTACTTGAGATCCTTCCGGACACCCATTTTGCGGTTCTAACTTATAATTATTCTTTTGCATCATTTCAACGGTTTGTATGCAACAATCATAGTCAGTAGTCATAACACTTCCCTTAAATTTTTCACATCCTTTAATTAATTCTTGATAATAATCATCTTGATTTCCCGCCGCCTCATTTTCCGAATTATTGTCCACGCCCGTATCATCCGCCAATTCGGATTTTCCGATCAAATCATTAAAGCCGGCGGTGATATCCGGCCAAAAATAATAGCCGGCGGTTATTATTCCTCCCGCGAACAACAAAATAACAGCAATTCCGATAGCCGAATAAATTGTTTTTTTCTTGCCTTGTTTTCCGCCCTGCTCTGTTAATCTTTTTATTCTTTGGCTGATGTCTTCTTTGGGCGCTGTTGGAGCCTGCGGTTCTAATGGCGGCTTGTTTTTTTGATCTGATTGATTTTGCAAATCGTTAAACATATTTTTAAATTAGGAGTTAAAATATTTTATAACCAATAATCTATTTCACAATTCCCTTTAGTCCCGGCATTTTCTCTCCGCTTAGATAAGCGAGCATGGCGCCGCCGCCGGTTGAGACCCAATCAACATAATTCAGCATCTTAGTCATTTTTAAAGCTTCAATTGTTTCTCCGCCGCCCACTACTCCGAAAGCGGCCCCGCTTGAACGGCTCGCCACGGCGCGGGCGATTGACAAAGTGCCGTATTTGAAATGCTCGCTTTCATACATTCCCATAGGCCCGTTCCAAATTATTGTCTTGGCCTTCTTTATAAAACGGGAATACAGTTTTATTGTTTTCGGCCCTATGTCCAAAATAGTTTCATTCTTCTTTACTTGATAAACGCCCTTGGATCTGCCTTCGCATTGCCCGTCTTTCCTTGTCCCCGTTATCACATCTACGGGCAAAATTATTTTTTTATTTAAAAATCGCTTGGCAAGCGCTATGCTTTTTTTATCGCACAATGATTTGCCGACTTCTATTTTATGGGTCGCTAAAAAATTATTAGCCAAGGCCCCGCCGATTAAAATACGGGAAGATTTTTTGAGCAATTTTTTAATCAAAGGGGTCTTGGTTTCCATTTTAGCTCCGCCGATAATAGCGATTAACGGGCTTTGGGGACGCAAAATTTTATTCAAATTAACAATTTCATTTTCCAACAAAAGACCGGCATACGAAGGCAGATAATTTTTAATCGCGCTTACCGAAGCATGCGCTCTGTGGCTTGCGGCGAACGCGTCATTGACATATATATCAGCCAGCTTGGCCAATTTTTTGGCAAATCCCAAATCATTGTTTTCTTCATCATAGCTAAAGCGCAGATTCTCCAACATCAAAATCTCGCCCCGGCGCATTTTACTTACTTCCGTGCCCGCTTTCAGCCCGGCGCAATCATCAACAAATTTCACTTTTTTGCCCAATAACTCGCTTAATCTGTCCGCGATCGGTTTAACGGAAAAATATTTTTGATTTTTTATCGGTCTTCCCAAATGCGTGATTATAATAACTTTGCATTTATGCCGCAATAAAAAACGAATGGTCGGCAAACCTGCGACTACTTTATAATCGTCTTTAATTCTTGCCGTTCCGGCCGCACCTGAATCCTTTTCTATCGGCACATTATAATCTACCCGCAAAAGCGCTCTTTTGCCGGTTAAATTTTTAACTTGCCTTAACGATTTTATTTTCATGCAAAAATTAAATTTCACGCGTTATTAACTATGGTTTATTATACCACAAATTAACAAAAAATAAAAAAGCCCCTCCTCTCGCGAGAGGAGGGGCTTTTTTATTTTTTAATTTAATATTTTTTACTTTAATTCCCCTAACACAACCTCAACCTCTTTTTTATCGCCATCGCGCGAATACGCAATCATTACTTTATCGCCGGCAATATACTGCCCTATCACGTCGTTTAGCTTATTGTCCTTGTTAATTTCAATATTATCAATCGCGATTATAATATCGCCCTCTTTTAAGCCGGCTTTGTCGGCCGCGCCGCCCTTAACTATCGCCGCGCCCTGCTTATTTTTGTATATAACCGCGCCCTTGTTAGATTCGCTTTCCTGGACTGAATTTAAAACAGGCGCCTTGACCAAGCCGGACAAATCAACATAGTTAACTCCCAAACTTGCCCGTTTGATTTCTTTATTTTTTAACAAGCTCTTAATCGGCGCCGCGAATTGGCTTGCCGGCATGATTTTCCCTTGATTATCAATCAATCCGGCGACTTCGCCCGCCAAATTAAGCAAAAACGAACCATTGAATTTTTCGCTCGGCTCATCAACTAAAAATATTTCGCCCGAAATTCCGTCGCTGGAATTGACTATGGCTTGATCCTTGTCGCTTTCCATCGCGGAAACTACGCTCAGCCAGCTTGCTCCGTCCCAATTAACCGCCACGACCGATTGTCCTCTCGCGATCCCGCCTCGGCCGATAAAACTTCTAACGGAAAAATCCTTCGTCTCTACATGCAAAAAATTAAATTTAGCCAACTTATCCCGGATAATTTTATCCACCGCGTAAACCTTGCCGTCTTTGGTTATTACCGCGTAATTCTCTAAAAAATTCTCTTCGCCAACGGCTCCGGCCCGTCCCGCTTCTTGCGGGGCCTGCTCCATTTCAGCCGGCAAGAAATTAGTCGCGATCCAGCCGTCGCTGGTGATAATAATGCCCTGCCCAACCTCCTGATTGACTTGGTAATAATCGCTTAAATTAAAATTATCGGCCTTCTCGCTTTTCGGCAATGATTTTTTAAATATCCCGACCAAACTCATACTGGCGGAATTTATGGTTTCTTGCGCTTTCGTGTCCTGTTCAACAATGACTTTTTTCGCGTCTCTTATGATTAAATTTGAACCATTATAATTCCCGTTGGAAAAATTGATTTCGCCGAAAAAAGGAATGTCGTAAAAACTGTCAATCAAATAAGTTCTCGCGGCTAATCCACCCGCTATTCCGCTAGCCATGCCGAAGACGGTGGCAATAATTACTATTAACAATATACCGTTTTTTTTATTTTTTTTATTCTCTTCCATAATTAATACTAAAAATTTATCATAACCATCGCGCCGTAAGCAAAATAATCAAAATGCTGATAAGGCCGAAACTTAAATATAATTTAATCTTGCTCTTGTCCAGCCCGCCGAGCAGATGATGCCTTGACAGCCCCATAAGCATATAATAACAAATGGCCAAAGTCAAACCTGATACATTATGGTTGAGCGGCAAAAAGGAAAGCGACCATGATAACTCGGCTAAAATCAGGCAATTTATCAAAATATAAGGCAAGCTCTTTTTAAAATCTATTTTATTGGCCCAAATTATCTGATAAATTATCAAGGCGGCGGCAAGTAAAACCACCGCCATTAACAGCCATACTCGCAAATTTAAAAAAGACTGCAAGCCGTAGCAAGCGGCGGAAATCAAAAAAAAGGTTAAAAAATTTCCATACGATGAGATGTTTTCAATACTAAACGGTTTATAAGCGGCCGGGCGGAGCAAATAATAATAAACATAGCGCAAATAAAAATAAAGCAGAATAACATTTAAAATAAAAAGCGATTGGATGATTGTTTTATTGGCCAGCAAAACGGTATAAGCGATGATTGACGCGGACATCAAGCATGGTAAAATAAAAAAATTCCACCAGCTTTTATCAACATCGCTTGCCCGGCTGAACCGCCAAACTGTAAAAAAAATAAACAAATTCACCAAAATCAAAACCGCGTAAATCATTTTCGGGTAAAAGAAAAAAACCTCAAAAAACATCAAGACAATCAGCGGTATTAACAATGGCAGCAAACGGTTATACTTCATAAATTTAATTTAACCATTCATGTTTTGTCTTTTCCTGCTCAATCATCTCTTGGCTTTTTCGCTTGTCCGCTTCATCGCCGTTCTCTAAATAATCTTCCATCTCATCCAGGGCTAAAACTAAATTCAGGTGCAACTCTTTAAACTCAATCGGAACTTTTAAAGACAGCAGCTGCTCTTTGGTCTGCTTTACTGATTCAATATTGATAGTCTCGTCTTGGGCAATCCTTAAATAATTGGCTAAAATAACCTTGGTTTTCGCCTTATAGCTTTTTTTCAGCAAATCTAAATTTAACATCGCGTCCACGACATTGTTTGTTTTGGCGTCATTTTGCTTTTCGGCCTGATCTTGCTTGGCAGGTTTGGAAATTACAGCAAGATACACGGCGATTATCAGCAAAATAATAATGAAAAAAATAAAAATTTTTGATTTGTTTGCCATAAAATTAATAAATTACTTATCAAACATCCTCGCTTCCATTTCCGCCCAATCTTCCCGCGCTTCGTCCCATTTATAAGCTCTCAGCTTATAGCTTCTTTCATCTTTGCTGTAAATATAATCAACCTGGGTTCCGGCGCCGATGCGCCGCGAATAAGTTGTTTTCTTGTCCAGCACCACGGGCTTTGAAACAAACTCAAGCTTCATCCTTCCGAGCGGACCTTCAAATATTATAAATTCAATATCCGTCCCGCCCATTTCCTCTTCATGTTTTTTGCCATGTTCTTCCACCTCAAAATTATCCTTAATATCTCCTATTATATTTTCCCATCTTTCCGGTTGCATATTTATATTTAATTATTTTGTAAAAACATTATTTTCTGCGTAAATCAGCGTTCTAATCCGCGTTAAATCAGCGGGGCTTTGGCTAAAATAACAAAATTTTTTAATTAAACGAATCGCGACAAAATTATTTTTACACGGTAACTATTTAATAATATGACGCCAGTGTTTCCAAATCCCTCTTGCGATGCTTGGCAACCTCTTCGCCGACCAAACCTCGCTTCACTAACATGTCAATTGATTTATTCATGGCAATCATGCCCTCTTTTTGATTAGTTTGGATAACAGAGTCAATCTGCCCGACTTGATGAGTCCTGATTAAATTGGCGATGGCGCGCGTATTAATCATAATTTCGCGGGCCGCCACCAATCCTCCCTTGGTCGCGGGCAGCAATTGCTGGCCTATAACCGCGCGCAGAACCAATGCTAATTGATTATAAATCTGATCTTGCTGATGCGACGGAAAAACATCAACAATTCTCGCGATAGTGTCGGAAGCCGTAATGGTATGCAGGGTTGATATGACTAAATGCCCTGTTTCAGCCGCGGTCAGGGCCGCGGCGATTGTTTCCTTATCGCGCATTTCGCCGACCATGATAACATTCGGGTCCTGCCTTAACGCGTATTTTAATCCCGAAGCGAAATCTTTGGTGTCAAGACCCAATTCTCTCTGCTCAATAATGCTTTGTTTTTCATCAAATAAAAATTCAATCGGATCTTCAATGGTGATGATATGCGCTTTCCTTTCTTTATTGATAATATTAATCATCGCGGCCAATGTTGTTGATTTGCCGCATCCTGACGGCCCTGTCACAAGAATTAACCCGTCTTGCATGTGAGTAAGCTTGTAAATAATTTCATCAAAGCCAATCTCTTCCGGGGTGGGTATAACATTTGGTATTAAACGGGCCGATAAGCCGATTTTGCCTTCCTGATAATGCAAATTAATCCTAAAGCGGGAACCTAAAAATTCCCGCGAAATATCCAGCTCGCGCTTGCGCTCAAACCTTTCAACGGTTCTTTTATCAATTAAATTAAAAACCGCTTTTTTCAGGTCATCGGCGTCAATCGCGGCATGATTTAATTTAATCAGCTCGCCAGCGATTCGCAGAGCGGGTATGCTGCCGGCGACTAAATGTAAATCAGACGCTTTTCTCTCAACGGCTTGTTGAAAATAAGAAGAAATATCCATAAACGCTTCGCTAAAATTAAAAATTTTCTTAAATTTATTATAGCATTAAAACCTTAAAAAATCAAAATTTGTACGATTGCATAGTCAAGGTTACCTTTTCAAGAGGTATTATGTATAAAGAATTAAATAAAGAACCGGCGATTTTTTGCGCCGGCGTCAGCCGGTTCATGCCATAGCCGCCATGGCGGCGCTGCTCATTGTAATAAACCA
>JAHIME010000053.1 GCA_018896595.1 Patescibacteria group bacterium
AGTTAACCAAAGTTAATGATAATTGATTAATTTTTGTTAAATTTTTATCAAAGTCGCCTTTTGGCGACAGACCCTTTAAGGTAATAGAAATTTGTACATTGCACAAAAACCAATAGTAGGAGGAAAAATTATGGATAAAATAGCTGAATTTTTTGAAGCCATGGTTGAGAGTTGTATAGAGCTGGGGGGTAAAGGCTCTGGAATTTTTTCCATGGATTTGTCAGTATGGCCTAGTGAGTTTCCGGTAATAAACCCGGGGCAGTTTATCACTCTTGGACCGAAACCGGAGTCGGAGTTAAGGCGGCCGTTTTCAGTGGTAAGCGCGGAAAATGAATGGCTATCGCTGATTTTCAAAGTTGTCGGCGAAAATACTGAGTATTATTCCATGTTGAAAAAAGAAGATAAACTCAGTTTAGCCGGTCCTTTCGGCAATCCAATTCCCATTAGCAAGAAGCGCACGAATTACATCTTGGTTGCGGGTGGCGTTGGGGCGGCAGGATTACTTTTATTTGCCGAAAGACAATGCCAATATGCGATCGATGCTAATATCGCGTTAATTGGCGCTAAAGACCAAAGCCAAATAATAGGCGCATGCGATTTTAAAAAATACGGATGCGTTGTAAAAACAATCACTGATCAAGACGGATTTGTTACCGATTTATTGCAAGAACAACTGCAAGCTAATAACGGCAAATCTGTCGTGATCGCCTGCGGGCCGAGGCTGATGCTGAGAAAAACGGCAGAGCTGTGTAAGGCAGCCGGTAATAAGTGTTATGTTATTATGGAAGAAATGATGGCCTGCGGCATAGGAGCTTGTAAAAGTTGCGCCATTTTTGGTAAAGACGGTAAAGTTATGAATGTTTGCACTGAGGGGCCGTCTTTTGATGCCGAATGGGTGGACTGGGATAAAATGGCGCCAAGCTGCCCGGCGATTCAATTGCCGAAATCCGTTAAGAAAATAAATAATCCGATGAGGATTATATTGTATGGTCAAGAGCGTCGGCGATTAGATTTGAAAAGCCCGATTTTACCGGCTTCAGGATGTTTATCCATTCAATCCATCGAAATTTCCGGAATGAATACAAAACTTTTCGGCGCAGGCGTTACAAAAGGCGTAACTTTACAGCCGCGAGCCGGCAATCCAACGCCGAGAGTTTGCGAGGTTCAATCCGGAATGATTAATAGCATCGGCCTGCAAAATCTTGGTCTGGAGGTATTCATTAACCAAGAATTGCCTCGCTGGCTTGAATTGTTCCCAAAAGTAATTGTCAATATATCCGGCTCAACGATTGAGGAATATGTGGAAATTGCCGAAAAATTATCCGGAACAGGAATCGCCGCCATGGAAGTAAACATATCTTGCCCCAATATAAACGCGGGCAAAATGCTATTCGGCGTTTCTCCGAGGTTAACCCGTGAATTGGTAAAAGCAACTAGAAAAGCGGCTCCGAATATGTTTATAATCGTAAAACTTACGCCTTATGCCGGATTTATGGTTATTGATGTCGCAAAAGCTGCGGTTCGCGCCGGAGCAGATTGCATCGCTTTCGGCAATACTTATCCCAGCATGGCGATTGACGTCCATGCTTTAATGCCGAAAATAGGAGTTAATTTCGGCGGTCAGTCCGGATCGGGAATTCATAATTTATCGGTAAAAACCGTTTTTGATCTGACACAAGCCAGGCTGGGGGTGCCAATAATCGGCATTGGCGGAGTCGACGGCTGGGAAGGCGCGGCTGAGTTTATTTTGGCTGGCGCCTCCGCAGTAGGCGTGGGGACGGAGTTGTTGAATAATCCGCACAACTGCGTTAAGATCCACGAGAGTTTCTTGAAGTGGATAAAATTCCACAAGCTTGCGTGGATTGGCGATTTGGTTGGTAAAGTGAGATTGCTAAATACGCAACAATAAAAAACAAGGTCGGCTCTGATGATGTGAGCCGACCTTTTATATTTGGCGCTTACTTTGCTGCAAGTATTCCGGCAAAGTTGTTTTTTGGAGACGTTATTCTCCAGCTAAGAATTTTTCCCGCCCAGAGAGGCACAATACCCATATATTCGCGAGTGACTTGCCATGGTTTTTTTTCTAAAACAACAGATTGGGTTGTGGGCGGCAGACTGTAATATTGCTCGCCATTACGGCAAAAAAAATTGTTTAATGCACTGATGTTTAGTATGCCGAGCTCCTGTGATTTTTGGATGATAAGCGGAACAGCAATTGGCGGCGGGGAGAAAATGCCGCAAGGCGGATTATCTGATTCCTTTAAGTACTTCCAATGGGCCGCGCAATCACTGCCAAATCCGATTTTAGTGTTATACGGATCATTTATTTGCCTGATAATAGACTCAGCGTCCATGGGTGATTTCAGAATAGGGTTGCATAACAAATGCGGATTTCTGCGGCCGCCATCATATAAATCTAACTTAGACAATACGCAATGATGAGCGGTTGCAGTACCAAAAACATTATCGGGCGCGCTTAAAACAACTTCAAGCAATTCGGTTGTGCTGATATGCTCAACTACTATCTTTAAATTGGGAACTTTTTCTATCAGATTTTTTAAATAAGGTATGGCGCAAACTTCTCTATAGATTCTGTTTATTTCAATTTTAGCGATAGGATCAATGGCAAGTTCCAAATGAATTGAAAATATCATTCCCAATTCCCGCGCGGCGCGCAGAACATTATAATACTTGGGGAGTTCATCCAACTTGATGCATTCATCGGAATTGGTCGAAGCTCCTCCGGGTATAAGTTTCAGTATTCTCGCTCCCGCCATATACGCTACGCGCAGTTTATTAGGGGTCATGCTCCTGATAAACATCACTGTAAAAATGGGAGCAAATAAAGGATTATAGCCGCTGATCTCATCTTTGTAAGCTTCAACATCTTCTCCTGAAGCTATGTTTTCTTCCAGATTTCCCATCGCTACAACCCAGCCACAGACATTAAACAGCCGTATTATTGCCTTCATTAATTTTTTTTCTCTCAAATGCGCGTGCAAATCATTCAGCCTCGGTAATGTAATTTTATTCATTTTTCACCTCTCAAAAAGTTTTTTGTTAAGGAGCTGATTTCCCCCTTTTTTTGACTATACTCTCTTTGTTTGTTAATCTTAAATTAGTCTATTGGATTAATTTTGTCAAATTATGGATAATATACCCAAACGAAAACAACAAATTTTGGAACTGTTGAAAATCCATTACGGTTTTGATTCGTTCCGGCCCGGGCAGGAAAAAGTGATTGATAATATTCTGGCCGGAAAATCAACCATGGTGATTATGCCGACCGGCGGAGGCAAATCTTTGTGCTATCAATTGCCGGCTTTGGTTTTGGACGGCATAACAATCGTCATTTCGCCCTTAATCGCTTTAATGAAAGACCAGGTTGACGGGCTGGAGCGCATAGGCATTCCGGCGACTTTTATCAACAGCTCCATCCCTCCGGCCGAAACATATAAACGGCTTGAAGCGATTAAGCAGGGCTCTTACAAACTGCTTTATGTCGCTCCGGAAAGATTTTATGATAATAATTTCGTTCAAGCTTTATCCGGCATTAAAATAAGTTTGTTCGCCGTTGACGAGGCGCACTGCATCAGCCAATGGGGCCATGATTTCCGCCCCAGCTACGTAAAACTGCGCGGCGCGGTTGAAAATCTCGGCAATCCGCCGGTCGCGGCCCTAACCGCCACTGCCACGGCTGAAGTAAGGAGGGACATAATAAAACAGCTTGGCTTGGCGAGCCCCGAATCGGTTATAACCGGCTTTAGCCGGCCGAATCTGCAGTTCGGAGTAATTCAAGCCAATGAGGCGGCAAAGCCGCAGTTCGTTATTGACGCCGTTCAAAACGCGCCCGGCGGCTCCGGCATAATTTATGTCGGCACTCGCGCCCGGGTTGATGGACTGCTGCAGACTTTGCTGGAACACGATATTAAGGCGGTGAGCTATCACGCCGGCATGGAAGCCGAAGACCGCAAATGGGTGCAAGACAATTTTATGAGCGGCAAAGCCAAAGTGATTATCGCCACCAATGCTTTTGGCTTGGGCATTGATAAATCAGACATTAGATTTGTTATTCATTATGATATGCCCGGCACGATTGAAGCTTACTACCAGGAAGCGGGCCGGGCGGGCCGGGATGGCAAACAAAGTTTTTGTTTAATGCTTTACAGCCCGCGCGACAGGCATCTGCAGGAATTTTTTATTAAAGGCGACAATCCTCCTCCCGAAGTTGTCCTGGAGATTTATGAAGTTTTAACAAACTGCGAAAGCGATACGGTTTTAATTACTTACGGCGAGTTAGCCGGCATGATTTCAGAATCAGTGCCGGACATGGCGATCGGCACGGCTTTAAAAATTTTGGAGCGCGAAGGATATATTTCAAGGTCCCATGAAAAAAGCGGCAACGGCTATTTAAAATTGCTCGGCGATTTTGAAAAAGCCGTAAATTCAATCAGCAAGAGAGCGAAAGTCCAGCATGAAATTATGGCCAAGTTTAAAGAACGGTTTGAAAACGAGCTTAAAACCGGCTGGCAGGTTAATTTTGATGAAATCGCGGAAATAATCGGAGTAAAAAAAGAATCTCTAGTCCGTTTAATCAGAAATTTAGCCGACCAAGGAATTTTGGAATATCAGCCTCCTTTTAAAGGCACGGAGATCAATATTTTAAAAAGAGTTGATAAAAACGAAATTGATATTGACTTTACCGGCCTGAAGGAAAAATTAAAAAACGCTTACAAAAAACTGGGGAAGGTGGAAGACTATGTTTATCATCATGGCTGCAGGCAAAAATATATTCTGGATTATTTTAATGATATCACCGCCAAAGAATGCGGCAAATGCGACAACTGCTTGGTCGGCGGCGGCTACAAAAGAAAAACAGACGCTCCACGCCTGCGGACTGCAAAAAAAGAATATTTAAGTTTTGATAAAATTGATGATAGTGATGAATATGAAGATTATGAGATAGCGGAGCCGAAACAAAAAGTTAAACTGTCCACAAAATTAACCCAGCTGGAAACTTTTGATTTATGCAACAAAGGTATGAGTATTGAAGAAATGGCGCAAGCGCGCGGCTTGACAAAAGGAACGATAATCCAGCATCTTTGCTTTTTAATGGAAAAAAAACTGCCGGTTGATATAAACAAACTCGTCAGCCCGGCTAAGCAGAAAAAAATAAAAGCCGCCATCGCGAAAGTGGGGGGCAATAAATTAACGCCGATTAAAGAGGAGCTGGGTGATGAGGTTAGTTGGGATGAGATTAAATTGGCGCTGGCCGGGTTGAAAATTAATTAATAAGTGCGTTCTATGGATAAACAAACTCAAAAAAATTTATTGGAGATAGTGAAGCGCAATTACGAAGAGATTGCCGAAGATTTTAACGAAACCAGAAAAAAGTATTTATGGCCGGAGCTGTTGCAATTAACTCGGGACATAAAAGACGGCGATAAAATTTTAGATGTCGGCTGCGGCAGCGGCAGACTGTTGGAAGCGTTAAAAGATAAAAAGATTAATTATCTTGGAGTTGACACGAGCGAGAAATTAATTAAATTAGCCGAAGAGCGCTATAAAGCCGCGGGTTTTGAGTTCCAAGTCCGCGATATTTTGGAATTAAGCAAAATACCGGAAATAAATTTTGATTATGTTTTTTGCGTCGCGGTTTTGCACCATCTGCCAGGGGAAGATCTGCGCCTCGCGTCTTTAAAACAGCTCAAAAATAAAATTAAGCCGGAGGGTAAAATCATTATAACGGTTTGGAATTTATGGAGCCGAGAAAAATTAAGAAAAATTATCATCAGAACGGAACTGTTAAAATTATTTAATAAATTAAAATTAATATTCCGCAGTTTTCGCCGGAAGAGCTCAAGAAAAAGCCAAACCGTTGAATTCCGAGCGCTTAGTATTTCCGGCGATTTCGGCGATATTGTATTTGATTGGAAAAACAGCAAAGGCGAAAAAACGAGCCGGCGCTATTATCATGCGTTTAGAAAAAAGGAGCTGAAAAAAATAACAAAAAAAGCGGGGCTGCGAATTGAAAAAATATATAACGACAAATTTAATTATTACGCGATTTTAAAAAAATGAAAATATCAAAAGAAAAATTTGAAAATTTAGTGGCGGAAGCGATGGAAAATTTGCCGGAAAAGTTTAAAGCCAAACTGCATAATGTAGCTATAATCGCGGAAGACCGCCCCACAAAAGAACAGCTTCGCGGGGCAGGCAGAACAAGCAGGGATTATACGCTATTCGGCTTGTTTGAAGGCTACTGCCAGGCCAGACGAGCTAATATCGGGCCTGTTTTGCCGGACAGAATTACGATATTCAGAAAAGCGATCTGCGATTTTTGCTCAAGTGAAGATGAAATAAAAAAAAGTATAACAAGCACGGTAAAACACGAAATAGCCCATCATTTCGGCTCTGATGAGAAAGGAGCGAGCAAGGCGAGCAAAAATTAAGCTTGATTTTTTTATAATATTATGTTAACATAAATTTGAACTCCGAAAGGAGTTTTTTGCAACTGCTAATTTTCTACCGACATTTATGTCGGGTTTGGGATGCTTCAGCATCCCGGTAGCATAGGCTAAAGCCTCTTAAACCCGACTAAAGCTCGGTAGAATAAATAAGCATCCGTAGCTCAACTGGATAGAGCGTCTGGCTTCGGACCAGAAGGTTGCGGGTTCAAGTCCTGCCGGGTGCACTGATATGGCTGGGTAGCTCAGCTGGTTAGAGCGTGGCACTCATAACGCCAAGGTCGAGAGTTCAAGCCTCTCCCCAGCCACAAAACGCGCTGTTAGCTCAATCGGTAGAGCAGATCCCTCTTAAGGATAAGGTTACAGGTTCGATTCCTGTACAGCGCACCAAATTGGACTTCGTGATTTTTTGCGGGGGGAAGCAAAGGAATGCTCGCCGCGCCTGCTGGCGCGGCTCGCAAGGAATTGGGCGGTAAAATCAAACGGCGGGACGAAATCCCAAGACACAATTTTTTCGGAAATGAGGCGGTTCGTTCCAATTTTTTG
>JAHIME010000054.1 GCA_018896595.1 Patescibacteria group bacterium
AAATTATATCGAGCGTTTGAAATACTGCCCGGTTCTTTGTCATGGGCGACCCTGCTGATTTTGCTGGTTATGTCTTATTTCAAGCCGGTTTGGGTGGCGTATTTTATTATCGCCTTTGATGTTTATTGGCTGCTGCTGGTTGTGTATTTAGGCCTGCATTTGTTAAGCGCTTATAGGAAATTGCGGCAAAACATTAAAATAAACTGGGAGGAGAAATGCAAAGCGCTTGCCCTTAACAATGATTTAGCGCAAAAAAAAATAGATAAAAATTGTTTATATAATAAGGGAGTGAGCTGGGAAGATGTGGTACATTTAATAATTTTGCCGACTTATAATGAAAGCGCTGATGTAATCAGGCCGACTTTTCAAGCGCTGATTGAAGATGGCTTTCCTGCAAATAAAATGATAGTGGTTTTAGCCATTGAAGAAAGGGAGGGGCAAAAAGCGATAGATAAAGCTGAAATAATTAAAGCCGAATTTGCCGGCAGATTCAGAAATTTTTTAGTTACCGTCCATCCTGATGATATCGCAGGTGAATTAAAAGGCAAGGGGGCCAATCAAGCCTGGGCGGCCCGCGAAGTTAAGGGAAAAATAATTGACGCCCAAGGCCTGGATTATGATAAAATATTAGTAAGCGTTTTTGACATTGACACAGTGGTGCGGCCGGGTTATTTTTTCTGCCTGACTTATAAATTTTTAACAGTTAAAGATCCTTACAGAGCCAGCTACCAGCCGGTGCCGGTTTACCATAATAACATTTGGCAAGCGCCGTTTTTCGCGCGAGTGGCGGCTTCGTCAAATACATTCTGGCAGATGATGCAGCAGATCAGGCAGGAGAAATTGGCGACTTATTCTTCGCATTCAATGACGTGGCGCGCCCTGAACGATGCCGGCTTTTGGTCAACCAATATGGTAAGCGAGGACTCCCGGATTTTTTGGCATTGTTTTTGTTATTACAAAGGCGATTACCGCGTTGAGCCGCTCCACTTTCCGGTTTCCATGGATGTTACCATGGATGAAACGGCTTGGCAGACGGCCAATAATTTATACAAGCAGCAGAGGCGCTGGGGCTGGGGGGTGGAGAATTTGCCTTATTTGCTGTTCAACGGCGTTAAAAAATGGCGGGAAATGCCCAAGGGAAAATTAATCAGCCGCGTTTTAGTCCAGTTTTACGGTTTTCATTCTTGGGCGACCAACGCCTTGATAATCGGCGTAATCGGCTGGATGCCGATGATTTTAGGCGGCGACAGATTCAATGCTACGGTTTTATCCGCTAATTTGCCTTATGTGACAAGAGTGCTTATGACTTTTGCCATGATTGGCATGGTCATATCAGCCGTTGTTTCAACTTTGCTTTTGCCCAAAAGGCCGGCCCGATACGGATTTTTTAAAAGCGTTAAAATGGTTTTGCAGTGGCTGTTTTTACCCATTACCATTGTAATTTTCGGCGCTGTTCCCGGGCTTGACGCGCAGACGCGGCTGCTATTGGGAAAATATATGGGCTTTTTCGTAACGCCGAAGAAACGGTAGTATTTGGTATAAAGTATTTAGTATAAAGCGGTTTGGGGAGAGCGGTCGGACCGCTTATAAGAGCAGGGTGGTTGACAAGATACTTAATCTGTGTTAAGATTTTTTATTAAATATTTTTTTCAAAAAGAAATAAGTAAATTAGTTACATACCCGCCCGCCATTATGATTATGCATTAGTTTTGCAGAAGGCGTGTTTTTTATTTTGGTTTTTTTGGGTTTTTTAGTTATTTCGTGTTATAATAAAAAAAGTATGTCTCATTTCCACAGTTTAAAAATCGCGTCCTGTTTCCGCGAGCTGAAAAGTTCCGAGCGCGGTTTAACACAAGCGGAGGCGGAAAAGCGGCTTAAAAAATACGGGCTTAATAAATTGGACGGCGAAAAGCCTTTAGGCGGATTTATTATTTTAATCAGCCAGTTTAAAAGCCCCTTGATTTATATTTTGTTGATTGCCGGCTTAATTTCCCTGATTTTAAAGGACTATACCGACGCAGGCGTAATTTTTGCCGCGGTCGCGCTTAACACCGTTATCGGTTTTTTTCAGGAAAATAAAGCTAATCAAGCGTTAAGCAAGCTAAAGCAGATGGTTGAGCATAAAGCATTAGTTTTGCGCGGCAAAAGAGAAGCCGAAATTGACAGCAGCCGCATTGTTGCCGGCGATATTATAATAATACAAGCGGGCAACCGCGTTTCGGCCGACGCCCGCTTGATTGAAGCGGCGAATCTGCAGGTTAACGAGTCGGCCCTAACCGGAGAATCAATTCCTTCGGAGAAAAATACGGAACCGGTTGCTCAAGGCGCCGCTTTGGCCGACCGCGAAAATATGGTTTACGCGGGCACAGTGGCGGTAACGGGGTCGGGCAGAGCGATAGTCTGCGCCATCGGCAAAAACACCGAAATCGGCGAGATTGCCGAATTGGTCAAGGCGACAGAAGAAGAAAAAACGCCGCTGCAGCTAAAGCTGATGAAATTTTCCCGCCTGTTAAGCATAGCTTTGGCGTTGATTTCTTTGATTATTTTTATAATCGGCATTGCGCAGGGCAGGGGGGTCCATGAAATGTTTATCACCGCCGTGGCTTTAGCGGTAGCATCCATTCCCGAGGGGCTGGTGGTCGCGGTAACGGTAATATTAGTTCTGGGCATGCAGAGGATTTTAAAACAAAAAGCCCTTACAAGAAAGTTGGTGGCGGCGGAAACGCTCGGTTCAATCACGGTAATTTGCGCCGATAAAACAGGAACATTAACGGAAGGCAATATGCATGTCGCCCATATCGTAATCGGCGAAAAAGAATTTGAATTGAATAATTTGGGTTCAGGACAGGATCCGGAAGAGGCAAAAGCGGTAAGCTTGGCTCTGCGGACCGCTATGATGTGCAATGACGCGATTATAGAAAATCCGAATGATGAATTGGCCGGCTGGCGGATAATCGGCGCTCCCACCGAGGCGGCTTTGCTTTCCGCCGCTGTTCAATCCGGGTTAAACAGGGAGGAATTGTTAAAAATTGAACCGAAAATAGACGAATTGCCTTTTGACAGCGAAAAAAAATATATGATAACTTTGCGCAAGAGAAAAGATAATGAACATGTTCTTTATGAAAAAGGCGCGCCGGAAAAACTTTTGGATAAATCAACGGATTTTTACCATAAAGGAAAAATACGAAAAATAACCAAGGAGGAGAGAGAAAAATTAAACAAAACTTATGAAAAATTAACCGGCAAAGGCCTGCGGGTTATCGGGGTGGCCGCGCGCGAAATTAAAAACCTGCAATGGGAAATCGGCTATGATTTGGCGCGGATTGACAATAATTTAACTTTTATCGGTTTTATTTGCTTAAAAGATCCGGTTAGGCCGGAAGCGAAAGAAACTATCGCGATTTGCCGCCAAGCCGGAATAAGGCCGATTATCATCACGGGCGACCATCGGCTTACGGCTCGAGCGGTCGCGAAAGAAGTTGGCTTGGATGTTGAGGCGAAAAACATTATCACTGGCGAAGAATTAGATAAAACATCCGATGAAAAATTGAAAGATATAGTTAAAAAAATTGACATATACGCCCGCGTCAGTCCGCGCCATAAACTGCGCATCGTTGACGCATTGCAGGAAGCCGGCGAAGTCGTTGCCATGACCGGCGACGGAATTAATGACGCCCCGGCTTTAAAGTCGGCCGATATCGGCATTTCCCTGGGCACGGGCACGGATATCGCCAAAGAAACATCCGACATAGTTTTATTAGACAATAATTTCAAGACGATTGTGGAAGCGGTAAAACAGGGCAGAATAACTTTTTCAAATATTCGCAAAGTTATAACATATTTAATTTCCGACAGTTTTTCCGAAATGGTTTTGATTATCGGTTCCATAATGCTGGGCGCGCCTTTGGCGATTTTGCCGGTTCAAATTCTCTGGATTAATATTGTCAACGACGGCCTGCCGCATTTTTCTTTAGCTTTTGAAAAAGGCGAAAAGGATATAATGAATGACAAGCCGATAAAAAAAGAAGAGCCTATTATGAACAAGGAAATGAAAATGATTATCTTCGGCGCCGGCATAGCCAGGGACTTGCTTATTTTGGGCGTGTTTATTTGGCTTTACCGGCAAGGCGCGGAGATCGCTTATCTTAGGACGATTTTCTTTGCCGTGCTAGGCGTTAAATCTTTAATGTCCGTTTTCAGCTTGCGGAGCTTGCGCCAGCCGATTTGGAGAATTAATCCGTTTTCCAATTTGTATTTAGTCGCGGCCGCGCTAATCAGTTTTGTTTTGCTTTTAGCCGGAATTTATTGGCCGCCCTTGCAGAGCGTTTTATCAACAGTTGATTTAAGGGGATCGGAAATTTGGTTTCTGATTATTTCTGTCGGATTAATAGGTGTGATTATGATTGAAGCGGTGAAATATAAATTTATTTCGCGTAAATATGTTTAGAAAAGATAAAAAAAATTTATTAACCCGGTTTTTATTAAACAAAAAAACCCTGGCTTTGGTCGGCTTGGCTGTGATTGTTTTAATAAGTTTTCCATTGGCCAAAAACATCAGCCAGCGCTACAAAATAAGCCAAGAGATTAAAGAATTAGAAGCGGAAATCAACAATCTGGAAAATCAAAATACCAATTTAAAAGAATTTATGAATTATTTGGAATCGGACCAATTCGTGGAAGAGCGGGCCCGCCTTAATTTGGGGCTTAAAAAAGAAGGAGAGGAGGTTGCCGTAATAAGCGGCGAACCTTTGGAAAATAACGGGAATAAAGAAGAAGGCGCGGCAACCGGCATATTCGGCATAGAAAAAGAAGAGCCGGCCAAGCCGATCGGCAATCCGCGAAAGTGGTGGAGATATTTTTTTAATTATAGCCCTTTTTAAAATTGGCTGATTGCTATTTTTATTTTTTTGAAATTTGCTATAATATAATTAAGATTAAAAGCTATAAATCAGAAATTAAGAGCGTTGAATAATCGTTTTAGGCAAATCGCGATTTGATTAAATTAACTTATTTTCGCCAATTAATTTTTTACTTAAGCCAAAAAACGCCAATTATTCAACAGTCTAATTATGAAAAAAGACAGCCAAAAATCGCAAATTATTATTTATCAAACCGAAGATGGACAGACAAAAGTTGAAGTCCGTTTTGAAAATGAAACAGTTTGGCTTACGCAAAATGCGCTGGCGGAGCTTTTTCAAACGACTAAGCAGAATATAGGCCAACATATAAAAAATATCACGGAAGAAGGAGAGTTATCAGGAAATTCAACTGTAAAGAAATTCTTTACAGTTCAAAAAGAAGGCAATCGGGAAATAAAAAGAGAAATAGAATTTTACAATCTTGATATGATTATATCCGTTGGTTATCGCGTTAAAAGCTCTATCGCCACAGCTTTTCGCCAGTGGGCAACCTCGCGGTTGCGCGAATATATCGTGAAGGGTTTCGTGATGGACGATGAACGGCTGAAAAATCCCGATCTGCCGTTTGATTATTTTGAAAGACGCAGGCAAGGTTTCGCATGAACTGGCAAAAGAATTAGCGGAAAAAGAATATGATAAATATCACAAAAATAATTTAAAAGCTCCAAGCAAAGCAGACAAGGATTTTGAGGCATTCGCGAATAAAGCGGCGAAACTTGTTAGCAATGGCAAAAGAAAAAATTAAAGGCTTCGGAAAATCAAAATAACGGAAACAAAGAAGAAGGCGCGGCAACCGGCATATTCGGCATAGAAAAAGAAGAGCCGGATGAGCCGGCCGGCAATCCGCGAAAATGGTTGGAATATTTTTTTAGATAGATACGAATACAATAGCTTGATTGATTTTATGGGGTTGGTATACTGAAAGTATAAATTTTTAAAAAATGTCTAAAACTGAAATCATACTATCAATTGCGACTGTTTTAGGAGGGATTTCAGCCCTTGTCTATTTTATTGAGAAGTGGCGGATTCGAGCGCAGATTAAACAAGAGGTTCTTACGCAACGCAAGTCGCTATCTGAAATACCATCTCTCTTCAAAGATGCCGTTGGTTTAGAAGAAGAGATCGTCGGATTGTTTTTTGCGGTTGCGCACCAGTGGCACAATGCTGGAAAAATTGTATGCGATGAAAAATCCTCAAATGGAAAAGCATGGCTAAGCGACTTTTCCAACCGAGGAGGACATGTTGTTTACGGGCCATATACTTTATTAAAGCAAGCCGGCATGTATAAAGGTTGGTTTCGAATAAGGTTTTGCGCTGACGAGAAAGAGCCCATGGCGGAAGTTGTTCGTCTTGAAGTGATACACGGAGGGATGCACGATACACTTCTCTTGCGCGTTGCAGAAAATAATGACGGTCTATATCACTTTTATGCTATTCCATTTTCATATAAAACCGCAGAACGAGTTGAATTACGGGTTGAGAAGCTCTGTAAAGCTCAGATTTGGGTTGACTTTACAGGGATTTCTGTATCGCGATAGAGTTTTTTGTATCAAAAAATAGTGAGTAGCGTGATGGAGTAAATTTTGATATAATAAATTTTATGGAGACCAAAGAAAAAATTGATATTCTTTTAAAAGAATACGACATGTTGAGGATAGAAGCGCGGGATAGGATGCGTGGACGTCTTGCTATCGTTGGATATTTTACTGTGCTTGCCGCATTTTTTGAAGTACAAACACAGCTTTCTTTGTTCTGGGTCTTTTTCTTTACTTGTATTACACTTGGCAGCGTTTGGTTCTATTTTTGGATTTTACTAAAACGTGTCTCTGCGCATCTCATGAAATTAGAGAAACGCATCAATAGTTTAGCTGGTGAGGAATTATTAACTTGGGAACAGAAAGTTTCTTACCGCAGAACGTTTCTACTGAGTAGAGTTTTAGATAAGTTTAGATTTAATTGCAGAAATTAAATCGGGGATGTAAAAATACTTTTTGTTGTTGTGTAATAGTTTTAACATCCTCCACGATTTGACCCGTTCAGAAATAGTGAGTAGCAGGGTTGGGTAAAATTTGATAAAATAAATTTATGAATTTATCAAGTCAAAAATCGGGGTTTCTTTTTGTGGTCATCATAATATTGACGGGCTTTTTGATTGTTAGTGACACCGCGCAAGCGAGCGCGATTGCAGGAACCGAGCAACAAATCACCAACGATCCCGCCATTCAGCTCTGGCCCGCAATATACGGCGACAAAATTGTATGGGCTGATCAGCAAATGATTGATCCATGGGGAACAGATCTATACCTCTATACCATCTCAACAGGAGAACAACGACGCCTTATCACAAGTGGCTCCTATAAAAGAAATCTCCGTATGCGCGGAGATATTATCACATGGTTTGATGGTCCTGGTGGCTTTTATCTATATGACCTCAAAAAAGGAGAAGAAAAAAGTTTTGCCAACGAAAGTATACGCCCAGACCCGTGGGGAGTAAGTATTTACGATAATAAGATGGTATTTTCCGCGACATCTCCCGAAGGTGGCGAAAAGGATATTTTTTTGTATGACATTACGACGGGTGCAACAACACGAATTACCTCCGACCCAACGCTAGAGAAAGTACCTGCAATATACGGGAGTAAAATCGTGTTTGCTAATGTTACCCCTTGGTGGAGAGCGGATTGGCAGAAAGCTGGTGTCTATGTGTATGATATTGAAACGCAACAGTTTACCAAAATTTCCGGACAGGAGAGCATCTTTCGCAACTACAATCGGCCACCGGATATTTACGAGAATACAATCGTATGGTCGGAGCCGGTCGGTTTTATGAGACCAGATCGTTTGCATATTTACAACCTCGAAACCAAAACGGATACCATTGTTGACACTATAGGTGCCATCGGCTTTGGCTGCCTCAGTATTTTCCGCGACAAAATCGTATGGGTCGGGACTGATTTGATAAGCAATAAAAACGGAATATATCTTTACGACATCACAACTGGCGAACAATCGCGTATTTCGAGCGACGCTGCCGAACCATGGGGGTACGTCGGTCAAGACATTCACGAAGGAGGCGTTGTATGGTCCGACTTTAGAAGTGGCACTACTCATGATATTTATTTGTATCAAATTAAGGACGGCGCGCCTCCTCCTCCGCCCAATCAGCCGCCAGTTGCTTTATTTACTTTCTGGCCAGAAAATCCGAAAGCCGGCGAAGAGATATATTTTGATGCGTCAAGTTCGTATGATCCCGACTCCGACGGGTCAATTGTGCGTTATGAGTGGGATTGGGACGGCGACGGAGTATATGATGATTCTTTGGAATCGGCTACCGCGTCCATGCAGTGGCCGCTTGGTGGCTCTTTTACGGTGCGCTTACGGGTAATTGATGATAGTGGTGCTGAAGCTGTTTTTACGGCTCCTTTATTGGTGAGCGATACTCCAAAAAGCGAGCTCGCGGCGTTTATTATCTTCGCTTTCAGAGATGCAGGCAATACACGTCTATGGCAAAACATATTGTTTGATACTCCAGTTATTTGGCGTTTATTTCCATCGTATTGGGAGTTCCGGAAGATAGATGAATGGCTTCGAGAAGATGCATTAGGCAACATTTCTGGTGTTCAGCTTGACTGGCTTAAGAACGATCAACGATTTGAAGAATTTTCTCAATATGATATTACCCCTGCCGACATCATTACTTTGTTGCACGAGAAAATCCCGAATACAGATGTAAGTTACAAAAGCAGAATTCTCACCACCATTTCAGAATATCGCACTGCAGATTATGCTTTACTGATGGCAAAGGGAGATAGTGCCAGAGGTCTTAAACGAGCAATGGGAATCTTCAACGAATTAGGGAGACATCTTTTGAAATGGGTCCCCATCGTCGGCGAACTTATTGTAGGAGATTCTACTGTTAATAGAGAAGTTCTCAAAGAGGCGGTGAAAGTCGGAACAAGAGTCGCTGCGGAGGAAGTGCTCATTCGTAAGGGATTTGAAGAAGCATACGCAAAAGAACTTTCAGGATCAGGCGTCAATCTCGCATGGACAGCATATAAGGCATACAAGGGAATCAACGATCTCATTGAATTTGCGAAGTTCCGATCCTATGAGGAGAGACTATCAGATTATTTTACTTGTCTTTGGCGGAAAGATATACAACCTTTTGGAGATGGTGATTGCTGGGAATACACCATAAAAATAGATACTATTTCGAAAGTTCTCGAAGATGAAGATAGGCAAGAATTTGATGAGATGTGGCAGCGATACGGAGGTACAGAGTTTACCTGCCCTGAGGGGGTATGTTCCAAAAAACTGGAAGAACTGCAGAATACCGTAAAGATTATCATTTTGGACGCTCTGGAACAACATAGAAATAAACTTCCCGACCGGTTGCATGCCAATGCCAACAGTCCGGTTGAGGTAAGAGTTATTGATTCGTATGGCGTTATAACGGGTGTAGTGGACGGTATAGTGAGAGAAAACATTCCCCGCTCGGTATATGATGGGGATGAGGAAGTGGTCACTATTGTTCTTCCGTCAAGTGGTAATTCTTTTCAATTAGTTGGAACAGCAGATGGAACCTATGGATTTGTTGTTACATCCGTGCAAGAGGGTATATCAAGAACATTTAGAAGTATTGATATTCCTACGAACAAAGGAGTTGCCCATCAGTACTTTATTGATTGGCAAGCCCTTTCCCAAGGTGAAAAAGGCGTTACTTTGCAAATGGATGCTGACGGCGACGGGGTTTTTGAACAGACCATTAAAGCGGACGCCACGCTTCAACCGCCAACAGCGGATATTAACGGTCCTTACGAAGGTAACGAAGGTTATCCAATCATCTTTGACGCCCCTGGTTCTTCTGACCCGGATGGCGAGATAATTCTTTACGAATGGGATTTTGACGGAGATGGCATATATGATATTGCTTCCACTTCTCCAACAGCAGAACACATATGGGGCGATGATTATCAAGGAGAAATTATTTTAAGAATCACTGACGACGAAGGATTAACCGACACTGCCGCGACCAGCGTGATTGTAAAAAATGTCGCGCCGATTATTTCTAATTTATCAGTGAATGGGCCAACTCATCCGAATCAGGAAATTTGGGCGGGAGACGGATTAAATTTTTCTGGCGACTTCGCTGATGACGGCTGGTTAGATACCCATACCGCAGAATGGAATTTTGGCGATGAAACAACCGCAATTGGAGCAATTACTCAGGAAAACAATCCGCCTGCCGCAATCGGCCAAGTGGCAGGGAATCATATTTATTACAATGCCGGAACATATACAATAACACTTGCGGTTACCGACGACGATGGCGGAGTAAGCGCCAATACTTTTCAAATAGCGGTTAAACCAATTCCGGCTGCGATTGATTGTAATCCCGAGACCTTGAATTTAAAGAGCGGAGGAAAATGGATTACTTGCTACATTGAATTGCCGGCGGGTTATGATGTCCGGCAGATTGACGGCTCTACAGTTTTTTTGAACGGAGCCATACCAATTTATCTTGGCAAAGAAGGCTGGGCCAAACCGGAATCTAATAAAGCAAATATTATGGACCACGATGAAGATGGAATTTTAGAAAGAATGGTTAAGTTTGACAGAGAGGCAGTTCAGGATATTCTTAAGCCAGAAGAAGCGGCAATCCTCACGGTTGCCGGCAAAGTTTTTTACAATCAAGGTTTAGCTGATTTTGAAGGACAAGATACAATTAGAGTGATTGATAAGGGGAAAACTAAAATTTAAGCTGTATTTCCGTTTTCCTGGATTAAAGGGTGTCTGCGGGCGGGATGATTTGCTCGCATTTAATTTTTAGCCGCCGTTTTCTACGGCTTTTTCTCCATTCGCTTTTCCCGAAAATTTTTTGTTTTCAACAAAAGCTTTTAAAATAATTTAACAAGATAATTCGTTTTTAATTTGCTATTTTTGTTTTTAATGGTAAAATGAACACAGAATAGTCAACTAATTTGATTATATTACCTTGCGCTTGTGCGTAAGGCGAGTCGTTAACTCTCGTTTTTATGAAATATCATTTTTTCATTCGGTTTTTAACCGCATTTTTTTCAGTAATTTTTTCTCCGCGCGCCACCTCTCGCACAGCAGGCGCGGTGATAGCAGTCGTTTTTGTGTTCGGAGCTATATTTCTGCATGGCAAACTTGCTTCCGCGGCGGAAAATTTGATCGACTTTGAGGGATTGCCATGTCAAACGCACATTACCGATCAATACTTTAATGTCGGCGTGACTTTCACCGGCGCTACCATTCTCACTAAACCAGACTGCTTAAACTGGACATTTTTCCCACCGTTTTCCGGCGTTAATGTTCTCTATGACGAGCAGGGCTTAGGAGGGGTAATAACCGCAACTTTCGGCAATGTGGCCGGAAATGTCCATAAAGTTTCCGCCCGAGTGACGGGGAATAGAAATATAACATTAACCGCCTTCAGTGCATCCGGAGCTGTGTTAGCTACGGCATAGACCGGTGGCGCAAACTATGTAGGCGCTGCAACGGGGATTCCGAGCAATCTTCTTTTGGCCGTAGAATCCGCGGAGAACATCGCTCGTGTTACTTTTCATGATGGCGGAAATACTTATACCGTGGATGATTTCATGTTTTCAGCGGAAATAGAGGTAAAAAATCAGCCGCCAACTCTCTCCTTCGCCGAAACTTCTCCCGATGGCCTTTCCGAAAACGACGGCATCCAAGACAATAAAGGCACAGCGAATAAAACACTCTTTAATTTTGATGTGATTTATACCGACCAAGACAACGATGCTCCCTTGTCTGTAAAATTAGTTGTACAAAAAGTTAATCAAGGAGCATTTGAGAATTACTTTAGTTCGGAAATGCTCCCCTTTGGTCCACAAACGGATTACGCGAACGGCAAAATATACACTTTTGAAAGAATGTTCCCAAAAGGCGATTATCGTTACGGCTTTAAGGCCAGCGACGGCGTTTCCGATGTACACACCTCCTTCACTGAATTTACTGTTGGATATTCCAATGTGGCGTTTTTGCCAGGATTTCAGGCAAGCCGTCTTTATCGTCCTGACTTAGACGGACTAGATAACGAAGATCAACTTTGGGAACCAACATGGGAGCAAGATGTTAAACAACTTTTTTTACACGAAGGCGAGCAAGGTAATATTATTAGCAATGACCAAGAAATATATACAAGGGATATTATAAAAAAGCATATTCTAGGGAATATTTACGAGCAGTTTAGCGTTTCTATGGATAATATGGTTGAGGCGGGCACTATTCACGAATGGGAATCCTTGCCGTATGACTGGCGTTTAGCTTTTAACGATATCCTTAAGAGCGGAGTGAAAACGGGACAAAACATATCATATCTCAACCCAACACCGTCTCCGTATATCATTCAAGAACTTCGTCGACTTGCAGAAAATTCAGACACTGGCAAGGTAACAATCGTCACACACTCAAACGGTGGTTTGCTTGCAAAATATTTTTTGGCTTCAATCGAAGATATTAATAACCCAAACCATGATTTTCTTGAAAAAATAGATGTTATGATTATGGTTGCAGCCCCGCAAGCAGGAACGCCAAAAGCGATCTCGGGACTTCTTCATGGCGACGAACAAAATCTTGCCTTGGGAATTCTTTTAGACAAAGAAACGGCGCGAGATTTCGCGGAGTTTATGCCAGGAGCGTATAACCTTCTTCCGTCGGACGCTTATTTTAGAACCGTATTTGATCCGGTTTTTAGTTTTACCGATGAAGCCGGAAACATTCCCGAGTTTAAAGACATTGCCGGGAAAACCATTAATTCATACGAAGGAATGTTGGATTTTCTGCGCGGCCATGGCGGGGCGTGGGATAAAAGCGATGTAACGGAGACAGATGTGCCAAATGTTTTAAATGATGTACTTCTTGCGCAGTCTAGAAATATTCACCAGATGATTGACGATTGGGAACCAAAAGGAAATTTTAAGGTGATTCAGCTTGCGGGCTGGGGATTAAAAACAATTAAAGGTATTGAATATGACGATTGCGATGCATGGTTTTGTTCCGACACGCTGGAACACCTTGACCGAGAGCCAATACTGACCCACGTCGGAGATGAAACAGTGGTAATGCCGAGCGCTTTGTTTATGGAAAATGCTGAAAGATATTATGTAAATATACGCGACAATAATGCGTGGCGGGGATAATAGAAAATCCTGATCCAAATTCCGATTTTAGATTATACGAAAAACAAATACCGAACAGTTATTATTTTGAGTTTGGAGAGAAAAAATATGCCGGAATGGACCATGAACCAACAATAGTTGTATTAAAAGGCGAGGATCTTGGCGTCTTTTCACTGGATATAAAAGAAATGCTGGGAGAGGATATTATTTCTTCCACAAGATTTTTTGATATTCCTGTTTCAGAAAATACAACAGCGACAATGCAAATAGAGGATGGGGTAAATAATATCGTACTGAACATTGATTGTGATAGTAATGGAATCTCGGATATATCGATCAGGCCTTCTGAGGAATACTCCGCCAAAGATGTGCTTAGTGTTCTTGCTGAAATAGTCAGATCGCTTAGTATGAACGAAAAGACCAAAAAGATTCTCATTCAAAAAATTCAATCTGCTAAAAAACAAGTTGAAAAAAATAATCTGAACGCTGCAAACAGTATGCTTGAGAATATAAAACATATCGTCATTGTGTTTAGCGGCAACTTAACGCCGGCGCAAGATCGTATTTCAAAAGATGAAGCAGAAAAATTGTTACGGATACTTGATACAATAAAAATAAAATAGTATTATAAGAATATGCTAACACCCAAAAAAGTTTTAGTATCGGCTATTCCGTGCGCCATAACAGGATATATTTTTGGTACTGTTTTTAGGGAACTTTTTTGTTCATCTTTTGATTGTCAAGATTTTTTTGATTATTCCGGGCAATTTTTATTTTTATTTTCTGTAATTTTAATCGTTATTAACTTTTCACTAATATTTCTTTATAAAGAAATATTTACTTCTTGGTGGAAATTTGCCCGAATCTATATTCCTGTTTCAGCAATTCTAACAATCCTTTCGGGGAGCGGGAGTGGCGGAGGATACATTGGCCTTACTTCTGACTATGAAAGCACAGCGTGGTTTATGGCAGGATTATTTTTTATAATCTCCCTCGCTCTCATTATCTACAAATCCATCAAACTTCGCGGGAAACATAATCAATAAGAATATTCAATATCTGAAGAGTGTCGCGGGCGGGACGGCTTGCTCGCATTTATCCCGTCGAATGACTGGGACGCAAATCAAACCCTAATTTATGAGCCGAGGAGGGGATTTAAACCTCCGACCTAACGCTTACGAAGCGCTTGCCCCGCCTGCCAAAGCCAGAGCCCATGACCGGAATCGAACCGATAACCTTTCCCTTACGAAGGGATTGCTCTACCAATTGAGCTACATGGGCTTTCGCTATGGCGGGCAGGTCTACCACTGAGCTACCTCGGCAAACTCTTGGAGCGGATGATGGGAATCGAACCCATGCCTCAACCTTGGGAAGGTCGCGTACTGCCACTATACTACACCCGCGTTTTTGCCCGAATTAATTTTTATGCTATAATTGTATTGTTGTTTTAAATTTTATGCAAATAAAAATACTGAGCCGTAAATTTAATGCCATTTTGTTGATTTTATCAGTTTTATCAATAAGCGCGGGCTTTGTTTATGCCGATGATGGTATTGTAAATAATTCCGCCCAATCAGTCAACAAGGAGTATCATATTAATTTAGACAAGCCGACTATTGCCAAGGGCTATACGGTAAGCGCTTTTGACAACAGCTTAAAATTATCATTGGTTCCCGGAATTTTAAGCGATGATACCGGAGTTGATGTTTTGGAGCTTAACGAAGAAATGGAAACGCCTTGGCGTCTTAGCCGCATAAGCAAGATTTACCAATACGAATTTTTAAACAAAGCGGCTTACGACAACCATAAGCCTTTTTATATCCAGTTTTCTTATAACGAGCAGTCCAATGATTATAAACAGGTTTTCTTTTACGATAAGAATTACGCGGCATGGCGGCCCTTGCCGACTAAAGACTATTCCAAAGAGAAGTTTGTCCGATCTCTGATACATCTGCCTTTCGCGCGCATCGCGGTTTTTTCCTATCCTGATGTTTTAACTTCCGGCAAGGCGAGCTGGTATAAATACAAAGGCGGCAATTTCGCCGCTTCCCCGGATTTTCCCAAAGGATCAAGATTAAGAGTTTACAATGTGGAAAATAATAAATTTGTTGACGTGGAGATTAACGACTACGGTCCGGAAAGGAGCCTGCATCCCGATCGCGCGATAGACTTGGATAAAATCGCTTTTAGCCGTTTGGCGCCGATATCCCAAGGCGCTATTGATGTATATATTGAACCGTTATATATCGCGCCGGAATCCGGCAGGGTATTGGGCATTGCCGCAAGCGGAGCCACGGCCGAGCCGATTATCACCGTTAAATCAGCCGTGTTGATTGACGAGCGGACAGGCAATACGATATTGGAAAAAAATTCAACTTCAACTTCGCCCATTGCCAGCTTAACCAAGCTTATTGCCATAAAGGCGTTTTTGGACACCAGGCCGAGTTTGGACAGGGTAGTCGCTTACAGCGTAAAAGATGAAGAGTATAATTATCAATATTGCAACAAGTGGGAATCGGCAAAGTTGAATATTAATGACGGTGAAACTTTGACGATTGAGGATTTGCTTTACGCTTCCTTAGTCGGCTCCGCCAACAATACGGTAGAAACATTGGTTCGCGTTAGCGGCTTATCGCGCGAAGATTTTATCAAAAAGATGAATGAGCTTGTCAAAAGCTGGGGCGCGGTTGCGACGCGCTTTGTTGAACCGACCGGGCTTTCTCCGGAAAACGTGAGTTCCGCCGCGGATTATGCTATAATAACTAAAGAAGTGTTTACCCATCCGATAATTCAGAAAGCTTCAGTTATGGACGAATATAAATTTTATACCATTAACGCGAAAAAGTTCCATAGAATAAAAAATACCAACCGGCTGATCAAGAAAAACAGCTTTAACATCACCGGCTCCAAGACCGGCTATCTGGACGAAGCCGGCTATTGCCTTATGACCAGGATTAAATCAAAAGATGGGAACAATATTATCGCCGTAACTCTGGGAGCGGACAGCAGGGATAAGAGCTTTGGGGAAACAGAGGAGCTGTTGGAATACGGAATTAAAAAAACGCAAAAATAAATAATATAATGCTAATACTACAAATTAGTATGCAAATACTGCAAAAACAAATTATGCGAATAATTTGCATTACGATGTATGATAAAATTTATTAATGTCACAAAAATTTATCCTCCTGACATAAAAGCGCTGAATCAGGTTAATTTGCATATTAAGCCGGGAGAATTTGTTTCCATTGTCGGGCAGTCCGGTTCCGGCAAAACCACTTTGGTTAAATCGCTGATCGGCGAGGAAAAAGTCGATAAAGGCAAAATTATCGTGGGCGGCTGGGATATCACCAATATCGGCCAGCGCGAGGTGCCCTTTTTGCGCCGGCAAATCGGGGTGATTTTTCAGGATTTTAAGCTTTTGGATAAAAAAACCCTGTTTGAAAATGTGGCTTTCGCTTTGCAGGTCTGCGGCCAAACGCCGAAAAAGATTAAGGCAATCGTGCCGCAAGTTTTAAAAATCGTGGGCTTGGAAGGCAAGGCGCGCCGTTATCCAAAAGAGGTGTCGGGCGGAGAACAGCAGAGAGCTGTAATCGCCCGGGCGCTGGTGCATCGGCCGAAAATTCTTTTGGCTGACGAGCCGACCGGCAATCTTGACTCAATCAATGCCGAAGAGATCATTGAGCTGCTGAAAAAAATCAACAAGTTCGGCACGACAATCGTTTTGGTAACCCATAACCGCGAAATTGTAAATCGGCTAAGAAAAAGAGTGATAACCATAGAAAACGGCGTGATTGTAAGCGATCAGGCGGTGGGGAAATATATGTTATAAATTTATGTTTTTATTATCATTCGCGCGCGTAATAAAATTCAGCTTTCAGGACATCGGCCGCAATATCTGGCTGTCTATTGTGACCATGTCTATTTTAATTTTGGCTTTGTTTTCCGTCAATATGCTTTTAACCGTTAATGTAATCAGCCAGGCGGCCATCGGCGCTGTCAAAGAAAAAATTGACGTCAATATATACATAAAGCCGGATACCGAGGAAAGTAAAATTATGGCGCTAAAAGCGCAAATCAGCGGTTTAAGCCAGGTAAAAGACGTGCAATATATTTCTAAGGCGCAAGCGCTTGAAAGCTTTAAGGAAAAGCATCAAAACAATCCGGAGGTTATGGAGTCGTTAAAAGAAATAGGCAAGAATCCCTTAACGCCGAGCCTGGTAATCAAGCCCAAAGACGTTGACCAATATCAAGAGCTGATTGTTAATTTAAACAGCATTGAAGATGACATTATTGAATCCCGCAATTTTGACGACCATAAACTGATGATTGATAAAATCAACGGCATTACCGACAGAGTGAGCGAAGCGGGCATGGTTATAAGCTTTACTTTTATAATAATCACCCTGCTTTTGGTTTACAATTCAATCCGCGTGGCGATTTACACCCACAGAAGGGAAATAAAAATCATGCGGCTGGTTGGCGCTTCAAACTGGTTTATCAGGGCGCCGTATTTGTTTTCCAGCATTATTTACACGGTAGTCGGCGTATCGGCGATAGTCGTCATATATTATTTTTTCTTGAATTTGCTTCAGCCGTACATAGAAACATTTTTTATTGATTACGACATCAATTTAGCCGCCCACTTCAGAGATAATTTTATCAACATTTTCGGCTTGCAGTTTTTAGTCGGGATTGTTGTCAATATGGGGGCCAGCTTAATCGCGGTAAGCAAGTATTCAAAGGTGTAGGGAAGCAAGCCTTTTTTAATAATATTAATGTTAATTATATAACCAATAAATTTAATCCACTTTTTTTATTTCTTTTATAGTAATATTCTCTAAACAAGTTCTTGCATCATAATAATCACAGTCGTCTTTTTCTTTTGTGCCAATTATTTTAAAAACAGAATTTTGGTTATTTTCCACATAATTATAAAGGTCATCAATTTTTTCCCCGTCGTTTAAATTTTCGGGAGTCGCAAAAAACCAAGGATATCCTTGCCAATTATCCAAAGCTATACCTTTTTCAATATCGTAGTAATAGAATCTCATATCACCAGATGTGGAAAATGTCTTTACTATTCCGTATCGCACAACCCGACCTGCTTCTTTTTCAATTTCTTCTACGTTTGGAACTATTCTACCTTCATCTTTATCATCTAAATTTATAGAAAAATCATTTAATACAGACGGAACTATTTCATCATTGGTTTTTTTATCATCTAAATTTTTATTTACTGCCACTAAATTATAGCTGCAACCAGCCAATATAAAACTAATAAAAATTAATAAAATTAAAATTTTTTTCATAATTATGCCTTTTATTAACTAACCTTTCTAATCAACCAGTCCACGAGACCATAGCAAACAACCAGTTCACTTAATCTTTCATTTAACAACAAATCAATTTTTTCTTCTTCGTCTGCTCTATTATATTTTCTTAAATTGTCTAATGGCGTATGAACAACATAATAAAACCTATCAAATTGATCCATGCTTGAAACAATATTTCTCCAGTCATTAAATTGTGTCAAACCCGATCTGCATCTAATCTGAACAGCCATATTTTCATTGGTAATCGGGGAAAAAAGAGCAAGGTCAATATCGGGTAAATTACCTCCGGCATAATCCACTCTTTGCCAGCCAGCTTGTCTAAAAATTAAATCTACTAAGAGTTCAAAATCGTTTGGTTGTAATTTTAAAATTAATTTTTCAACGCTTTGTTTTAAATTCTTTGCATCTTCTTCGCACTTAGCAACATCAACAGATAATTCGCCGTTAATTTTATTGATTATATAATCCTTATCAAAGACATTACAAATTGTTCCTTGAAAAATTTTTTTAGCCCTTATATCGCCCCTTATCCTATTTTCTCTTAAAAAATTATTTTTTATATTTTAAAATAATATCTTCTCTTACTTTTTCCCATTTCCCATTAATACATAGATTATGATCGATTTCATTATAGTCAAGTTTTATGTACCCTTTTTCTAAACATTCTTTTGTATATGAGCCATTTTGTCCTAATTTTATATAATTTACCCGAAGCACTTTTTTGGAATCTATTTTTTTCATATTGTTGAAACAATTATAACTACAAAGCCCCGCGCCAGCTAGGCCTTGCGGCCGCATACCCCTTTCGGAATATGACCCGATGAAGAGTCGCTGAACGCAAAGACATATTAACTATTTAATTTTCAAATCAAATTCAAGTTCGTCTTTATAGATATTAAAAAGTGAATGGGGCAATCTTACACATTCAATACCTTCCTTTTTACATATTGAAGGAATTTTATCAACTAATTTTTTATAACCCTTTTTATTGAAAGTTTCTTCAGATACAACCACAGGCTCTATTTTATCTTTATTTTCATATTCCTTATATTCTTTACACAGGGCAATTATAAATAAATCGGCGCCATTCAATGCTTCATTTTCCATTATTTCGATTTCGGCTGGAGATTTAAATTTCTTATTATAATCAAGGGTATATTTATTTAATAAATTCTCTGCCTCAACCATCAGATGCTCTGTTTTTATAATGTACGGTTTTATTTTGTTCTTTATTTCTTTTATATCTTTTATATAATCAATATATTTAAATTCGCTAAAAACTTTATCAATAATTACTATTTCTCCTGACTTTATTTTTGAATATACAAAATTTTTTAGGTTTTGATAAATAACGCTTCTATTATCCCTATCAAAAAAATAATAATTGAAAAATTTGATTAAGCTATCATTATCAATAATTAATTTTCTTTTTGTCTCAAACATATTTTAGCTATACAATACATCATTAATATTTTTTTCAGCGCCTATTCTTAAATATTCTCTCAATTTATTTTCGGCGATATTCCCTTCAAAATAATTAATCTTAACTAATTCAGTAAATAATTTTGACTCTATGGGCTTTGGAGCCGAACCTCTTTGTTCTTTCCCAAGAGCTTTGTTTCTCTCTTTTTGCAATAGCTCGTCTTTTTCTTTTTGCTCAATATGCTTGTTTAGTTCATCAACTTTTTTATTATAATATGCCTTAGAAATTTTTTCTTCAATTATAAGTCTTGTGTATATAGCCCTCTGGCTTAAATGGGTATTAGCGTAAATTTCAGCAACTATATTATTAATATCTTCTTCGCTGTTATTTTTATTTGTTATATTCTCGTAATTTTTAACTTGGTCTTGAAGCAAAAAGTAAAAAGCGAATTGATTGCACCATTTCTCAATTTTACTTAATTTAGAATTAGAAAATTCTTCTTTTAAATTATCTATTTCTTCAATATTTAAAAGATAATGGGCAAATTCATGCGCCAAAGAAAATATTTCTCTTCTAAAATACTTTTGATTTCTTTTTATTAATATAAAATTTGGATTTAAAAAAAGTCCGTCAATATTCAACCTCTCTTTTTGATTCCATGTTTCCGTCCGTTCAAATACAAAAATATTGAACTCCTCCATCGTTCTCATAAAATTCTTTAGAAAATCTCTCTCGCATAAAGGGTTTTTAAGTTCATTTTTTTCGAGAAGCGACCGATATTTTTCAAAAAAATTTAGCGAAATATGCTTGGCGACAGATACGGCATTATCATCTTGCGAATACACCCCCAGCATTCTCTTTGGCTTATAGTTAATGTATTTCGTCATTAGTTGAGTTTCTATCTTCAATTTTTCAAAATGATCAATAATTTTTCTACAATTAAAATCCAATTCGGAATTAAAAGTTTTTTTTCTAAAAAAAACACTTCCGTTTTTAGGCGGAAGCGCGCGAGCAGAAACAAGCCAAGAAAGGCCTGTATTAAAAATATTATCAATCCTTTTGAGCATTAATAAACTAACTTTTTCTTTTTTATCTAAAACATTATTAATCCATTTTTGATCAACCAAGCCGGATTTTCTTAGTTCATTTTTTTTGTTTAGATTTAATAATTCAACAAGATCTTTTCTAGTGATTTTGTATAATTCCAATAAATATATTAATCGCGATGGATTAATGAAATACTCAATTTTTTTTGAGATTTTAGGCATTTTTTATGAGTAATTTTATTAATATTATTATAACATGTTTTGCAAAAAATTAAAATATTATCAAAATACAAATAAGTAAAAACGCCTCGCGGGAAAATATGCGAGACGCTAAGAACGCGCGAGAGCTGTCTGCCAAATAAACAAGTAATTAGCGGCAAAAAATCCTATAACATACAGCAGGCAATACGCAATGATTGTTGCTTGATAATAACGGCGCATTTTGTTGCGGCATATAAGATTTTTTTGCCAGATAATTTCAAGAATTGCCACTCCCGAAAGAGTTATCGCCATTTTTCCGGCGACAAAAGATAAAATGCCGCCTGTTTCGAAAAACCACAGCATCAAAGGAGCTTTTTCCTTGCAATAACCCAGATGTATTCCGGCGATTGTCGTTATCATATCAATCAGGGCAATCAATGAAATTATTTTGGAATATTTATTCACTATATACCTCCTTTTTGAAAAGAACTTGTTGGCTCGGGGACAAGGATTCGAAGGGGCGGAAGCCCTATAAGTCTTTATTATTAGATAGATAATTCTTAAGCTGTTTTTTAAGATATACTCGGCCTGCTCCCCCTTTCAAAAATTTTTCTCTGCCAACAGCATCTAATTTGTTGATATAAGCTTCGTAATAAATAAGTTGCCAGCCACTTTTCATAGCTGTTGTTCGGCAACCGTAACCGCCCTGGTGGTCTTTGACTCTTTTTCTTAAATTTTCGGTGTAGCCGATGTACCATGATTTATCGTATTTATTTTCTAACAAGTAAGTATAATGCATATATCTAATAATTAGTGGTTAATTATAAATACATTATAACACAATATTTATTATATGTGACTTGTTTTAGCACTACAAAGCAAGTTGAAAAATAATTTACGTTCCTGTCGCGCAAAGGGCTTACGCCCCGCGCGACCGCGCAAATATTAAAAAAGCGCATAAACAAAAATACGCTTTTAAGGCGTATTTTTGCGGCTGTGCCGCGCGATGAGCGCAGCGAATTTTGCGCGGCTCGGGGACAAGGATTCGAACCTCGATTGACGGGACCAAAACCCGCTGTCCTGCCATTAGACGATCCCCGAATTATTTATAATACTTTTCTTAATGTCCTGCCATTAGCCTGCCCGCGGCTGCGCCTTGGGCGCGGCCAGGGACGATCCCCGAATAATCGCATAAAATCCACCATAATGGCGGATTTAGTTATATAGTAATACGTATTTATGCTATTGTCAATATTTTTAAAAAATGTATAATGGTGTATAATAATGGATATGAATGAACTCGTTTTGAGTTTTCATAATTTTTTACCTAAATTATAGAATAGCTGGCGCTTCGCGCCAAATATGTTGCGTTAGATTCTAGACTCAAATGTATTTATTAATTTATTATTAAAATTTAAAATTATGATGAAAGAAAAACTACAAAAAATCAGCAAATTTATTATCTCCAGAATGTTTTATTTAATTCTGGGGATATGTATTGCTGTTGCCATCCCTGTCGCTTATGCGGCATGGAATACTTTTGTCAATCCAGGTGAAACTTTAACCGCTACGAAATGGAATGAGCATGTTAATAAGCTGGTGGAGTTAGACAACAAAGTAAACAGTATTGCGGAAATAGGTGTTTATCGGTGCCCAATAGGATGTGCCGGATGCAGTGGTGGCGCTTGGGGTTTTTATGAGTGTACAGGACAAATCACAACAAAGAGCAACTGTGCTACAATTGAATACCCTTGTGCTGTAACTTGCTCGTGTACTTATATAGGTAAGATGCGAGTATATTAAATAAAAGAAATACACAGTTACAAGGTTACTGTAATTAAGATTGGCATGAAAATACAGCGAGGGGATAAAGTAATTATTAGGGTAGTGGAGCTGGATGAGTTTAAATAAATTATCCACAACCCGCGTCTTGCGAAAAGTTTTTAATGTATTATAATATATTCTATGATTGAAATAAAAAATCTCACTAAAAAATTCGGCGCGAATTTAGCTTTGGACAACATAACTTTCTCCGTAAAACGCGGGGAAGTTTTAGGTTTTTTGGGCCCCAACGGCGCCGGCAAGACAACGACGATGAAAATTATCGCTTCTTTTTGGAAACCGACCGCTGGCGTTGTTGAAGTTGACGGCTTGGATGTTGCCGAAAATTCG
>JAHIME010000055.1 GCA_018896595.1 Patescibacteria group bacterium
CTGCCAACCCAAACTTCTTTTTCACTCTCACTTGCGGCGACGGCTCCATCGTCTCCGGCCGCAACCTCGCCGTCGGCTCCATAGTCCGAGCGAAGCGAGGCTGTGGAGCCTTCTTGCGTATTCGCATCTTGGCTCCACAGCCCTTCGGGACTATGGAGCCCTCTCTTTTTAAAAAACTGGGCGTTTTTAGTTCTTTTGCTTATATCTTCCTGAATCTCCTGATTGTCCGCCGTAATTGTCTTTGCCGGAACTTCTGTCTCTGACGCGTATAAATACTTTACGATATCATTGCCTTGCTCATCTTTGATTTTCTGGCTATGCAATATTTTCTCCGTTGGCGCTTTTACTTGCAAATGCTCTGGCGCGGATTCTTGCGGCTGATCAATTAAATCTTTAACATAGTTAACAATGCCAGCCGCGATCAGCGCTATCACAGACAATATTATTATCGTTGGTTTGTATTTTTCAAACATAGTTTTAGAGCGTTGAAAGCAAACAAAAAAACACCGCTAAAAGCAGTGTTTAAATGAAAAATTTATTAAAATAAAAAACTATCAAGCGTCGTTTACTCTCCCCAGTGGAATAGTTGCTCCGCTTCGCTTCGCAAATTCCACGGGGTAAACTCTCTCTCTCTCTCTCTCGTGCCATGTGAGTGGACTTAAAAAGGATTATATTGTTGTAGAATTTATTTATCATCTTAATTTTATTATAGCAGGTTTGAAAAAAATATCCATCAACTCCACCCCAGCCCTCCTCTTAAACAAGAGGAGGGAGACTACTCCACCCCAGCCCTCCTCTTAAACAAGAGGAGGGGGTTACGGTGGGCTATTTATTTAATAATAACTTCCCTCTCCGGTCTTACAACTTCTATCCAAGCCGCGCCGGCGTTAAACTTAAATTCTTCATTATCGCCGGCGTAAAAACGGATTCTTGCCGAACCGCTTTTCTTCTCCCAGCTTCCCTCTTCGCATTTGCCGTCCAAACAAACTATCGCTTTGCCGGAGCCGATATGCTGCATCTTCAACCGCGATTCGTCATCAATCACCTCGGCTTTAACATACATAACTATTACATTTTTTGCCGTTATTTCCACTCCGTCAGCGTCTTTATGCATCTGCCCCGCCAAATAACGGATATAGCCGTTGCTCTCTCTGTCGTAAACCCAGTCAACATAATAATCGGGAGTTTTAAATTTTATTTTCACATTCTTGCCGATTTCGCCTTCAGGCAATGCCGCGTCGTCTTTAAACTGCCAGCTTAAATATTTTCCCTCGCCGGCTTTTTTGTTTTCCAAATATCCGTTTAAATTTTCAGTTGAAGTATAAACATTGTGGGGAGCCGGCCTGCTCTTGCCGCGCCAAAAATAGGTTCCGTTGTAAAATTCATTAAGGTCAAAAACATTCTCCCGCGCGATTTTAACCAAGGCCTCGGGACTGCCGCCGCAATGGATAAAAAGAGCGGACAGTTCCCGCGCCCAATCAACAAAATACGGCCGCGCGCTTCTTATCGGGCCGATCTCTTTTATTTCGCTTCCGTCCGCGTAAACCGCCAAAAATCTGGTGATGCCTCCTTCGGCTTCGGCTTCAATGACCAAATTGGCGCGCGAGAGAGCCGAAGGCGGCCTGGCGTCAATATGATTTTCAATAATCGCGGCGATCGGAAATAAATTTTCTTGGCCCGGCTCGACATAAACCCCGTCTATATTCCGCCTTGCGCAATCTATCTCTTTGGGACTTGTCCCTTTGAGATTAGAGCATGTTTCTGTTTCACTTTGATTCCCGCCAAGGGAACCTCCCGCGGAGAAAGGCTTTTTAAATATACCCGCCGCCTTGTCCGCGCCGCTTAAAACAAAAAGGCCGGAATTCGCGATGCTCTTGAAAGCAAACCAGCCTAAAACAGGAGAAAGGACGGCAAAAAAACAGATAATAATTATCCATATTATTTTTTTGCCGTTATTATTTTCAGATAGCGCCATGGATTTTATCTACTCCACCCTGCCCCTCCTCTTATATAAGAGGAGGGAACCATATTTAATCCCCTCCTCTAAGATTAGAGGAGGGCAAGGGAGGAGTTGAAAGACATATTTAACTCCACCCTAAATCTAAAATCTATAAAAAATTGCTTATTTTTTATTTCTCTCTTCTTTCTTCCCTTCTTCCTTCCCTTCCTCCTTCTCGCCTTCCTTGACCGGAACGGCTTCCGCCGGCGCCGGCGCCTCTTCCTTGACTTCCTCTTCGGCACGCTGCTCCAGCACGCTCGCGACAACTAAATCGTCTTGGCTGACCAATTCAATATCCGCCGGCATTTTCAAATCGCTTAATTTAATCACATCGTCAAAAGTTTCCAATTTGGTTAAATCAACTTCTATCTCCTTGATAATATCTCCTGGCAGGCATTCCACCTCAACGGCATCCAAATTTTTTACCAAAGTGCCGCCCAATTCCTTGACGGCTTTTGCTTCGCCCATAAAATTCAAGGGGATTTCAACGAAAATTTTCTTTTTCATATCCACTTTATAAAAATCAGCGTGAATAATGCTGCTTTTTACGCCGCTTCTTTGAATTTCCTTGATAATAACTTTCATCGGCTCTTCGCCTTCAACCGCCAATTTAATTAAACTTGATTCTCCGGCGATTTCGTAAGCGCGTTCAAGATCATGTTTTTTGATTTTCAAATTCATGTTCTCCATGCCTGAGCCGTAAATAACTGCGGGAATATACCCTGCGGCTAAAACTTTTTTCGCTTTGCCGTTTTTTTCCGCGCGGATTTCAGCAGCTAATTTTAATTCATTTGTCATATCTAATGTGTTATTATTTTGAATTATGAAACTATTTTAACAATACTCCTTTGTCATTCCCGCGAAAGCGGGAATCCAGGAGTTAAGCGAATAAAATCTGGATTCCCGCTTTCGCGGGAATGACAGGTTAACATGTTTCTCAATTCAAAATTATTTAGTAATTAATTTTAGACCTTATAATAATACTCTCAATAACCCCAATCAGCATTAAGTTGGAAACCATAGCGCTTCCGCCATAACTTAATAAAGGCAGGGATATGCCTATAACGGGCAAAAGCCCGATGTTCATACTTATATTAATAAACATTTCAATAAAAATCAAGCATAAGCCGCCGATAATGAAAAAAACGCCGAAATCATTATTGATTTTTTTTAAATTTACCAAACATCTGTAAAAAAAGATGGAAAAAAACGTGAGCACCAAAGCAACGCCTAAAAACCCCGATTCTTCGGCAATAACGGCAAAAACAAAATCAGTTTGGGCTTCCGGTAAAAATTTAAGCTGGGATTGCGAGCCGAAACCCAGGCCCCTGCCTGACAATCCGCCGGCGCCAACGGCGATAATGGCCTGGCTTACGTTATACCCCTGTTCCAGCGGATTGAACGAGGGATTTAAAAAAATAAAAACTCTTTGTTTTTGGTAATCTTTAAACATAAAAGTCCAGCCGGCGCCGGCGACAACGGCGAAAATCAGCGCCAAAACAATAAAATATTTTCTTTTAAAGCCGGCTAAAGCGATCATTGCCAGCCAAAGCAGAAGTAAAAGCAAGGCCGAGCCGAAATCGGGCTGTAACAGGACAAGAACTATAAATATAAACGCTCCTCCGCCGGTAATGATCAAATGCTTTAAAGGGTTGATTTTAAGAGACGTGGAAGAAAAATAGCGGGCTAAAAATAAAATCAGTATAAATTTAATAAACTCAACCGGCTGGAGGCTGAAGCCGGCGACATTGAACCAGCCCCTGGTGCCGCGGATTTTCACTCCGAAAAATAAAACGGCGGCAAGCAATAAAATCCCCAGCAAATACAAATAGTTGCTGTAGCTGCGCAAATTATGGTAATCCAAAAAAGCGAAAACAAACAGCAATATCATGCCGAGCGCGATAAAAAAAATCTGCTTTTTAAAATTAAGCAAATCTATCTCATTCTGCCCCAGCGCTATGCTGTATATTTCAACTAAGCCGAAGCAAATTAACAGCAACACGGAGGCGAATAAAATCCAGTCAAAATTTTTTAAATAAAGCGTGATTTTATTAAACATCTATTTTATCTCCCCCACCCCCCCTTCAAACTTCAAATACGCGCCATCATCCATTATATTGACTTCCGGAATTACTTCTACTTTGCTTACTCGCCCCAAGGCGCCGGGCCAATTGGCTTGAATTTGGCGCTCTTCGCCGGACATAAAATCTTTTAACTTATATTTATTAACGCCGATAACGGCGCTGCCGCCATAGAGCAAAACAACAAAATCAACTTCTCTGTAATTATAAGCCGTTTTATTGATTGCGGCAAAACCCAATTGATTAAGATTGATTTTATCCGTCAAGCCGCTCTTGTTTGCCGGCGTGAATATTATATCTTTAACAACAATATTCAAATGGTCGTTGCTAAAACTCGCCCAATCCGGAATTTTATGCTGATTGATGCGGCTCCAGCCGATGTTTTCTATCGCCAAGCGGACGGCGGAACCGCCTCTGAAATCTTGGTTAAAAATAACCAAATATTTTTCTTCGCCCGGCAAAATAAATCCTTGCAGCGTTTCTGTCCGCTTGTCGCCTGAATAAAAATAATAGCTGAATTCCGACCGCCATTTTTGGTTGGGGTTTTTAATTTTGGCTATAAAGTCATATTTCCGGTCGGAGGATTTCAAAACTTCAGTCGCGGAAATTTGCAAATCTTTCGCGGAAATTTGCGCTATATAATCATGCCCTATGGCATTGATTTTTACCATCTCATACGCCGACAGCCGGTCCTGCTTCATGCCCCAGATAGCATAATAGAAAAAGCCGTACAAAGTATAAAGCCAAGAAACAACCGCGACCGCTGTTAAAAAGCCGATTAAAATCTTTTTAAACTGCTCGCGATGCTCAACATACCACAGCCCAAAATTCAACTTCTTGGTTGACAGGCCTTCAACATCCTTGTATCTCTCCACTTCTTCTTTCATTTTACTTTCATTATCGGTTTTAATATCATTATTTCGCATATTATTTTATGAAACATGAAACATAAAACATGTAACATGCGCCAAAAGTCTTATTAAATTTATATTAACATAATTCACGAAAAATAAAAAGTCGCTATTCTATGTTCTATGTTCTATGTTCTATGAATTTCGCCTTGCCAAACCGCTATCTTTTTGCTAAAATATTAATATAAAAAAGACCCTGCGAAGAGGGGGTGTTTTTTATGTAAAATAACTAAAATTAGTCATGTTAAGACATAATGCTCAAATTTTATGGCAAAAAAAATAAATAAAATATCCCAAAAAACCGCCGCGGCTGAATACGGCGCGGAATCAATAACAGTGCTGGAAGGCCTTGAACCGGTAAGAAAAAGGCCTGGAATGTATATCGGCTCAACCGGAAACACCGGACTGCACCACTTAATCTGGGAAGTGGTTGACAACGGCATTGACGAGGCGATGGCCGGCTTTGCCACGGAAATTACGGTTGCTTTGTTGGATAACGGCATGGTGGAAGTTTCCGACAACGGACGCGGGATTCCTGTCGGCATTCATAAAGCTACCGGAGTTTCCGCCCTGGAAACCGTTATGACTAAATTGCACGCCGGAGGAAAATTCGGCGGAGGCGGCTATAAAGTTTCCGGCGGCTTGCACGGCGTTGGCGTAAGCGTGGTAAACGCCTTATCGGAATACTTGAAAGCCGAGGTGCATCGCGACGGTAAAATGTGGATGCAGGAATATAAGCGCGGCAATCCGGTAAAAAAAGCTAAGCCGGTCGGCGCCACTAAAAAAACCGGCACTGTAATAACTTTTAAGCCGGACACGCAGATTTTTTCCGAACTGGAATTTAACTGGGGCAAAATCTTGGACCGCATGCGCCAACAGGCTTATTTAACAAAGGCCGTTACCATAAAAATAGCCGATCGCCGCAAAGGCCACCGGCAAAAAGATTATCAATTTTATTTTGACGGCGGCGTTAAAGCTTATGTAAAAGCGTTAAACCATAATCAGACAGTCAAAAACGAAACTATTTTTTATATTGAAAAGGAAATTAATGATTCCAAGGTTGAAGTGGCTTTGCAATATAATGACGGCTTTAATGAAACGGTCTTGGCTTTCGCCAATAATATTATCAATCCTGACGGCGGCATGCATTTAATCGGCTTCAGGACCGCTTTAACCAGAACTTTAAACAGCTATGCCAGGGGGAAAAATTTATTAAAAGAAAAAGAGGAAAACTTGACTGGCGACGATGTCCGCGAAGGCTTAACCGCGATTATCAGCGTTAAGCTGACCGATCCGCAGTTTGAAGGCCAAACCAAAGGCAAATTAGGCAATCCGGAAATAAAAACTTATGTTGAACAGATATTCGGCGAAGCTTTTTCAACTTTTCTGGAAGAGCATCCGAAAGAAGCCGAAGCGATAATCGGCAAATGTTGTTTGTCCGCCCAGGCCAGAATCGCGGCTCGCACCGCCCGCTCCGCTATTTTAAGGAAAGGCGCCCTGGAGGGTATGACATTGCCCGGAAAGCTGGCTGATTGCTCAAGCCGCAAGCCGGAAGAATGCGAATTGTATATTGTTGAAGGCGACAGCGCCGGAGGAAGCGCCAAGCAGGGCCGTGACAGGAAATTCCAGGCCATTCTGCCTTTGCGCGGCAAAATTTTAAATGTTGAACGGGCGCGCTTGGATAAAATGCTGGCCAACAATGAAATAAAAAACTTGGTAATCGCTTTGGGCACCAATATTGACGAACAATTTGATTTGGAAAAACTGCGCTATCACCGAATTATAATTATGACTGACGCCGATGTTGACGGCGCGCATATCAGGACTTTGCTTTTAACTTTATTTTACAGGCATTTCAATCCTCTTGTGGCTAACGGCAATTTATATATTGCCCAGCCGCCGCTTTACCAAATTAAAAAAGGCGCCACCGCCAAATACGCTTACTCGGATGAAGAAAAAGAAAAAATTATAAAAGAATTGGGCGGCATCGCGGTTGAAGCCGCCGATGATGGCGAAGAGGCGGAGGAAACAACCGAGGAGGAAGCCGAAGAAAATAAAAAAGGCCGAGAAGCGGTCAGGGTCGCGCGCATCAATATCCAGCGCTATAAAGGTTTGGGCGAAATGAACCCGGAACAGCTTTGGGAAACCACCATGAATCCGGAAAAGCGCATTGTTAAACAAGTTACGATTGAAGACGTGGCCAAAGCGAATGAAACCTTTGAGATACTGATGGGCGGCGATGTCGCGCCCCGCAAGCATTTTATCCAAACCTACGCGAAAAAAGTTGAGAACTTGGATATATAAAAACGTTTTTCACTTCTTGTTTCTTACTTTTTCCTCAACTTCATCAATAAACTCATCTTTGCCGATTTCTCTAACACTATCGCCTCCTCTGTCGCGAACAGCCAATTTATCCGAACCCGTCTCTTTATCCCCTATCACTAAAACATAGGGGATTTTTTCTTTCGCGGCTTTTCTTATTTTATTTCCGACTGTTTCATTGGCGTCGTCCACTTCAACCCTGATATCCCGCTCTTTTAATTCTCGCGCCAGTTTACGGCAATATTCAATATGCCCGGCGCCGACTGAAATTATTTTCACCTGCGCCGGCGACAGCCATACCGGAAAAGCGCCGCCAAAATGCTCAATCAAGATTCCTATCATTCTTTCAAAAGAACCGAAAATCGCCGCATGGATTAAAACCGGCGTTTTCTTTTTGCCGTCTTTATCTGTATATTCGCATCCGAAACGGCCCGGAAGCTGAAAATCAAGCTGAATAGTAGCCACTTGCCAAGACCTGCCGAAAACATCTTTAATATTAACATCAATTTTCGGCCCGTAAAAAGCGCCATCCTTTTCTTTCAGCCCGTATTGAATATTTTGCGATTCCAAAGCATTTTTTAAAGCCGATTCCGCCTTATCCCATGTTTTTATTTCTCCCATATAATCGTCAGGCCTGTCGGCGAAAAAGAAAGACGGCTCAACGGTTAACGCTTTGTAATATTCCTTTACCGCGTTAATTATATTTTTTATTTCATCTTCTATCTGGTCTTCCCGCAAAAAAATATGCGAATCATCCTGCGTAATTTCTCTTACTCTGAAAAGTCCGTTAAGCTCTCCTGATTTTTCATTTCTAAAAACGCGGCCAATTTCGGTGTAGCGTATCGGCAAATCCTTATATGAATGCGATTTAGTTTGATATATCTTAATATTAAGCGGGCAATCCATCGGTTTGACGCAGTAAGTTTCTTTTTCAACATTAAAAACAAACATATCATCTTTATAATGATCCCAGTGTCCGGAAGTAATCCATAAAGTATTCTTTGCCATTTGCGGAGTTTTAATTTCTAAATAGCCGAATTTCTTGCGCAAACCCTTGCCAAAGCTTTCCAGCTCATTCCAAATAGCCATGCCTTTCTCGTGCCAGAAAACAAAACCCGGGGCTTCTTCGTGAAAAGAAAATAAATCCAACTCCCTGCCTAATTTCCTGTGGTTTCTTTTTTCCGCTTCTTCCATCATCTTTAAATATTCATCCAGTTCCGCTCTTGTTTCAAAAGCGACTCCGTAAACGCGAGTCAGCATTTTATTTTTCTCATCGCCCCGCCAATAAGCGCCGGCTAATTTAGCCAGTTTAAAACTGCCCTTGGCGATTTTGCCGGTTGACGCGATGTGCGGTCCGGCGCAAAGATCAGTAAACTCGCCTAATTTGTAATAACTTACTTTTGTCTCGCCGGCTATTTTCAAATCTTTAATCAGCTCGGCTTTGTAAATCTGCCCCGCTGATTTTTCTTTTTTTGCCGCCTCGCCAATATCCGTTTCCGATCTTTCAAATTTTAAATTCTGCTTTATGACGTGATTCATCTTCTTCTCAATTTTTATCAAATCATCCTCGCCTATTTTTTTATCGCCGAAATCAAAATCATAATAAAAGCCGTTTTCAATCGCCGGCCCGATGGCGAATTTAACATCAGGCCAAAACTCGGCTGCGGCCAAGGCCATGATATGGGACAAAGAATGGCGGATTGTTTCTAAATTGTTATTATCTTTTGTTGTTGTTATATTTTTTGTATACTCTAATTTAATTTATAGTAGAATCGGCTTACTTAAACCAAACCAATTTATTATTTACTGTATCATATCTATAATAATCTTTTACAAAACCATGAAAACTTGTGTCAGTATTACTATTGTCGTAATACTTCGCCTCAATAACGCCATTATTCACCCTAAAAGCATCTTTATTTACATCAACATAAAGAGTAAAATTCTCATTTTCGCTTTGATGCACTATGGGAATCTTTTCTATTTTTTTTAATTCCTTATCAACTTTAACAAAACTAAAAAAATTGCCGTTACAATTCCCATACTCCTGAATGACAAATTCTTGCTTTTTACCATCGCCGTCAATATCCCATGGCTTATAATAAGTTAAATAATCTTCAGAGAAATTCGGCAATACTAATTCCGAATTGGTTAAATCAATAGAGTCTATAATTTTATTATTATAAGATAATAATAATTTTGCTCTTGAATCATAAATTTTATTAAAACGAAAACCGCAATAAAGTTCGTCTTCTTCTGTCGCTTGTTTTTGAGAAAAAATTTGTAATTCTGTAATTAATGCCAAATTATTTTCTAAATCAACTCTGTTTTGCCAAGAATAGATCGCTTTATCTTTGCCCATAAAAAACAAATATGTGACGCCCGCCAATAAAATAAGTATAGATAACGCCACAACAAACAATATTTTTAAATTTACGCTTCCGCTATTGTTCTCTGTTAATATTCCGCCTAAATCATTAACGCCAAAAAACATTTTATAAACATCATAAACCAATTCCGGTCCCGCTAAATGAGGAGTATATTTATACAAACTATAAGTAGCGGCATTAACTACTTTTAATTCTTTGCCATCAACATCTTGGTGTGTAAAATTAACCGTCTCAGCTTCATCATAATATTCTCTGAAATATTTTGCCGCATAGGTTATTTGGGTAACAAATCCTTGTAATTCTTCTATTATTTTACCCTTAAACATCCCTACTCCCATTGCTCCATTAAGCTGATACTCATCAGGATCAACTGCTTTACTGCCTTTAATCAACCTTTGCTCTGCTTGCAGTTTTGTTAATAACAGTTTGGGGTTAATTGAATATTTATCCGCTGCTTTTTTAATCCAATGAGCAGCTCTATGTCCATCAAATTTTATTTGAGCAATATGCGGCTTGTTTTTAACTTCGTGATACTTGTCTAAAAATTCTTGAATATCATTTTCACCCATTATGTCTTGATTATTAAAAGCTGAATCTTTTAAAACATACGCTTTATTAAAACCTTCCGCTATTTTTTCGGGATCATTATATATTATTTCCCCGTCTTCATGCTTTTCTAACTTTTTATCATTCATCTCTCCTAAATCCAGCTCTACCTGATGCAAAATCGGCATCCGATCGGCCCAGAATTCTATGTAGTGCACACCTTTTGGCAAATCTTCCGCGAAAATTCTTGTTTGCCTTTCTTGTTGCAAAAACTTCTTAAAAATATTAGCCGACCAAATCCAATTTCTATGAAGTATTGATAGATTGTTCTTTTTGATTTTGTTATCAATAATCAGTTTCATATCATCACTGTCTATGCCGCGCCATTTAACTGTTACATCGGCTGTAATGCTTTTTAAAGGTAAATCAACCAAAGCTAAAGTAACCCATGGCCGACAATCTCCATCTTCAGCTTGCTTGTCTATCTTAAAACTCATCTGAGAATTCAGCTCTTGAATCTTAATGTCTTCTAAAAAAGCGCCTCTATATGGGATAAACCTAATAAAGCGCTCACCTTGCTCCAGCCATAAAACAAAAATTACAGTTTTAGATAAACCTTTTAATCTTGTACCGTTCCAAGTTGAAGGAATGTCTTTATATTGCGGCTTATCTTTGATTGGCATTTCTCGTAATTTGCGGCCATTGATTTCTATCCTCAAATCTTCTCCGCCTCTAATGCCTGATATTTTCCCTGATTCGCAACTAGCGGTGATTGAAATAGCATAAATTCCAGATTGCTTTATGCTAAACCTATGGTCAAATTGTTTGTTAATTTTTTTGTACATACAATAATATTATTTATAGTCCCCAGCCTATCACTTCCTAATTCTCAACTTCTTTTGATAAAATTCTGCTCATGATTAAAATATAAGTTATTTCAAGACTTCTGTCAATTTCCCCTTTCTTTTACCGCGGATACTGCTTAAAGCATTTGTCCATCAGTTGCATATAATTTTCTCTCAGCCAGTAAGCCACGAGCTTGCGGCAGGATTAATTGTTTTTTCTAAATTTGACATAAATTGTTAAATAAATTATTATGTAAGTATATGAAAAATGTTAAACATAAAATAAAACTATGCTTACGGAATATATTTCTCAAAAACTAAATAACGCTAAATACAAAATTCTTGACGATGGTTCTTATTTCGGGGAAGTTCCGGGGCTCCATGGAGTTTGGGCATCGGAAAAAACTTTAGAAAAATGCAGGGAAACGCTTCGCGAGGTATTAGAGGAATGGCTGATTTTAAAATTGAGGGATAAAGATGAAATTCCCGGATTTCCAAAAATTAACTGCGAAGTCCAGCCAAGTCTTGTCTATAAACATGCCTAAAAATATTTCATGGAAAAAACTCATTCAGAGTTTTCACGACATTATTTTTTATTTTAACAGACAGCGCAAGTTGGCTGTTTTTTTTATTGGTTTTTCAAATCTCCAAGGTAAAAAATCACGGCTTTATAATCGTCTTCCCGCTCTTGGTCGGAATTATTTTCATTGTCCTCGCTCCAGCCCGGTAAAGCTGTCCGATCTCGTCTTCGGACAAAGCGCGGTTATAAATCCGGACTTCGTCAATGAAGCAACTAACATACCCGCCTAAATCGGAATCCCCGCCGATTTCCAAGTTAGCCGAAGAATTTTGCAAAGCCGTAGGAATTGTCCCGATAAAAGACAGCGTTTTTTGCGAACCGTCAAGATATAATTTTAATTTATCCGCGTTGGTTGACTGCGTCCCGTCGTAAACGACTTGCAAATTATGCCAATTTTTTACGGTTAAATTGGCGTCGGTCGTTGACGCGGCATTCGCGCAGTCATCGGTTAAGCCGCTTGCCGCGCAAATTTTTATTTCATCCGAATTAACATCATCGGTTTTTATTAAAATAGCATTTTGGCTATTCCCCCATTTACCGATAATCGGCTTGCCTGTTGCCAGCGTTTGAAAATTAATCCAATTGGAAATTGATTGAAAATTGAGAACTGAAAATTGAAAATTTGCTGAAACATAATCATCCACCCCGTCAAACTGCAGGGCCTGCCCGACCTTGCCCGCAACCGGCTTGGCACCGTTGACGACATTGCCGTTATTTGAATTGCCCGACCGATCCAGCGCCTCGGCCGTGGTGCTTGCCCAATCCATATCCTGCCCGTTAAAGCTCCAATTGCCGACTAAACTGGGCCCGGCGTATTGATTAGTGATAGGAGCATTAACCTGCGTCGCCTTTCTTAATAAATTCACCTCGCTAACAACCGGTGTTTGGCTGTTGTTAGTGGTGGTAAATTTCAGTTTGTAATAAAAATTATTACTGGTCCAACCAAGACCCGATATATCAAGCGCGCTTGATATATCAAGATGATTGCCGGCAAGCAAAGTGTCCCAGGCCCATTTAGTGCTGGTTGAACTGTACCAATTAGGGACTGTCGCAAATTAAATTGCCGTTAGGCAATTAAAAAAGCGGCCGCAAGGCCGCTAGTTATGCACATTTTACCATAGAAAAAAGATTAATTTTGTGCTAAAATTAAGATATAAATAACTAATTTTTAAGCAAAATTC
>JAHIME010000056.1 GCA_018896595.1 Patescibacteria group bacterium
AACTCATCGCCGTAATTATAAGCAGGGTATAAATTCGCGGTAATTAAAATTTTACCGAAAACATAGTTCCAACCCGCTATTGAAGATTGCGGCTCTTGAAATATTTTTAACTTATTACTTTTTACTTCTAACTTAACATTATTCTGCCTAATATCCGGTTCGTCTGACACCGCGCCCGACACTATAACCGTTTGCCCGTTATAATGCCAAATTTTATCAGGCGTATCAATCGGCAAGCCGATTGAATAGCGCCATATTGCTAAAAATAAAAATAGCCCGATCAAGACTGTTAATCCGCTTTTTTCGTTCGTCCTAAATAAAATCAATAATACCGCGCATCCAACCATTCCCGCGAACCACCATAAATCGTTTTGTATAATTTTAATCGGCGAAAAAGACGCGATGGCAACGCCGAAGATAAACGCGAGGCAGCAGATTAAGAATATTTTGGATTTAGATCGCATTTTATTGCTCATTACGCGTTACGCGAAGATACGCTTCCATAAACGGCTCCAAATCCCCGTCTAACACTCCGTCAACATCCGCGGTCTCGCAATTCGTCCTGTGGTCCTTAACCATCTTATAGGGCTGAAGCACATAAGATCTGATCTGCTTGCCCCATTCAGCTTTTTGCGCTTCGCCTCTTAATTCTCTCTCTTTTTTTTCTTTCTCTTCTTCTTCCAATTTAAATAATTTGGATTTTAATATTTTTAAAGCTGTTTCTTTGTTCTGATGCTGGGAGCGTTCGGTTTGGCAAGCGACAACAATATTGGTCGGAATATGGACGACGCGCACGGCCGAATCGGTGGTGTTCACGCTCTGGCCGCCCGGACCTGACGAACGGAAAACATCAATCCGCAAATCTTCATCTTTAATTTTAATTTCCTCGGCTTCGGGCAGTTCCGGAATGACTTCAACCAAAGCGAACGAAGTATGGCGCATTTGCTCGGCGTCAAAAGGCGAAATGCGCACCAGCCGATGCACGCCTGATTCGCTTTTTAAATAACCGTAGGCCCAACGGCCGGATATTTTTATTGCCGCGCTTTTTATGCCGGCTTCGCCGCCAACAGTCCGATCTAAAACCGTTGCCTTCCAGCCCATTTTTTCGGCAAACCTTAAAAACATCCTTTCTAACATCTGCGCCCAGTCCTGCGCGTCAACCCCGCCAGCGCCGGCATGGATTGATAAAATGGCATTATTCATATCATACTTGCCGGAAAATAAAACCAAAAATTCCAACTTTTCGTATTTCTCCTTAAGCTCTTGATATTTTTTATGCGCGTCTTCCGCGATTGACTCGTCATTTTCTTTTTCAGCTATGGCGACCAATTGTTCCAACTCGGTTATTTCCCGCGTTAAATCAGTCCATTGATTAATTTCAGATTCCAATTCTTCAACTTCTTTGCTTATTTCTATCGCTTTTTCCCTGTCATCCCAAAAATCCGGCTCGTTCATTTTTGATTTTTGATTGACGACTTTTGATTTTTTTTTGTCAATATCCAAAAGCCCCCATGTATCAAGGAGGCGCTCGCGCAGTTCTTCAATTTGCTTTAACAGATTTTCCATAAAAAAGTTCCATGTTCCATGAATTACGGCTTGACCTCTTTCCATGTCGGCATAAACATTATTGTTTTTATATTTGAATCTGTTGTTCCTCCATTATTGGAAGCAACCGCTTTATAATATTTTTCCGAAAAACTCGGATCATTATCATAACATTCAAAAGGCGCGATAATAACACCGTCGCAAATAACAGTCGGGGACGCGAAAGACGAAGAGTCGTCCCGCAATACTTGATAAGAAATATCTGCTCCGGCAGCGGTTGTATTCGCTTCAGTCCAGTTTAAATAAATTTTGCTCCGATCTTCTGCCCAATCAGCTGTCAAGGTAAAATCGCCCGGCACGGCAATAGGAACCGAAACAACAATAATATTAGAATTTGTCGATCCGTTAACGTTTATGGATAAAATTTGATAAATATAGCTTTCGCCATCGGTTACTGTATTGTCAAGATAATTAATCATTAAGTCTCCCTCATCATAATCCACACCCTGTATTAATGTTTTAATACTTGCGCCATTTCTTAAAACTTCATATTTTTCTTCATTGCCGCTATCAGTCCATCGCAATGAAACAAAGACATAATCGCCGGTTGAAACAACGGTATTTAACGATAAAACTGGCGGAAAAGGAGGTATGGTACTGCATGCAAGCGCGGCCGCTTCATCGCTTGGGTCGGAAGAATTGGAATTATCCGTTCCGCTGCCTATGGCTTTAACAATATATTGATATATGCTTGCTTCTTCAACATTTATGTCAACTTTTCGCAAAGTGGCGGATGAAAGTCCGGTAAACAGGTTGGTAAAAACAGTTTCTCCCGCGGTTACATTTTTTCTTAATACATCATAAAAAACAGTATTATCGGTATCGTTCCAATCAATCTGCATGCGCGGAGTATAGCCGGCGCACAAGGGCGTAACAGTAACAACCGGCTTTGAAGGAGGCGGGTAGCAGAAAGGAGCTTGCGCGGATTTAATGCTTGAAAAAGTTGTTGCCGCTATTCCCACTGCTTCTAAAAAATAATCGTAATTTATCCCGCTTTCTAAATTAGTGACAGTATATGAAATCGCAGGAGGAGAAATGTTAAGCAATTTAACAAAACCTTCTCCTTCCCGTTTTTGCCAAATACTCCAATATTCAGTCTGATTATTGGGGTCAAGATTCCAATTAAGAACTATCTGGGGCGACAATAAAGCATCGCATTGAGGAGCAATGGTTAGTCCCGGATCGGCCGGCAGGCAATTTGGCGGAGTGGAAACCGCGGGATTGGAAAAGTCGGTTTCTTCATCTAAAATTTTAGCTTTAATATTATAGGCTGGATTATAGCCAAACGCAACCGCGGAATCCCATGTAGTGATGTGATTTATGGCGTTATTTCCTAAATTGTCAGTTATTCTGGCGTAAAGCCCCCAGCCGCCGGCGCCTTGCTGAACTTTTATCAACAATGTATTCATTCCCGCCAAAAGATTAATGGACTTGATATCCTGATCCGGAGAAGCGCCGCGCTGAGTATTGTTTGTATAAATTACTGATCCGTTCAAAAAAGCTTTTACGCCATCATCGCTGCCTATGCGCAACTGAGCAGTTTGCGCGATAGGGCTGTAAACATAAGCGAAAGCGTACGCGCTCGCGTAAGTTTTTGGGGTTAGCGCAGACATCGGAGCGGAAGTAAGCGTAAAATCAGTATAATTGCTTGCTGGCGCGCTATAATCAAACCAAGTTTTCCCGCCGACAGATTCTCCGGCTCGCGGCTTAATTTTCAATTCTCCTCCAAGATAATCAGTATTAAGAGATGCTAAAGTTGCCGCGGCATCAGTGCCGGCATAACTAAACCCGCCGATTAAGAGCCAATGCTTAATAAAACCGTCGCTTGAAATATAATCAGCAGGGGGCTTGCTTTCAAATAATGCTCCGTCTTTATAAAGCTTGTATGCGGTAACGTTTTTTTGGTTAGGCCAATAAAGCAGAGTAATCGGCTTATTATAATAAGAGCAAATATCATTATTGGCTAAAACAGGGGCGGTTAAACAAGCGCCGGTATTAACCATAACTTCATTTGAAAAGCCGCTTTCCGTATCAACTCCCATAGCTTTAATTTTATATTTATAAGTTGAGTTGCTATGCAAAGGCGCGATAAAATTTAGCTTATTTAAAGGAAATTTCCAGCTGTTTTCATTCATATTAACTAAACTTCCGTTATTTCCTTTGCCGGAGCTGTCTAAAACAGATGTTCCACTTCCTTCGTTAAAATGCCAAACACCCCTTAAGTCTGTTTCGTTTTTATAAATATTATTATAATGGTCTTGAATCTCGGCCAAACTTAAAGCTCTGCCGTAAATTCTGACTTCATCAATCATGCCTTTAAAAAGTTCTGATGAAGCGGAATAAGCCCCGAATTGCAAAGCTGAATTACCGCTATTTATGCTTCCTGCGTAAGAGAATGAACAGCCCTCAACGCCGTTTATGTACACTTTTATTTGATTGCCATCATAAGTACTGGCAATATGGCTCCATTGATTAAGCCCTGCTGTTGCGGCAGTAGTGCAGTTTCGCCAACCTCCATTAACATAAACATATCCTTGAATTTTTCCGGTTGTGCCATTAAAACGAAGAATATATTGTTCAGTCGGATTTCGTTTTCTAATAATATTTCCGTTAGAACTATAACTGGTTGGATAAACCCAAGCTTCCATTGTTATTCTTCCGGGATTTAAACTGCTGGAATTTGGTATATTTATATAATCATTGCTCCCGTCAAACTCCAAAGTATAGTCTCCATGGTCTAATAAAACAGATTTAACTGTCGGATAAATTAAATTACTGGTGTCTGGATTGCGGTAAAGATTGTAAGAATAAGCATTGGCCGCGTTGCCCCAGCTAAATTTAACATGCGAAATATTGTCTTCGCAGTAAGGACTGCCGAGTTCTAAACTCAAAACCGGCGCCGGCGGCGCAATGCCGCAACTGTAAGTATTAATGCTGGCTTGAGCAAAGCTCGGGCTTTCCAAGCCGGTCGGGCCGACAGCTTTTATATAATAAGTATAATTAGTTAAGTTTAGCAATCCTGTGTCATTATCCGCGTAGCTTAAAGTGCCTTTGGCAACTGTGGCTATTTTATTAACTAAAGCGGTGCCATCGCGGTAAATTTCATAATTAGCTGTATTAAAATCCGTAGCATCGGTCCAAGTAAGAGTATTAACCGGCGCAAAATTTACACAGCTTGTAGTTAAAGCAATAAGCGACAATGTTGAAGGAGCGCAATAGCCGGTAGTAATAACTTTCACATCAGAGTCCGGTCCGGGCAGTCCGCCGAGAGAAAAAGGCCGAATATAATATTGATAATTTTTGTTAACCCTGACGCCATTGCTATATGTATCAGTAAAAGAATTTGCTGTCGTATTTTGGCTAGTTGTTATAAGTGTCGCGAGATCTTTTCTATAAACTGTATAATAGCTGGCATTAAGCGAAGCATCCCAGTTTAAAACAATCTGCGGATAAGAACCGCTGCAGGAAAAAGCAGGAGATAAATTTTCCGGCTTGGTCGGCGCTATGCAATCCAAAGCGGTTACTGGCAAGTGGTCAGACTCTGTTTGGCCGGCTGAATTAATAGTTTTTACCCAATAAGTATAACTGGCTAAGCCGGCCAGCCCGGCTCCGCTGCTATCATCCGTAAACCTCCTTAAGGCCGGGTCGGTACTATTAACATCTGATTTTATGGGATTAACCGCGCCCTCTCTATAAATTTCATAGCTTCCAGCTCCGTACGGATAAGACCAATCAAGTTTAACCGCCGGTATATTAGGCGCGGAACAAATCGGCTCAAGCTTTAAGCCCGGCTTGGTTGGCGGACAATCGGAAAGAGTAATCGGATTGGTTAAAACAGCGGTTTGCCCGCCTATGCCGCCTGCGATTGTTTGCCAATTATATTTCTTGCCTACCTGCAAGCCGCTTTCAACCCAAGCCGCTCCGATAATTGTTCCGTTGTTGCCATTATTACTGCTGTCTGAAACGGCAGTTCCGCTTCCTTCGTCAAAATGCCAAAGGCCTCTTAATTCCGCTTCGTTATTATAAACGGCTTGATTATGCTCTTGAATTTCTTGAGCGGTTAATGCCCGGCCATAAACCCTTACTTCGTCAATATTCCCTCTAAAACGTTCTCTTGAAGTTACTCCCGTAGAATTGCTCCCGATGCGTAAAGTTGCCGGATTTGAGCCGCCATCGCTTATATTTCCCGCGTATGCATAATTGCAGCCTTCTTGGCCGTTAACATACACTCTTATTGTACTGCCGTCGTAAGTACTCGCGACATGGTTCCATTTATTAAGCGAAACCGTCAAATTGGTGGTGCAATTTTGCCAACCTCCGTTAACATAAACATAACCCTGAACTTGGCCGGTCCAGCCATACAGACGGAGAATATATTGAAGAGTTGAATCTCTTTTACTAATAATGTTTCCGTAATCATTAAAACTCGTCGGATATATCCATGCTTCTGCTGTTATTTTAGTTGGGTTTAAGCTGTTAGAATTTGGAACACTTATATAAGCGCTATTATTATTAAAATTCAAAGCTCGGCCGCGCCCAAATTCAGTAAAGCCGGCAAAAGAAATCCATTCAGGATCCTCGGGGGCTACGACAACATTGGATCCTAAAATACCGTTATTGCCATTACCTGAACTGTCCGCGGCAGTTTGGCCCGTTCCTTCGTTAAAAAGCCAAGCGCCTATTAAATCCGCTTCATTGTTATAAACATTATCATAATGCTCATAAACTTCAATCTCGCTTAAAGCCCGCTTATAAATTTTAACCTGATCAATTAAGCTGTTCACACCATTGCTCCAGGGATCTTTGCCTATATAAATCGGCCCGTTATTGCTTATGGATTGGCCGGCTAAATTGACGGTTGATAAATTTTTATTGATATAAAGCTTTAAAGTATTGCCATTTTTTATATAAACAATATGCGACCAAGTATTTAAAGGAACCGTAGCAATGCTGTCGCCGCCTTCATTCCAGTTTGCTGTTGTGCTGATTCTATAATGTATTCTATTGTCATCAGGCCGCATCCACATAGCAAAAGTGCGATTCGCGTCCGCGCCGCCTTTATGCATTATGCTTCTATATGAACCTGTATTGCCTTGCCGAAGATAAAGCCAAAATTCAACGGCAAAATCCGCGCCGGCATTACCCACTCTTAAAATCGGGCTATCGGGAATTTGAGCATAATCATTAAATCCGTCAAAACTTAAAACAGCGCTTAAATCACCAACGGCATGGGTCGTAATATTATAAATATTAGTTTGTTGATTTAATGAATCATCAGGATTTAATAATCTGCGATAAAGGTTATATGAGGTTGCGTTAGAACTATTAGTCCATAACAGATTAGCCCTTGGATATGAACCCTGACAATAAACCGTATCACTTAAAGTAAATGGCCCCGGCAAAGAACAATCATAGCTAACTATGAATTTATACCCTTCGGTTGCTCGGAAAGCGCTTACATTCCCCACGGCCTCTACTTTGTATTCGTAGGAAGACGATGGCGCTACCGCGCTGTCCGTCCAAGCAGTTGTATTAACATCGCTAATTATTTTAATTGGTATAGTTTCACTAAAGTCTTTGCGGAAAATTTCATAGCTTGCGGTATTAGCCTTGTCAGTAACCCAAGAAAGAGTGACTTTTGGCGCGCCCGAAAAGCATACTCTGTTTAATGCAAGTATCGGCGTTGTTGGCAGGCAGGAATAAGCGGTTATTGAATTTATTGCGGATTCCGATTGAATCGGCAAGCCGTCCGCGCCGGTTCCCGGAGGGCCGCGAGCGATTATTTTATAATAATAAGCCGTTGAAGGCAATACATTATTATCTTGGAAAATTCTGGAAGCGAATTCCGGCGCTGTTTGATTAAAAGTTGCTGACAAAATTAAACTGCCGGCGGAAAGGCCGCGATAAATTTCATAACTATAGGCATTGGTTGACTCTGACCAGGAAAGTTTAATAAAAGGCGCTCCGGTATCACAACCCGGAGTTAAACTTAGAATTGGAGCAGAAGGAGTACTACAATCAAACGCTGTAACAGTGTAACTGTTTTGAGAATCAATAAAAGTCCCTCCTTTGCCAAAAGCGGTAACGGTATAAGTATAGCTATAGCCGGCTTGCACTCCGCTATCAATATATAAAGTTTCTAATAAATTAACAACTCCAGCGCCGTTTCTATAAACAGTGTAATAAGTAACATTGTTTGAAGCCTGCCATTCAAGTTTTATTTTAGATTCGCCATTCTCGCACAAAGCATAAGAGCTGCCTGCTTTTATGTCCGGTGGCGGCGAAGGAGGTATGATGGTTACGCAATCAATATTGCTTAAAACAGTATTAGAAACTAAAGGATCTCCAATACTAAGAATGGCTTGAACGGAATAATTGTGCGCGCAAATTTGTCCCGGGCAATTAACAAGATCAAGGCCATCGGTATAAGCGGTGTTGGCAATGCCAATGCTTTGAGCAAGGAACGCGCCATCGCGATAAATATTATAATGCGTTGCTCCCTTTACGGCTGTCCATGAAAGTATCATGCTAAAAATATCGCAGTTATTCGTTACTGCTAAATATGGCTTGCATTGAGGAATATCTATTTGCTGAGTGCCGGAATCTCTTTGTTCCGTCGGCCAAACCGCTTTAACATAATAATAAATTATTCCTCCCTGATAATAGCCGGAGGGCAGGCTTTCAGCTAATTTATCATCATAATTAACAGTCGCTTCATTAAAAATTTCGGTTAAAAGAGAGGGCGAGGCCTGAGCCGGAGTTTGGCGGTAAATTTGGTACTTTTGAACTCCTCGCAATTTATTCCAGCTTAAATTAATTACCGGTCCGCCCGGCGCGGTATCGCTTAAACAGCTTGAGGCAAGTGTAAGAGTTGGCGGGCAAGCCGGCGCGATTTCTTCAGTATTAGTATTTTCAAAAGCGAAATTGCTATCCTGCCAAATGCTTTTTATGTAATAATAATAAGAGCCAACGCCGATAAGATCCGGGCCGTCATTATAAGAAACCGCTGTGTAAACTCCTGTCGGTAATAACGAAAACGCTGTTTCGCTCGGATCTTTCCTGTAAATTTCATAAGTGGACAAATCGCCGGAAACGGCAGTCCATGATAAATTGATATGAGGCCCGTCCGGCTGGCAGGATTTTGTTGACGGCAAATATGTTGGCGGACAATAAGCGGGCAAAGCGGTTTTTTCATCAGTATAATAAATAGCGGCCCCCTTTTCAGCCCTAATTTGATAAACATAAGTTTTGCCGCTAACAGCCGTGGTGTCAATATAAAAAGTATTAATAGTGTCGTCTATTTGCGTAAAGCTTATATCTCCTTGAATTTTACGCAGAATATAATAAGTCGGGCTTCCTGTGAGAGCGGAGCTCCAGGCAAGATCAACCTGAACATTGGAACCGTTGCAAGAAACTACCGGGTCATTTAAAACAACTTCGCCTGCCGCCATTGAAAAAATCGGCCGAAATAAAAATAAAGCCGAAATAAAACAAACAAAAAAACAAGCATTTATAATAAAATAATTTCGCCTATTTATTTTCATAAAATCCGGCATAATAAATTAAGGCAAGATTCTTATTTGGGTCGCTTCAAATTCTTGAACATTGTTAATATTGCTCGCGGCTATTGCTTCAATATTATCGCCAACTTTTAAATCTTCCGCGGCCATTTCATTTTCTTGAATTTTTTTGGTATTTTCCTGCGCGGTTGCCGTAATTGTCAAACGGCTAAATTTCGTAGCCGGGGTAATGATAATTTTTTTTGTTTCTTTTTTTTTGAGCAACTTGATTAGTTTCATCTATATATGAAATATTGGCTTCTAAAACAACGGAATTTTGTTCTATTTTCTGAATTACGCCTGATAAATTATAAATTACTTTCGGCATGGTAATTTTAGGAGATTCTGTTTTATTTTCCGTTGTTGAAGAAACGGGTGAAGCAACCTTCTGCTTGTTTGGTTCTGATTTAAACGGTTCTTTATAAAAATAGCTGATTAGCATCGCTTCAATAATTAATACTGCTAATAAAACAAAAATCATCACCAATCTTATGGGATTATTTTTTAGCATATGATTTAATTAAATACTCTTTACTCTTTAATCTAAAGATGTTTGGAGTATTTTAAATGATTTAAGTAACTTACTTTAAATATTTCTGCGCTTCCGGCGGCAATTTATTTATGTCAACATTCTTTAAATTCTCTCCGCCCGCGCTGCCCTTTAACAAATCCATTATATTGGTTATATTTCCGCTTGCCTCGCCTTTAATGCCCAAAAGTTCTTTATATTGTTCGGTAATGCCGCTAAGAAGCGGCGGCAAATAAATAATGCCTAAAATAATCGGAACAACGATAATCAACAGCTTTAATATGCCAAAAATTCTTTGATGTATTACAAAGCTCTTAATGCTCTTGGCCATTTTAAAAATCTCTTCGGTTAATTCCAGATTTTTTTCCAACAATTTTTTTATTTGAGATGATTCATCGGGCAAATTTTGAATTGGCATAATTTTTTAAATTATCTTATTTCACAAATTTTTACATATTTTTCCGCGGCCTTGCGCATCTCTTTCATCTCCGCTTCCGTAAACGGCTTAATCCCTTGCAGTTTCTTGTTCAGCAAACCAACATCGCTCTTGAACCGCTGCAGATACCACACTCTCGCGCCTTTAATTGTTTTAGCTATTTTAACAATATCGTTTTTATCAAGCAGTCCAGGAACCAAGGTTGTCCTGAATTCATACTTGCCCGCCCAATTGGAGGGAGGCAAACCGCTTTCCATTATTATTTTAACACTTTTTACAATATTTGGGTAGAGGCGCGCCGGCAAGCCGACTATTTGTTCCAACTTTTCTTTCGGCGCTTTGATGTCCATCGCGATATAATCAATCAGCTTTTTATCAATCAAGTTCTTGATCATTTCCGGATTGGAGCCGTTGGTGTCTAATTTAACC
>JAHIME010000057.1 GCA_018896595.1 Patescibacteria group bacterium
AATTTTGCTTAAAAATTAGTTATTTATATCTTAATTTTAGCACAAAATTAATCTTTTTTCTATGGTAAAATGTGCATAACTAGCGGCCTTGCGGCCGCTTTTTTAATTGCCTAACGGCAATTTAATTTGCGACAGTCCCAAGTGGTCGGGCGGAGAAGCCGATCGCGCCGCCATAAAAGCCGGTTATGTTAACCCTGAAACAGGCGAGGAAATCAGGGTCGGCGCGAAAGGAATTGATAAGGCGGCTTATGTTTTGGAAAAAGACGCCCAAGGCAAAACCCAAATCCACGAATATTTTAAAGGCGAGGATGGAAGCTTTAAATCCCAAGAAGTTCACGGGCTGGCTGAAAATTTTAAGGGCGCTAAATTTGAGGGGGCGGATAAGGAATTTTACGAGTATGAGCATAAAGGCGGCGCCGAGGGCAAGATTCTCCATTTGATGAACCATAAAAATAACTTAGACCAGGCGGCTGAATCCATAAAAATGGTTGAGGGCGCGAACGTATCTTATGATGACGCTTATGAATATTTTTACCAGTTTAAAAATGTCAGCGGCAATCCCGGCAGGATGGAAGGAATAGTGGAAATATTAAAGCATCATGATTATAAAAGCGGATTAAGCAAGATATTCGGCGTCGCGGTTACCGAGAAGAATTTTGAAGTTAAAGGCGGGGTCTATAGAATTAAAGATTTTAAGCCGGGCTTTGATTATGTCGTTAAGATTGACGGGGGAGAGATGAAATTCGGCGTTGACGGCCCCTTGGGGCAATGGAATTGGGGAGCGAGGGGAAGGACTTGGCGCGCTTATATTGACGCGGATTTAACCAATGAAAACTTGGAAAAATCTAAAAGCGAAGTTGAGAATATGCTAAAAATTTTTGAGAAGAGAAGATGATAATATAGCTTTATGAATTTTATGATATTATTTATTGACACAACTCAAGGAGACAATATTATTGTTGCCGTAAAAAAGAATGTTCGCGGTCAAGATGAGATAGCGGCGCAAAAGAAAATTAAAGCTAAATACGCCCAAGCCGAGAAATTGCTGCCGATGATTGATAAGATGTTGGCGCAAAATAAGCTAAAAATTAAAGATATTAAAAAAATAAAAGTTGTTAATCGCGGCGGCAGTCCCGATGCCGCGATCAGGACAAGTTTCACGGCTTTGCGTATTGGCGCGGTTACCGCCAACGCTTTGGGGTTTGCCCTAAGAGTTCCCGTGGAAGGAACTATAAATATAAAATGCCGCGAAAAACTTAAAAACGGTTTAAAAAAATTTAATATCGTTGAGCCGGTTTACGGCAAAGAACCGAATATCACGCTGCCTTGTGGATGAAATGTTGACAACTTGGCAGTTTTTGGCGCTTGTTGTTTGTAAAATAATATCAATTTAATTATTAAAATTCCCCGCTTATCAACAGGCGGGGTTTTTTGATTGGCAATTTAACTAATTTTAGTTAATTTTCTAATGGTTTTGTTTTGGGTATTTATGATTGACAAAGGGCGCGTTGTGGTGTAAAATGAAATTATGATGGTGAAAAGTGGGGAATAATGGTGAAAAATAAAATATGTTTATCGGAGAATACGAACACAATTTAGATTTAAAAGGCAGGCTGGCAATACCGGCTAAATTTCGCGTTGATTTAAAAGATGGAGCGGTTGTGACAAAAGGATTGGATAATTGTTTAGTGCTGTATACTAAGAAAAAATGGCTGGAATTGGCGCCGAAGCTGGCGAATATGCCGATAAATAAAGCCAATACGAGGGCATTTGCCCGTTTTATGCTCGCGGGAGCTATGGATGTTGACTTTGACAGCCAAGGCAGGATTATTCTGCCTCACTATTTAAGAAAATTCGCCGGCCTAAAAAAGAAAGTTATCGTAGCGGGGCTGTTTGACAGGCTGGAAATTTGGGACGAGGCGACTTGGAATAAACATAAAACAAGCACGGAGAAAAAGAGCGGCGATATCGCTGAAGCATTGGGGGAGCTTGGCGTATAAACATGTCATTATAAAAAAGAATGATTTATCAACACACTCCAGTAATGTTAAAAGAGGTATTAGAATATTTAAATCCCAAGCCCGGACAATGTTTTATTGATTGCACTTTGGGCGGGGCCGGATATACGATTGAGATTGCTAAGAAGGTAGGGGGAGGCGGGAAAGTTTTAGCCATTGATTTAGATGAAATGGCAATAAAAAATGCCAAATTACAAATTACAAATTACAAATTACAAAATATTATTTTAATCAATGATAATTTTAAAAATTTATCAAAAATTGTTGAAGACCTCACCCCAACCCTCTCCTTGCGAAGGAGAGGGGGTGACGGGCATGTTGAATTTCATGGCATTGTGCTTGATTTGGGCTTATCATCAGCTCAACTCCAAGACAGGAATAGGGGATTTTCTTTTCAATTGGATGCGCCGCTGAATATGGCCTTCGGCCAAACCGCCGGAGAAACAACAGAGCGCATAGTAAATAATCGGCGCGCGGAGGAATTGGAACGAATTTTCAAGGAATACGGAGAGGAAAGGTTTGCCAAGAGAATCGCGCGGAAAATTGTTGAATATCGCAAATTAAAATCTATTAAAACAACAGGGCAAATGGTGGAAATTATTAAAAGCGCCCTGCCTAAAAAATATTTATACGGTAAAATTCATCCGGCAACCCGCGTTTTTCAGGCATTGCGCATCGCCACCAATAAGGAACTGGAAAATTTGGAGCAAGTGTTGCCGCAGGCCATGGATTTATTGGCTCCCAAGGGCAGGATAGCGGTTGTTTCTTACCACAGCTTGGAAGATAGAATCGTGAAGCGTTTTTTTAAGCGGGAAAGCAAAGATTGCATATGCCCGCCAAGTTACCCAGCTTGTCGCTGCCATCATAAGGCTCGACTTAAAATATTAACCCCAAGGGTTGTTAGGGCGTCCGAGGAGGAGGTCCTTAACAACCCTCGGGCGCGCAGCGCCAAATTAAGGGCTGCGGAGAGAATGTAAAAACAAGCAAGTTTAATTTTAATACCATTTATTTTTAGAGATTATGACAAAAATAAAAATGAAAAAAAATTCTTTTGTCCGAGACAAAGAAGATAAAAAAAATAAAAATAAAATTTTTAAATTAAAATATTTTAATCAATGTTTATTTGTTTTAGCGGCGATTTTATCCGTTTATTATGTGATAGCAACCAATGATTTGTCAATCAAAGGATTTAAATTGAACGAGTTAAAAAAGAATATTAATGAATTATCAAGAGAAAATGAAAATTTCAAGCTTCAGACAATGTCAATGGAATCATACAATAATTTGAATGAAAGGGTCGCGGGATTAAACATGGTAGCCGTTGATGAAATAGTATATATTTCAGCGAAAGATCAGGTTGTCGTGAAAAAGTGATTATTATAATCCGTATATCTTATGAATGCGCGCTATAAAAAAATCGGGTTTGGCAAAAAAAACGGGCTTGCGAAAAATATTGACGGCAATAATCGCGTTAATTCAGTAATAGCGATTATTTTTTTATTGGGAGGAGCGATATTGTTTAAGCTTTACAGTCTGCAGGTAATGAATTATGATCTATATTTAGCTTTAGCCTCCGGCCAGCATCAGATTTTCAGCGAGCTGGAGCCGGAACGGGGCAAAATTTTTATTAAGGACAGCCCCGGAGGCGATTCGGTTTATCCCATCGCCACCAACAAGGAAATCGCCTTATTATACGCCGTGCCGAAAGAGCTAAAAAATCCAAGCGAAATAGCGGATAAGCTGTACGCGGTCTTTAACCAGGCGGGAATTGAAAAAGAAGTTGACGAACTGTTGGAGGAATTGCCCGAAAATGAAAAACTTGACAAAGATTTTTTGCTTATCAAGAGAGGGGCCGAAATAAATTTAAGAAAAGAGTCCATTATTAACGATTATTTAAAAATTTTATCAAAAAACGACGATCCATACGAGCCGATCAAACAAAGGGTTGATGAAGATACATTAAAAAAATTATACGCCGTCTTGGCGAGCGATGAAAACGCCGCGATTAAGCCGGAAGACTTGGAAATTAAAAACGATAAGATATATAATAATTCCGCCGGAGAAGAAAAAGAATTAAAAATAAGCGGCATCGCTTTTGTAATGGAAAGTCAGCGTTTTTATCCCGAAGGCAGGGTCGGTTCGCATATGCTGGGATTTGTCGGCTACGCGGGAGACGAGAAAAGAGGGCTTTACGGGCTGGAGGGATTTTTTGACAATGAACTTTACGGCGAGATGGGATCAATCAGGGGCGAGCGGGCGGCTGGCGGCGATATGATTATTATTAACGACCGGCAATACAATAAGCCGCGCAACGGCAGCGATCTGCTTTTAACCGTAAATCGGACTATTCAGTTTACCGCCTGCAAGAAGCTCAATGAGGCGGTCTTGAAACATGGCGCTGACGGCGGCAGCGTAATTATTATGAATCCCAAAACAGGAGCCATATTGGCCATGTGCTCTTATCCGGATTATGATCCGAATAATTACGAAAAAGAAGAATCAGCCGCGGTCTACAATAATCCGGCTATTTTTGCCCAGTACGAGCCCGGTTCAATATTCAAGGTAATGACAATGGCTATGGGCTTGGACCAGGGCAAAGTCGCGCCGGATACTGTTTTTAACGATACGGGTTCGGTAAAAATCGCCAATTACAATATTGAAAATTCAGACCATAAAGCGTATGGCAATGTAACCATGAATCAAGTGCTGGAAAAATCTTTGAATACCGGAGCGATTTTTGTCGCGAAGCAGGTTGGCAATGATAAATTCAACCAGTATATCAAAAATTTTGGTTTCGGGGAAAAAACCGGCATTGAGCTGGAAGGCGAAAGCGCCGGCGATATCAAGAATTTGACTGAAGAAAAAATTAATAAGGATTTATACGCCGCTACCGCTTCTTTCGGCCAAGGCATCGCCGTGACGCCTTTGCAAATGGCCGCGGCTTTCGGCGCGATAGCCAATGGCGGAGTTTTAATGAAGCCGTATTTAGTCAAGGAAATTATCTCGGCTGACGGAGTGAAAATAAAAACCGAACCCAAGCAAATCAGGCGCGTGATTTCCGAAAGAGCCGCGATGCTTTTAGGCGGCATGATGGTAAATGTCGTGGAAAACGGCCATGGCAAAAATGCGGGGGTAAAAGGATATTATGTCGGGGGCAAGACCGGCACGGCGCAGATTCCCAAGAAAGACGGCCGCGGCTATGAGGAGAACGCCCATATCGGCTCATTCGCCGGCTTTGCGCCGGTTGACGATCCGGTGTTTGTCATGATAACAAGAATTGATAATCCGCGCGATGTGGAATGGGCGGAAAGCTCGGCCGCCCCTCTGTTCGGCGAATTAGCCGAGTTTATATTAAACTATTATCAAGTGCCGAAGGAAAGGTAAATATATGAAAAAAATTATACAATTCAAACTTAAAATATTAGCTAAGATGATTTTGGCAAAATACAAGCCGGATGTCATCGGCATTACCGGCAGTGTCGGCAAAACCAGCGCCAAAGAAGCGGTTTATACGGCGCTTGCTTCCAAGTTTAACGCGCGCAGGAACATAAAAAATTACAACAATGAAATAGGTCTGCCTTTGACTGTTATCGGCGTTGATTCGCCGGGCAAATCCATTTTTGGCTGGTCGGCGGTGTTTTTAAAAGCTTTAAAATTAATTTTAATTAAAGACGTGAATTATCCCCGA